>JAXDBW010000018.1:0-8117 GCA_034678405.1 Patescibacteria group bacterium | reverse complement strand
CGACGCTGAAGTGCGCACAAATCGTAGCAGTGAGCGCAGTGTAACGAGCAAGCTGCGTGACGATGCGGAGCATGCAGCGGCGCGGAAAGCGGAACCGTTGCGCCGGGTGGAGCGGAGTCAATGCTTTTACTTCGCGCAACCCAGAGCAACAAGGGGCCGCTGGTGGGCTTGAGAGGAGTCGAACCTCTGACCTCCACAATGTCAATGTGGCGCTCTAACCAACTGAGCTACAAGCCCACGGCATGGGGACAAATTATTGAATTAGAACCAGTATAACACAACTTATCCGACGGTCAACTACTTGGTTTTGGCCTCCCCTTCTCCTTTTTTCTTCTTCGGCTGGGGAGCGAAACTATCTTCTTTCTTCTCTACGGCATGTAGGGTGGGCGGCGCAAACGGTGAATCTGCTCCTCCTCGCGTAGTGGTCATCTCCGCGGCATTCGTTGTTGTGCTCTCACTGACTGTCTGCTGCGGTGGCGGGGTGAAGACACTCTGCTGTCCATGTATTGACTGGAGCTCGACCGAACCAGAAGACTGAGCTTGCTGTTCTCCTTCGCCGGCTTTCTTCTGTAGTTTGACGGTCAAGCGAATAATCCCGCGCTCCTTCGTCACCACGATGGGTTTACTCTGGAATGGCAGATAACCGGATTTCACCACCACGATATAGTATTTACCGGGAGCGACAAGTGCCTGGAAGAGACCGGCGGCATTGGTCACCCGGGTGCCTACCACTGTACCGGAGCGGACATTATAGATACGGACGACACCGAGTTCAATCGGTTCATTATTCTCCGCGTCCAGGACCGTCCCATACGACCGCTCGTAGTGATGCGACACGAGGTATTTCATGATGATCAGCAGTCCATACACCATCAAGAAGAGATAGTTATTTGTCTCTGGCTGCACCACCAATGTCGCCCAACTGGCGAGGGTGCCAACGATCAGGAGTGGCAGACTGATACGCTCGAGCCACGTACCGACATTATTCAACAGTCGCATCCACAATATCCGACCACGCGGGATATCGCGCTGGTCAGGATCAATCGGCACGTTGATGGCCAGCGTCTGGGCTGTCGGATCCTTGACGTCGATCGTGTCGCCGAGGTAAATCTGATCAAATGGCGTCGATGAGGCGGAGCGGAGGAGCTTCGATGGAAACGTATAGCCCTGTCGCTCGACGGTCACATAAAATTTCCCCTGCTCTACCAAGAAGCCAAATCGACCCTCACCATCGGTAATCATGGTTTCCTTCAGCTTGTTAAATTCCTTTGAGAATAGTCGCACGATTGATCGGCGCAGTGGCTGATTGGTGGTACTGTCGAATACGACACCCCATGGCTTGCGCCGTTTACCGACCGCCACCGGGACGAACCAGAGATACCCCAGTCGGAGGAAGAGATACAGCACATTTCCTAATTGTAGCGCAGTCACCGTCGTGGCCACACCCGTGGCGGTCACGATAGCGGTGGTGCTCACGACAGGCGTGATGACCTCCTCGATGACTTTGATGACTTGTTCATTTTTCTGCAAGCTCTTCACGACCTGACCAACTTGGTTGGTGATATCACGTACCGGTTTGGGGAGCACTTCATTGATCGTATCGAGGATGATCGTATCAGGCTGGTCCTTTTCATCCACGACAAGGACGGGTGGATTTGGCCGCACCACGGTAATCGTTCGCTGAGCTGTCCGGACATTACCGGCCGCATCAATTGCCGAGACAATCACGACCTGCTGCCCATAGGGAAGATTTTCCTGGATATAGGGGCTAGTGTTACCAATATCAACCCGGACGGCCGTGGCTGAACCGACCTTGACGGTATAGTACGCGATGCCCGAACCACTATCGGTCGTGGCAAATGAGACACGGAGCGTGCGATTACTGAGATTGGTCCCGTCGAGAAATGAGAGAGTAAATGCCTCCGGAGCGAGGGTGTCGATCTGCACCCGGTAGTGCGCTGTTGGCCCCCAGCCATCATCATTCTCTGCTCGGATATGGAAAAACCACACCCCGTCACCCGTATCGGTATAGCTCATACTTGTATCAGTGCTATCGGCCACCGTGTCGGGCTCACTGTCTACCTGATCGTCAAACTGAAAACTGAAATTAGCGACCCCGTCAGGCTTATTCCATGAGAAACTCGGAGCGCCATCGGCATACCATGTATCCTGATCGGGGTGCGTCACCGAGGACACTATCGGCGCTTCAGGAAGCACCGCCGCGTGTTCCGTTATGGTAAAGGTGCCGATAGTAGCTGCCTCGGTATCGAGCACGTCGGTACCCGAACCATCATTGGCTAATACTCTACTCGCCTGGGTAGCGATAGACGCGGTGCCGCTCCCCACTACATTGAACTGGACAGTAATAATCGTGCCCGCACTGCCGGTATAACCAGGGCTAGGGAGTCCACCGCTAAACTGGATTGTACCTGACGAATTTGAATACGACGGATTAACCGCCCAAAACGAAAAGATGCCCGACTGATTGATTGAGCCCACCTGAAGGAGGCTTGTGGGAAACGTCACTGTGGATTCGGCGGCATTGATCGCGACCCCAGCGGTGTTTACCTGGAGTGTCACCGTGAGCGTCCCGCCCATTTCGACGCTGCCACTGCTCGGACTCAGCTGCAGACTGGCCGCCTGGGCAGTGCCCGCACAGAATATAATCCCCAGGATGATGCCAAGGATGATGCCCCCCCTACGCCATATCATATGCGTTTCTTACGCTGACGAATCATATACCCCCCGAGCACCAGGGCGATAATGCCGATACTGATACCTGTCAGGAGTAAAATATTTGTATCAAACCCCTCGTCTGCTACCCGACCATTCCCGGTATGATCAATGATTGTTTCCTGCTTATTGCCAGCTCGGTCAAAGGCACGGACAACGATCTTTTGTGGATTGGCTTGGTCGGTCAGGAGATAGGGGCTCCTCGCTGGTGAAACCAACTGACTCCCCTCGACTACCTCGTAGTGATCCACACCAGATGTCGCATCATATGTATTGAAACTAAGGAAATATCTCCCGCCGACGGTATTGCCATCACGACTCACTATTGCCGAGATCGGCAGGGGTGGGGTGGTATCCACCTTGACGCGGCGTGCGCCAACCGTTTCCCAAACATCATTTGGTAGTTTTTCATTGAGCACGAAGTAGTGCACTCCATCAGCGAGGCCACTATAGACAGCTTGGTCCTGAGGGTCGTCGACAAATTCATCAGGCTGATCCGCGGGACTTGCTCCCAGCGTATAGCTGTAGAAAGCGCTCCCCCGCGGCTGCCACTCAGCAATAAATGTGTCCTGCGGATACCAGGCATCCTGGTCGGGGTGAGTGGGCGACGAAATATCAAGCGCATACGGAGACGCATTTGCTATGTCATAGGTCCCATCAATGGTGGTAAGATCCGTATCAGTACCATTGCCGTCATTGAGATGGACACTCGAGGCTTCACGATCAATGTGCACCGTCGCAGTACCGAGCGTCCGGGCACGGAACGTAATGGTGACGACTGGACTATCGACCACAAGCGTTCCGTTTGGCTTACCACCAGTCAGAGTAATCATGCCACTCGACTCCACTACGGTCGGCTGCTGCACCCACATCGTGAGGAATGAGTCGCCCCATTCTATAGATTGGACGCTGAGCAGATCAGTCGGATACGTGATAACCGCCTGGACGACATTGATAAACTCTTGCTCACTGTCGAGACGGATCTCGACGGGGAATGTCGAATCAACGCTAACCGTCTCGGTCTGGGGACTTGGGCTCATCACGACAGCTCGAACTGGGAGCGCGCTGATCACGAAGCCAGCGACTATGACGATGCCCACTACGAGTATGTTTCGTCGGATGCTCATATTATCCCGTCCAATAGTAGAGTAAGATACTGAAATCAGTTACATTGACTGTCGTATCAGCATTGATATCAGCTCGTGCGTTTGCGGGATTTGTCACCTGCCAATAAAAAAGGAGAATGCTGAAGTCAACGAGATCAACGCTTCCATCACAGTTGATATCACCTGGGGTCGAAGTCGAACACAGATCAACCTGATTCACCGCGACAGTCACGGTCGGGCTATACTCGGAGGTCTGACTGCCACTCGTGGCACGAGTCCGGATATCGTGTGATCCGACACCGAGCTCAGCCCCGGTAAATGCCCGACTCCACGCGCCCACAGCGCTACTCGTGGTAGTGAATTGCCGATTGGTCGAGCCCCCGCCGATAGCCGTCGAAGTAACATAGATGGTGATCGTACTATTTGGTCGGCTCGTACCCTGGAGCGTAGATGACTCATCAGTATCGATGCTCGTCGTCGTGGCTACGACTGATGGACTGAGAAAGACATTGCTCACCCCGATGGTCGCTCCCTCACTCAAGGTAATGGTAAATGACGCAGTACTGCTCGTACGCCCCGAGCCGTCAGTCGCGACCAGTGTATACGTATGGGTACCGGGTGTTACGATGTTGCTGGTCGAAAACGCCGCGGTACTCGATGCGGTCGTCGTCGTGAGTATCGTGCCGTCCTGGCGGAGGGTCACCGTGGCGTTCGGATACGCCCACCCGCTGAATTGAATGATCGTATCGGGCGTTTCCGGAGTAGGCGCCTCGACGACGCCGGAGACGGTGACATCAATGGCCGAAACCAAATTCGCGCTCAAGAGCCAGACGGCAATGAGCGCGAGGGCCCCGTACTGGAAGACATACCGGAGTACCAGCACGGTGGTAATAATTACTTATTATCCGTCGTTTGCTTCTCGTCCTTTTTTTTTGGTTGAGATGGAGCGGCGGATTGACTCATTGCCTTGGCGACAACCCATTTGTTGTAGCGTTTGATCAGGAACCAGAGAATGAAGAGAATAATGATGACGCCGATACCCCAGACAATCATCACCCGCCACGGCACTACCCAAAATGTAACTGCAGCGCTATCTGAAATGATTGTATCAACCCCTGCCTCCAGACTGACGGTGGCAGTGTATCGGCCAATCGCGAAATTGTTCCGTTCGTTTTTAAACTCGGTCCAGAAGCCGCCACTCTCGTCGACAGTACCTTTTTGCCATACCGTATCGTATTTGCGGATAGTGTTTGGAAGCGTGGCACCATTTGAGGGATTAAAGTCGATTGAAGCTACTGAGCTGCCAAACATATTCTGTACCTCAATCATGCCAGTCGGTCGGAGATGGACGTTGCCAGTATTCTCATAGCGCGTCACAAAAGTGATCGGCAGTCGATTGACTGATGTCGGTTTGTCTTCGAGATAAAACTCTTTGATCGCGCCGGCCTCAGTCACATCGCCGGGGACCCGCGCCAGGAGGAGGATGCCAATCTTCGATCCGACGGCGACAGCCCCGCCCTGCTCCGCATCTTTTGGCTGATCAGAGAAAAACAGTGCCGCATAGTGTCCACCCGGTTCAGCATCTGCCGGAGGCGCGATAGTTATCGGGACGGTTACGCGAGCGCCGGGATCGAGTGTATAGGGACCCGGCTCGACAGTGATCCATGAGCTGAGACCCTCGGGCTCGGCATCAAACCGATAGGATGGTCGGCCTGTCTCGCCAGCAGCCCCAAAGTTCGTGGCTTCGGAATACAGGATGACGGTCTGATCAGTTTCATTAAATAACTTGACGGTCGTCTCATACGTTTGCCCCGGCGGCGCTTCAAACTCGAGCGACGGTGGAATAATCGTGATGGCATGCACGTCACTGGCAGCCACGAGAAATAACCCTGCAACTACGAAGCACACGCCCAGTATCAGTTTTTTATACATATCCTTCCCCCTTATTTTTTTAATAGGTTTATTTATGTGAGGATGCTAACTAGAACGTTGCAGTCGCGATGTAGGTTAGATCCGCAGTATAGGTGCCAGCCTCAGTGTTTGAGGCGATATTGGCGATATATCGAGCAGAGTAGGTCGTGTCCGCTGAGGGGCCGCTGACCGAGGCAATTTCATCCGGAAAGTTTGCAGTATCAAATGCATAGCCAGCCGCGGCATACGGGGCGCTGACTGTGCCGCTGCCGCCCGAAGCAGTATACCGGACGCCAAACTGCTCACTCCCCACTGATGAAGCGGAATTCGTCCCGCCGATAGCGGTAATCGTATCAGCGGCGCCCGAGGTGAGAGTGGCACCATTGAGTGTGATCGAATATCCACCCGTGGCGTTTGTGCCAGCGACGAGATCGTGCGCTCCTGTCTCGGTAGCCGAGCCAGTCCCATCACCCGTGGCAAATCGAGCGGCTGTCGAGCTCAGTGAACCAAAACCAATAGCCGTATCAGTGATGCTAAAGGTCAGTGATGGATCAACGGTCGCATCGACTGTCACTGTATCATCATTGACAATGACGACTGACAGAGCGCCAGAATCGCTCGAAGTCGTAATATCAATTTCATAGGTATCGGCACTGGATGGATTGGTGATTTCGCCGTTGGCGATGTCGAGCTGGAGTGCTCCAGCAGCCACCGTGTCACCAGCACATACCGTCAGGGTGATATTTTCATCTGGAGCAGAGGTGTCGACCGCTGCGGTTACCTCATCACCACCGACACCACAAGCATTTACCACCGTGAAACCCGTGCCGGTCATATCCGCATAGTCCAGCGTCCCCTTCAGGACGAAAGCGTCGCCGGTCGGATCAAACTGAATCTTGATTGTATCAGCCGCGCTTAACGTAGTAGCCGTCGTAAAGGCGATCGTATGATCCGAGTCCGTCGATATCTGGAGCCGGGTCATCGTATCGCTCATGCTCGTCAAAGCGGCAGCGTGGAGTGTCGCCCGGGGAGTCCCGATGGCCACGATGACCAGTGCCGCCAGCATGATGATTGATAATTTTTTGAACTTCTTCATAGACATTGAACCTAAATATTGTTAATCACCTCCAGTGACTTTTATATCATATACTATATCACAGTTTTTCTCAAAAGTCAATTTTATACACATATTAATAGCTATTATTCCTAAAAATTCGGAATCATAACATAGGTCATATCAGCCGAATAGCTGCCTGGCTCAGTAAGTGAGCTGATATTTGACATATATCTGATAGAGTACGTCGTAGCCGTACTCGGCCCCGGCGACGAAGCAATGATATCCGGGAAGTTGAGCAAGTCGTACGCAAATCCCGCGGCAGCATAGGGAGCGCTGACCGTTCCCGATCCCCCGCTGGCCGTGAGACGGATGCCAAACTGTTCGGTACCAGTCGACGGAGCGGTATTCGATCCGCCGATGTAGTCGATCGTATCGCTGAGGCCATTGGTCAGCGTATTGCCATTAATCATGATGGAATAGCCGTTGTCAGCATTAGTGGCTGCCACGAGGGTGTGCGCCTCTGTCTCAGTCCCGGATCCCGTGCCGTCACCTGTGGCGTATCGGGTAGCTGTCGCGCTCAGTGTCCCAAATCCGATAGATGTATCGGAAATCGTAAAGGTAATTGTATTGAAATCCCAGCAGTCGTTATGCGTCGCGTCGAAGTTTGTCCCATCGGTCGCGTCGATGGTGTCACCACCACAGGCATTTGAATCGCGTACATTGGTATTCGACACGGACTGTGTGCCCGCACTCACGAGGTTCCACTGGGTCCCAGTCGAGGATGAGCGGAGGTAGACTCGGGTCCCCTCAGCCTGGCCATTAAGTACGACATTATTGAACGTATAGGTCCCGCCGGCCAGGAACTGCAGCTGACTGCTGGCCGTACTCGCCGTAAATGTTCCGGTCACGTCCGCCCCGGCGGAAAAGATGATGTCCGGATCAGTTACGCCGGCATTGGTGACGATCAGATTACTGAAATCATCACTCGCGCCGGTCATCTGTCCGGAGAGCGTCTGCTGACCCGTCCCGTTGAGTGTCACCGTACCCCCATTGTCCGTGAAGTTACCGCTATTGGCCCAGTTACCTCCGACACTAAACGTGCCGGTCGGCGGAGCTGAGAGTGTGGAATTCGAGGCAATCGATACTCCGCCCGCGATGGTAACATCGGGATCGTTTGTATTGAAATCTCCAGTCAGACCACCGCAGGCGACACAGGTCTGGATCAGATCGCCGCTGATGACATAGGTCCCGCTGGCAGCAGTGACACTGCGCCCCCCGCTGTTATTATAAAACTCTACATCATTACCATA
>JAXDBW010000017.1:0-14309 GCA_034678405.1 Patescibacteria group bacterium | reverse complement strand
GCTCAGGAGATTGCCGAGACCCTGCGGCAGCACTGGAATATCCAGTATGATGATGTCGCCTCCATCGGCCGGCGGTACCGTCGCCAGGATGAAATCGGCACGCCGTACTGTGTGACGTATGATTTCGACAGTAATGATGACCACCAAGTCACCGTGCGTGACCGCGATACCATGGAGCAGGAGCGGGTGGCGATTGATGAGCTCGTGGCGTATTTGTCTGAGAAATTAGGATGAGTTACCAGATCAAGAAATTAAAAAAGAAATATATCACGCCCGGGTTCTTCACCACTCTGGCGCATTTGTCAGACTCGACGGTTTCAGATACGGAGAAAGGGCTGAAACAGTTTAAGCGCATCAAGCAGAACAAGAACCATCATGTCTTCGTCGCCATCGACAAAGAGAATGGCGAAGTTATCGGTGCGACGACTGTCTTCGTCGAGCCGAAATTTATCCATGACTGTGGCTGGCTGGCGCACGTGGAGGATGTCGTGGTCCGACCTGGCTTTGAAGGTCGGGGGATTGGCCGCGCGCTGATGGAACAGGCGATCAAGACAGCGAAGAAAGCAGGCTGCTATCGGATACTCCTGGATTGCTCTGACCACAACATTCCATTCTACGAAAAACTCGGCTTCCATAGCCGAGGCAATGAAATGATCCAAGATTTGCATTAGTTAATTATTATGCTGTGGGCACCTCCGCCGGTGGCGGAGGAGATTCTTCGCCTCCGGCTCAGAATGACAACAAACGTTTATGTTCAAAACACACAGACTCAAAAACGGCATGCGGGTCATCGTCTCGCCACTCCGCGATACGAAGGCAGTGACCGTCCTCGTCTTAGTCAAGGTTGGTTCGCGCTACGAGACCAGACAGATTAATGGCATTTCACATTTCGTGGAGCATTTGATGTTTAAGGGGACGACGAAGCGGCCGACCGCGCTGAGGATTACGAAAGAGCTCGATGGCATCGGCGCTGACTATAATGCCTTTACCAGTAAAGATGTGACGGGCTACTATATCAAAGCTCACGTAGACAAGGTGAACCTCCTGATCGACATGCTTTCTGATATGCTCCAGCATTCGATATTCAATCCGAAAGAGATCGAGCGGGAGCGGGGCGTGATCATCGAGGAGATCAATATGTATGAGGATAATCCCATGATGATGATGGAGGACGTGTTTGAGCAGACGATCTGGGGCGACCAGCCGCTGGGATGGAATATCGCCGGCCCGAAATCAGTGATTCAAAAAGTGACGCGTAAACAGTTGCTGGATTATTATCGGAAATACTACGTCCCAAAAAATATGATCGTGGCAGTCGCCGGTAATGTGACTGATGCTATCGTCGATGAGCTGGCCGCAAAATTTAATACCAGCCGCGCGGGTCGGGGTGCCTTTAGTTTTAAACGACTGGGCGCGATGCAGCGGAGCCCGCATGTGATGGTGAAGTACAAAGACACCGAGCAGGTCCAGCTCGGACTGGGGTTTCCGGCGTATCCGTATGGAAATAAAAAACTGTATGCTCTGTATCTCCTCACCGTTATCCTGGGGGGCAATATGAGCTCGCGGCTCTTCATGACGATCCGGGAAAAGAAAGGCCTCTGCTATTTCATCCGTGCCAGCGCCAGTCCCTATGAGGACACAGGCGTCTTCATGATTCAGGCGGGTCTCGATAAACGTAGAATTGATGAAGCAATCACTGCCATCCTTCAGGAACTGAAGAAAGTGAGGACTGGCGGTGTGACCGCGAGCGAACTGAAGAAGGCCAAGGAGTTTCTCAAAGGCAAGCTCATCCTCGATCTCGAAGCGTCTGACAGTGTGGCGACCTGGCTCTCCCGACAGTTACTTTTTGAGGATAGCATCAAGACGCCGGCTGAGCAGGTGAAGCGTTTAGAGCGGGTCACCGCAGCAGAAATCAAAACGGTTGCCCGTGAAGTAATGCAGCAGTCGCATCTGAACCTCGCTCTGATCGGCCCGATGAAGGACGCGGCCCCGTTTTCCAGACTATTGCAGCTGTAGTATACTAACTGGCGGAGATATATCGTATGGCGGAAGAACGCGACAAACATCTCACCATCAACATTTCCACGACCACGATTCTCAAGTTTCTCTTGGTTATCGGTATTTTAGCTGTACTGTATTTGCTGCGGGATGTGCTCGTCATTATTATCGTGTCTGTTATCCTCGCGAGCGCTCTCAACCCGTGGGTCAATAGCCTCCAGCGCAGGAAAATTCCCCGTGTGGTAGCCGCTACCTTTATTTATCTCTTATTCTTCGGCTCATTTATCGGAGTACTCCTGGTGCTCGTCCCGCCGATCGCGACTCAGGTCTCACAGATCGCCACTCATTTCCCCGAGTATTACAATCAAGTCGTCTCAGGCTTCGAGCAGTTCCAGGATTTCTCATTGCAGCAAAGAGTTATCGACAATCTCGATGCGGCGTTTAAATCACTCCAGCTCAATATCGGTCAGTCAACGGGTGGTGTGTTCTCACTGCTCGGGAGCATCTTCGGTGGGTTTTTCTCATTTATTGGTGTCGTGGTCATTACATTCTACATGCTGCTCGAGGATAGCGCGCTGAAGAAATTCCTCCGGGCAGTGACGCCAGTCAAATATCAGCCCTATGTCTTCCAACTGGTCAATCGATCCCAGGACAGACTGCAGTCATGGCTTCGGGGACAGCTGATCCTCAGTTTGATTATTGGTGTGCTGACCTTCATTGGGCTGGAGATTCTCGGCATGGACTATGCGCTGGTCTTGGCGCTCTGGGCTGGTTTGACTGAATTTATTCCGTATTTAGGGCCGACGATTGGGGCAATCCCCGCAGTCCTCCTCGCGCTAACCACCGGAAATTTCCTCCTCGCCATCGCGGTGGTGGTGCTCTATATCATCGTGCAGCAACTGGAGAATCATTTCATCGTGCCAAAAGTCATGCAAAAAGCCGTCGGCCTCAATCCGCTCGTGGTCATCATCGTCATGCTCGTTGGGGCAAAGTTGGCTGGTATCCCGGGCTTACTCCTCGCCGTACCGTTTGCTCTGATGATCAAGACATTTACCGACGACTTCACCACGGCCAAAGAAGGTCGGGAAGCCACACTCGAAGCATAAAAAAAGACTGCAGCAGGACGGCTGCAGTCCGGAATACAGTATCAGCGGTATCGCTTATGCAGCGGGCTGGCTGATTTCTTGGCGCTGAAGGAGCGCTTGCCTCGCCGCTTCACTCTGATGATGGTATATTCGAAAGAACAGCAATAGGAAAAATACGGCAATACACATGATCAGCGAAGTGCACCGTGTCGTAGTGCCAGCGGCCATCCCTCGAGTCTCGCTTCAGGAAGAGCACAGCCCCACTGCCAAGCATCCCATATTGCAGAATAGTACCCCAGAAGGTTAATTCCGTGATGCCCTGAGAGCGATAGAGCCAGTTGAGCGCCGCATGGTGGGGATCATTCCAGAGGGCGAGAAAATCGCTGGCGTCCAGCAACGGGTTTTTTATACTGGACCACACCTTTTCCAGAACCACGATATCAGGAACCCAATTTTTCTCGTGGTGCGAATAGTGTTCCACGGTGATTCGTTCAACCGGAAGCACCCTTTCCCTGGCACGCGCCAAGCCCTCTGCGCTGATAATCCAGGGATGCTTCCTTGAGATACGTGCAGGGGTAAATGGTGTGCGCACCAGCAACCGCGTTATGTAAGAGATCATTGCCACCCCTCGCAGGACTTCTCGTAACCTGACCAGATCGGGGTACTGACCCAATTGGGTTACATCATTTGGTGTAAACCCTTCTGCTTCGAGCCTGTTCATCAATAGATGAGTTTGACCCTCGCTAAAAGAAGACATGTCTTCCTCCTTGTGGCACATGTGCCGGTTGAATTTGAATATTGTTGAAGATGTGTTACCGAGAGCAGAATAATACGTTACGCTCGCGGCACGTTCATCATTGTATGAAGAACAATACAGCGCCACATTATTACAATCAGTATTATATGTCAAGGAAAGAAAATTATCGGCGAGCGTGGGAGATCCCTTTTTTGTCTGCGTGGGCTATGCTATGATGAAGTATATGAAGACTGGGATTCTCTATATCATTGCCACGCCAATCGGCAATCTCGAGGATATCACGCTCCGCGCCCTCCGGATACTGAAGGAGGTTGATTTCGTACTGTGTGAGGATACGCGCCATACGATCCGACTCCTGAAGCACTATGAGATTGAGGTTCCCTTGATTAGCTATCATCAGCACTCGGGCCAGCCGCGCGTGGATCATATCATCGAGCTGCTGCGTGGCGGCAAACAGCTGGCGCTGGTGACCGACGCTGGTACGCCGGGACTGTCCGATCCCGGGAATATGCTGGTGGCTGAAGTGGTTGAGGTACTGGGAGACTCAGCAGCTATCGTGCCGATTCCTGGACCATCAGCCCTGACGACCGTCATCTCGGCAGCTGGGCTGCCAACCGATCGCTTTCATTTCCTGGGGTTCATCCCGCACAAGAAAGGCCGCCAAAAGTTAATGGATGAAATTGCGGAGTCAAAAGAGACAACTATTTTTTATGAATCGCCATTTCGTATCGAGAAAGCCCTGACCGAGCTCGGGGAGCGGGTGGATGAAGACCGATGGGTTGTGGTCGGTCGCGAGCTGACGAAACAGTTTGAGACGCTCTATCGCGGGAGCGCTACCCATGTCCTCGAGCAGCTCCGAGCTGATACGGTGAAGGGTGAATTTGTGGTGATCGTGGCGGGCAAATAATATGCGCCGACGTTTTTGATAACAGGCTTGTTTTGGGGTATACTAAGCGTATTATGGCAAAAAGATTTTATGTCACTACTCCCATTTATTACGTCAATGATAAGCCGCATATCGGTCATGCGTACACGACCATCGCGGCTGATGTTTTGGCGCGCTACTACCGTCAGCAGGGATATGAGGTATTTTTCCTGACCGGTACGGATGAGCACGGGGACAAGGTCGCTGAGAGTGCTGAAGCAGCCGGTGTGGCTGTCCAGGACTTCGTCGATCAGAATGCCAAAGAGTTTGCCGACACGTTTGCACAGCTCAATATCAGTCAGGACATCTTTATGCGGACGACCCTCCGCGAGCACGAGCAGTCGGTGAAGGTATTCATGGAGAAACTCCATGCTCATGACGCACTCTATCAGGGAGAGTATGAGGGATTGTACTGCCGTGGCTGTGAGGATTTCTATACGGAGAAGGATCTCGTCGATGGACTCTGTCCAATCCACAAAAAACCGCCGGAAGTGGTGAAAGAGAAGAATTGGTTTTTTAAGCTCGAGCAATATTTGCCGCAGGTACAGCAACTGATTGAGTCAGGAGAGATGGTAGTGGCGCCCGCCCACCGCCGGAATGAAGTGATGGGACTCTTCAAACAAGATCTCAAAGATTTTTCAGTCACCCGGGAGCGGGTGCAGTGGGGCATTGATTTCCCTCCGGATCCCTCACAGAAGATTTATGTCTGGGTTGAGGCGCTCCAGAATTATATTTCCGCGATCGGCTATGGACGCGATGAAGCCGAGTTTACGAAATGGTGGCCAGCCGATGTACATCTGATGGCGAAGGATATCATCAAATTCCATGCAATTTATTGGCCGGCCATGCTACTCGCTGCCGGTGAGGAGCCGCCGAAGCAAGTATTCGCCCATGGGTTTTTCAGTCTGAACGGCCAGAAGATGAGTAAGTCGCTCGGGAATGTGATCGATCCCAATGATCTCGTAAAAGAATACGGCAGTGATGCGACGCGGTATTTGCTTCTCTCCCAGTTTCCCTTTGGACAGGACGGCGATATCAAAGCGGAACTCTTTACTGAGAAATACAATGCTGACCTCGCCAATAATCTCGGTAATCTGGTGAGCCGCACGCTGAATATGATCGAGAAATACGCGGACGGGAAGATACCGCAGGACGTAGAGTCGCCGATATTTTTTGACGAGGTAAAAAATAATATTGAGCAGCTCGCCTTTGATGAAGCACTGAAAGGCATCTGGCGGACTATCGATGACGCCAACCACATGATTGATGACGTGAAGCCGTGGGCTCTGGCGAAAGATGAGTCAAAACGCCATGAACTCGAAAAGAATCTCGGGGCATTGGCGCGTTTCCTCGCTGACCTCATCCCATTCATCGAGCCGTTTATGCCAGAGACCGCCGCAAAAATAGCCGGAGCAATTGCTGCCGCGAAGATTACCAAAGGGGAGCCATTATTTCAGCGTAAATAATTATGGGCATTCTCGATATCATCATCATTATTTTGTTCATCGGCTTCATCGGTTCCGGCTTTTGGTTTGGCTTCGTCCATACGCTGGGCACCATCATCGGGGTGGTCGTCGGTATCCTGGCCGCCGGGAGTTTGTATGATGGGATTTCCAATTTTTTTCAACTCTTCCTCCTGAAACCACAGATGGCGGATTTGGTTGCGTTTGTGGTTATCTTCATCGCGACATCGCAGCTGGTGGGGTGGGTGGCAAAGGCATTTGATAGCGGCTTTAAACTGATCAAACTATTTCCCTTCGTCAGCTCGGCCAATCGTCTGGCCGGGGCCATGCTCGGATTTGTCGAGGGGGCGCTCGTCATCGGAGTAGTGCTCTATGTTGCCGGTAGTTTTGATATTTCTCCCGGCCTTTCCCAGGCGATTGATAATTCTATACTGGCCGGACTGTTCATGACCATTGCCAGCATTGTCACGCCACTGCTACCCGATTCGCTAAAGGTTAAGGTCATTGAAATCTGATGCTTGTTGACACTCACTGCCATCTTAATTTTTCGGCATACAAAGACGACATCGATGAGGTCGTCCAGCGGACACTGGATGATGGTATGAAAGTAATCAACGTGGGTTCACAGTATTCCACCAGTCAGCGCGCTATCAAGCTCGCTGAGCAATATCCGGGACAATTCTACGCGGCGATTGGCCTGCATCCTGTCCACCTCTTCGAGATGTATGTCGATGAAGAGGAAATGCCGTTTAAGACGCGCGCGGAAGAATTCAAAGCCGATGACTATGCCGAACTCGCACAAGGCAAGCCGGTCGTGGCGATTGGAGAGATGGGCATCGATTATTTCCATAAACCCGAGGGCGTCTCAGACGAAGATTTCGAGACTAAACAAAAGTGGACATTCCTCCGGGGCATCCGTCTGGCACAGAAACTCGACGTACCGATCATCATCCATACTCGTGGGGCGAAGGCACATCCCGCGAAAGCGTATGATGATATGCTCGAGATGATCAAAGAGTCTGGTTACCAGAAGGCAGTGGTACACTGCTTCACTGAGGATTGGACTATCGCGAAGAAGATTCTTGATGCCGGCTTGATGATTTCCTTCACCGGAATCGTTACCTTCCCCAAGACGAAAAAACTCGAGGAGGTCGTGAAGAAAACTCCACTCGATCGCATGATGGTCGAGACGGACGCACCCTACCTCGCACCGCAAATGGTCCGCGGTCAGCGCAACGAGCCGCGCTTCGTCCGGTATGTCGCAGATCGCATTGCTGAGGTGAAAAAATTGAAGTATGAGGAAATAGAAGCTGCGACGACGGGGAATGCTATGAAGTTTTTTAAACTGAAGTAATCCCTTGTCATTCCGGACCCGATCCCTGTCCTCATCCTGAACCTGGAGGTCCTGAACTTGATTCAGGATCTATTTCAGGATCTCTTCAATTCCTCCGCACCTTTTCTTGTCCGCAAGAAAAGGTGCACAAAAGAACTCCCGCCAAAACAAAGAAATTAACCCACCCGGGCTCGTCGTCCTTTCGCGATGTAACTCGCTTTTTGTCCAGCTTCGCCGGACTCATACGCTCGAACATGCATCGCGATCCGCCTCTGGCGGACCATGCCTCCTCACTCCGTGTGCGCCCGCCCCGCCTGACCGGCAGGTCGGGCTGGGTACCATTTCTTTGTGATTGGCGGATGAAGCCCGTTTTGGGCCTGAGCTCAGCGTTCAAGCCCCGGACCCCGGATGCTAAAAAGGTGATTGACGAGAAATTTTGTTAAAAAAAAAGGAGGCCTCGACGCATATGCGTGAGGCCGAAAATTTATATAAAGAGAGAATGAGCGAATTAAGTGTAGATGTAAGAGGGAAAGAGCGAGATGAAGTTGTGAGAGAGTGTGTTTGGTTTGTGGTGTTGTGTTTGTGTTTGGAAAAAAGTGTGTGTGGGATGTGTAAGTACTTTGAGTATACATCTTTTTTGATGCAGGGTGAAGAGGGGCATTGTGGATAACTGTTATTATTAAGAAGATTGCGCTAGCCTTAGTGCAGATCGATTGTTTTCCTGACCGAAATGGAGTACAATATCGGATATGGACATCGTCACTATCATTATCGGAGCGCTTATCCTGGTCGGCATATTGTCGATTTATTTTTCCATGCGCACAGGCAATGGTACCATTGGCGTGGACAAAGATTTACACGAAAAAATGGTTCGGCTCGAGGAACGCATTGCTCAGCTCAATCAGCACAGTGCTGATTTGACCAAGACGATGGACAGCAAACTTGCTGATTCGACCAAGGCTATCCAACAGCAATTCGGCGAGTCAGCCAAGATCGTCCAACATGTTACCGAGCGCCTCACGAAATTGGATGAGACGAATAGACAGGTGCTCGGATTCTCCGATCAGCTGAAACAGCTCCAGGAGACCCTGACGAATCCGAAGCAGCGGGGCGTCTTGGGGGAGTATTATCTCGAGGAAACACTGAAGAATGTCCTCCCCCCGAATTCCTACCAGATGCAGTACAAATTTAAGGACGGCGAGATCGTGGATGCCGTCGTCTTCGTCAAAGATAAAGTTATCCCGGTCGATTCTAAGTTTTCACTCGAGAATTATCAGCGCATCCTCGAGGCGGATAACGACTCGATGCGTGAGTCATTGGAGAAAGCGTTTAAGCAGGATCTCAAGAATCGTATCGACGAAACGTCAAAATATGTCCGCCCGACGGAGAACACTATGGAGTTCGCCTTTATGTTTATTCCGTCCGAGGCGATCTACTATGACCTCCTGGTGAATAAAGTCGGGGCGGTCAAAGTAGCGACCCGTGATTTGATTGAGTACGCGTTTAAGGAGAAGCACGTGGTCATTGTGTCACCCACGTCATTCCTCGCATATCTCCAGACAGTACTACAGGGTCTCCGCGCGATGCAGATCGAGGAATCGGCCAAGGAGATTCGCAAGAATGTCGAAGCGCTGTCGAAGCATATCATGAGCTATGATAGTTATTTGCAGAAACTCGGTCAGCATCTCGGGACGGCGGTGAATACGTACAATAGTGCGTACAAAGAGTTTAAGAAAATTGACAAAGATGTGGTGAAGATTGCGGAAAAGGGTGGCGGCGTCGAGCCGATGGAACTCTCGAAGCCACAAGGAGATGAATAAATGAAAAAGACATTGGGGGTAGTCTTATTAGCTATAGGTGTAGCAGGAATAGTTTTAGTGACTCAGATTCAATATTGGGAGCCCGGATGCTGCGTTTGCAACGACGGATGGACGGTTGGCTCCGGTGTCATCCAGGAAATAAAAAGAAGTCAAGAAAAATATCAGGGCGCACCAATCTGCGGGTCATGCGAGTTACTTGGATGTGCGTTGTCACGAAGAATTATCCCTATCGATTATCTTACCTTGAGTTTAGCATTTGGTTCGGCAGGCGTATACGTGCTAATTCATAGAAAAATATACTCAAGCACAGCATTTAATAACGAAGATCAACCTCGAGAAAAATAATGCTCTCCGTAAAAAATCTCACAAAGAAGTTTGGTGATTTCACGGCCGTTGACCACGTGTCCTTTGAGGCGCGGGCAGGGGAAATTTTTGGGTTACTCGGGCCAAACGGTGCGGGTAAGACTACCACGCTGCGCGTCCTCGCAACTGTCCTCGAAGCGACCGATGGTACGGCGACTATTGATGGACATGATATCACCACTGATGACGAAGCGGTGCGCCAGACGATTGGAGTCCTGACCGCGGAGATCGGGCTCTATGACCGGTTTACCGCCCGGGAGAATCTGCGGTATTTCGGGCAGCTGTATGGTATGCAGGGGCAGCAGCTTGAGGATCGTATCGCAGAGGTCATCACACTGCTGCATATGGAGCGCTTCGCCGACCGCCGAGCGGGTAAGTTCTCGACTGGTATGAAGCAGAAGGTAGCCATTGGCCGCTCTATTATTCATGATCCGAAAGTGATAATTTTTGACGAGCCGACCGCTGGACTCGATGTGCTGGCGGCACAGACAGTCATCAATTTCATGCAGCAGGCACGGGATATGGGCAAACTGGTCGTTCTCTCTACCCATGACATGTTTGACGCGGAGAAACTCTGTGATCGAGTAACCATCATTCATCGGGGTAAGGTGGTCGCTACTGGCAGCATCGATGAACTCAAGACCCAGACAGGTCAGGACACTCTCGAAGCGGCATTTACCCATATCGTGGGGGATGAAGCGGCCTTTGAAGCCGAACGCATGGCCGAGGAGAAACAGCTCCGCGACGCCCAGAAAGGCAAACCGTCACTGAATATGCCAGGGATGAAGCTCTCGTCGAACGTTGTCCGGTACGCGGGGGCAGTACTTGTAGTAGCCGGCGCCATTATCCAAGCAGCAGAGCTATTTGGTGAGACAGGGAAGATTGTCAGCTACGTGTTGATTGGTCTCGGGATCCTCGGGGCGTTAGCTGGGAAATATATGATGAAGAAGAAATAATATGCGAGAAATATTTATTGTCTGGAAAAAAGAACTCATCGACAACTTCCGTGATCGCCGGACGCTCATGACAGCATTACTCATGCCGGTGATTCTCATGCCGGTGATTCTCATCGGGACATTTAAACTCCAAGAGTATCAAGTCAAGCAAACAGAAGAAAAAACCGCGGTGATTGGGATTGCATCACTGACCGAGGCGCCGACACTGGTAGACTTTCTCTCCCAGCAGCCGAAGATTGAACTGAAAGAAATCGCACCCGAGACGTATGCTCAGGAGATCGACAATGGAACCATCGGGGCATACCTGGCCATTCCGGCCGATTTTGAAATGCAGTTGGCCAGTGATGAGTCACCCGTCGTGACTGTATATAGTAAATCGTCAAATCTCGACTCGGCTACGGCCGGGCAAAAAGTCCAGACCACACTCGCCATCTTTAGTCAGCAAATCGGCACCGGGCGACTCATGGCACAGGGGATTGACCCGAGTATCATCCAGGGTGTTGCCATAACTCCCGAGGATATTTCTACCGCGGAGGAGCGGGGAGGATTCTTCATCGGACTGCTACTGCCGATGTTTATCGTTATTTTCGCTATCGTGGGTGGCATGTATGTGGCTATTGATGTGTCCGCCGGGGAGAAAGAACGTAAGACACTCGAAGCACTCCTGCTGGCGCCACTCTCGCGTTTTCGCATTGTGATGGGGAAATACCTCGCCGTGACTACCATGGCGAGTATGACCATTATCTTATCACTAGTATCGATGAGTATCGCGTTCGCTCTCTATACGCCCGACCTCGGCATGGGTACACTGACGATTGATCTGAGTCCCGCAGCCATTGCGATCATGCTGGTGATTGGTATTATCCTGGCGGTCATGTTCTCTGGGTTATTACTCTCCGTCGCAATTTTTGCCAAAAGCTACAAAGAAGCACAAAATTATATTTCGCCGTTCTATATCCTGGCGGTATTGCCCGTCGGGATAGCCAACTCGTTACCGAGCTTCAAGCCCAGTCTGGCATTTTTCGCTGTGCCCGGTATGAATGCCGTCTTCGTTATCAAAGAAGTACTTCTCGGGACATATGACTGGACCCATATCGGCATCACCGTCGCGACCCTCGTGGTATTTGCCGGTTTAGGCATCGTCGTTGCGAGCAAGATTTACTCCAAAGTGGGGATTCTCTTCCGGGATTAATGATATAAAAAACAAACCCACCGCGCCGTCCGATGGCAGGGTGGGTTTCAGGCTGATGTGCTGGACGATGGGGTGACGAGCGCCTTGTCAAATTTGAGCGTGGTCACCAGGCACAGCCGATGATGCAGATAGGTATGCATACGTACCATGAAATGGGTTGGGGTCGTGGTCAGGTCGTGCATCCTAATGTCATCACCGGTGGCCAGTGGCCATTCGTCTGTCGGGAGCAGCATCCCATTGATCGTGATACTCACTCGGGTGCTGCCGTCTACTTCTACGATATCAAATTCCATGGTGGTGGCACCACCGGGTTCATGGATGAGCTGCGATAATCTGGTGGCAGGAGCTGCCTGTCGCTTGCCTAGTCTCCAGGCCAGCCAGAGGGCGAGCGACGTAACTATTGCGTAGAAGATATAGCCAGCATATGGCAGCAGGAGAGCTAGGGGAAAGGCAAAAACTAGTGCGAGTGCACCGGACACGCAGACAGTCCATCGTACCAGCGGGTGTCGAAAGAGCATGAAAGCCTCCATTTGAGAAAAGTTACCGAAGTTATTAACACCATATCGAGCGCCGCTCTATCCGTCAATCTCTCTTGCGAAAAATGATTATCCTTGTCTTAGCCAAAAAAGGACTTATTGGCCGTTTTGAAAAAGCTGGGGGCTTGATTTATTATATGTATTGTACTAGTATAAAGGCCAATCTGAGGCATATTTTGCAGAATTTTCTCTACACTTAGCAAATAATTGCCCGATTGTCGTCCTTTTTGACTCATAATTTTTTCATCTCATGGCCGAGGAAAATGAAAAAGCCTGGTGGCAGCCCGCTCTTGCCGTATTTGGCGAGATAACCGGCTGGATCGTGGCCCCGGTCGTCATCTCACTGTATGGCGGTCGCTGGCTCGATCAACGGTTTGATACTGCACCGTGGTTCTTCCTCGGACTGACCGCATTGGCGGTCATTATCACCATGGTCGGCGTTGTGCGGGTCGGTTCGCGCTATATGAAGGAAGTCGAAAAGGATTCTCAACCACAAAACAATAATGACAGAAACAACCAATCCCATCGCTGAAAACGCTGCCCCCGCGGCTGAAGAACACACTTCTAGTGCGGCGGAGACGACTGCCTCAGAACACGACACCCCAGCCGATACCCACGAAGAAATTTCTCATGATCCGACTATCTTTGCCGAGCCCGTCACTTCGGTTGGCGGTTTTACGATTACCAATTCCCTGATTAATTCCTGGCTGGCGGTCGCTCTCATTGCTATTCTCGCAATCGTCATTGGCCGCAAGGTCAAACGTATTCCTCGTGGCATTCAGAACGCATTTGAAATCGTGGTAGATGGCGCCATGAATCTGGCAGACAACGTCACTGGTGACCGAAAAATTACCCAAAAGATATTCCCGATTGTATTTGGGATGTTTTTGTTTATCCTGGTCAATAACTGGCTGGGCCTCATCCCTGGCATCGGCTCTATTGGATTTATTGAGGTGCACGAAGGACACGAGGTATTTGTCCCGCTGTTTCGGGGGGGTACCGCTGATCTGAATACCACTCTCGCGCTAGCCATCTTCGCAGTCATTGCCTCAAATATTTTTGGGTTTATCATGGTGGGCATCTGGAAGTATTTCAATAAATTCGTCAATGTCCACGCGCTTGTCGAGATTCCAGGCAAGCTCAAAAAAGAGCCTACGGCGGTTTTTGTGAATCCAATCAAATTCTTCGTTGGCTTAATCGAAGTGATCGGTGAGGTGGCAAAAATTGCCTCACTCTCGTTTCGGTTATTTGGTAATGTGTTTGCTGGTGAAGTACTCCTCGCCTCAATGGCTGTCCTGTTTGCCTTTGTCCTGCCGATTCCGTTTATGTTTCTGGAGATTATCGTTGGTTTGATACAGGCTTTGATTTTTGCGATGTTGACGTTGGTGTATTTCAGTGTGGCAGCTCAAGCAGACGAGCACTAATTGACAATGACCAATTAGCAAATTCCAATTTCCAATTTTGTTTCAGCGATTTGGAGCTTGGCATTTGAGAATTGTTAATTAATATAACGCGGGGCACACCGACGTAATAAACTCAAAATAATCCGTCGAGTAGTAGTTACCGTGAATTAAGAAAGGATACGATTATGACAGAAGCAGGCATGATCATGCTTGCCAAGGCACTGGCGATCGGCATCGGGAGCATCGCTCCAGCCCTCGCCATCGGCAAAATCGGCGCCAAAGCTATGGAGTCGATCGGCCGCAATCCTGAGGCTGCCGGGAAAATCCTGGTACCGATGCTGTTGGTCGCGGCGTTTGCCGAGGCTATCGCAATTTACGCCTTGGTTATCGCATTCGGCATTAATGTTGCCTAGTCGATTAACGTACAGTCGTTCGATCTTATTCGGACGACTGCCGCTAGCCGATTAACATAATTAAT
>JAXDBW010000016.1:0-13912 GCA_034678405.1 Patescibacteria group bacterium | reverse complement strand
AATGGTCCAGTGTCCAGGCCAAGAATAACTACACACCCGAGCAATTGCAAGGGCGGCAGGTAGTCTGCACTGTCAATCTCGAGCCAAAGAACATCGCGGGGTTTATGTCTGAGGTGCTGGTAATGGGCGTGGAGAATGAGGCGGGGGAGCTCGTATTACTACAGCCTGATCGGGACGCCGTCAACGGATTTCGGGTGTACTAGGGCTGTCTCTTGACAGCCACGCAGGCTTGCGGTACCTTAATTATGGGTATATATTCATAATTAACGAAACGTCTATGCCGTATGGAGATGGGACAGGTCCAATCGGATGGCACCGTGGCCCATGTGCGGGTAACCCAGCTCGCTGGCCAGCCTGGCGCGCTACGCGCGTCCGGCTATCGCCCGAGGAAGAGCAGGGTGAGCTTGCTCGTCAGGAGCGGCTGCTCGTCGAGGAGCTGACCGCCCTGCGGGATCGTAAACAAGCCCTGAACAAAGAGCAATAACGCTATGCCGCGACCACGACTACATCGCCGGATTCGATTTCGGCCGAATGCGACATTTTTTAAGCCACGCGGCATACCCATGCGTCAGCTGGAAATTATTACTCTCACTCATGAGGAAATGGAGGTTTTGCGGCTTTGTGATACAGAGCAGCGAGGTCAGGAGGAATGCGCGCGGTTGATGAACACCTCTCAGAGTACGGTCCAGCGCGTGTTGAGTGAGGCTCGCCGCAAGGTTTCCGCCGCCCTGGTGCGGGGAGCAGCTATTGAAATACTGTCACCAGATGAGTAGTATGCATGTATATATGGGGCGATATATCATCATAGCATTTATCATTGCAGGGTCCGTATGGGGATCAGTGGGATTGTCGGCAGGAGCGGCAGAGGCACCCGTTGATGTCTATTTTTTTTATAGCGCGACCTGTCCGCATTGTGCACGGGAGGAGATTTTCCTTGATTCGCTGGAGGAAACATATTCCACACGCATGCAGGTGCATCGATATGAAGTGACGACCAGCCTCCAGGGCCAGAATTTATTCCGTGAGTTTGCTGCAGTCTCACCCCAGCCGATTACTGGTGTGCCGGCGACATTTATCGGGACGCGAGTTATCGTGGGTTTTACTGACGAAACAACTACGGGTGCTGAGATTCAGTCGACTATCGAGACGTGCCTAGAGACTGGATGTACAGATACACTCTCGCTCGTCCGCGGGGAAGCTGCCGCGCCAGCAGAAGCAGAAAAGGAGCAAGGCGATGCTAATACAAGTATTACCCTGCCGCTCGTAGGAACGATTGATACATCCACCTATCCACTCCTGGGCTTGACTGCCGTCATTGCTGCGGTGGACGGGTTTAATCCGTGTGCCATGTGGGTACTCCTCATATTGATTGGCCTGCTACTCGGGATGCAAAACCGGCGTCGGATGTGGGTGCTCGGGATGACGTTTATTGCGGCTTCAGCCCTCGTCTATTTTGTGTTTTTGGCCGCCTGGCTCGAGATTTTTCGGTTTGTTGGAATTGTGCGGTGGTTACAGATACTGATTGGCCTGGGGGCTGCCGTGGTGGGCATATATTATCTTCGACGGTTTACCCGGATGCGGCCAGGGGAGTGTGAGGTGACAGACGTAGAGCAAAAACGTAAAATTATTGATCGTATCACACGGGCGGTCAAAGAGCGGACGCTTTGGATTGCCATCCCCGGCATTATTGGCGTGGCCTTCGTTGTCAATCTGATCGAGTTGATGTGTTCGGCAGGGTTGCCGGCCATATATACCCAGGTGCTGAGCATTACTGAGTTGTCCAGAGTGTCTTATTACCTCTATCTATTATTGTATGTCGGCATTTTTATGTTGGATGATATGTTTGTGTTTGTGGTAGCAATGGTGACGATGAAAGCTATCGGGACCGAGGGGAAGTTTAGTCGGTGGGCGACGCTGGTCGGGGGTCTGGCGATAGTAGCACTCGGTATACTCCTCGTAGCGAAACCAGAACTGCTGTCATTTGGTAGCTAGGTACGGTACAATACTCCCATGAGCAGTATTGGCACATCCATCCGACAATTCATTGAACGTCGTCGTGATCACCGACGTCGCGATGTTATAATTATTGCTGGGATGCTGATTGTTATTCTACTCCTTGCCTGGTGGCGGCCAACGCTACCGACATCACAAGACATCGCCGCACTGACGGCACAGTGGGGGGCGTCAGGCCCGCTCACGCTGATGATTACGATAATTCTCGAGTCAGTCATCGCACCCATTCCCGGCACATTCATTTCGATCGCTGCGGGTGCCCTCTACGGCGTGTGGCCGGGAGTGCTCTATGTCTGGGTAGCAAATGTGATTGGGTCATCATTGTCTTTTGTCATTGCCCGATCTCTCGGCCGCCGGGTAGTCGTCCGCATCGTAAAGCCGGAATCGTTATCACGGTATGACGCTTTTTTTCGCCGCAATCCACTGCTCATTTTCCTCGCCTACATGATGCCGGTACTATTTCCCGTGGACATGATGGGGTATGTGCTGGGGCTCGCCAGGATGCGATATCGGAAGTTTATTGTCTACGTGACACTTGGTTTCGCGGTGAATCTCACTATCCTGACGGCCTTCGGTAGTCAGTTGCTCGATGCGTCAAACAGCGTGCGGCTTTTGTATCTAGCCGGGATGGTTGTATTAGTGCTGATCGCGCTCTACATTCAGAAACGGATTGCGCGTACCTATAGCTGAGCAACTTTTTTTCTATTCCACTGTGACATCATAAATAGTAGTATCGCGATGGCCGCCATGGCGGCACCGTAGGCAAAAGTGTAACTCTGATGAGCATCCCAGAGCGCACCGGCGACCAGGCCGGCGGGAAGCGCCGCTAAACTGACGAGAGTGTGAAATGATCCGAGCGCGGTACCCCGTGCGTCGGCTGGTGCCAGGTCAGAAACATAGGCGCGTTCCGTAGCCTCAACAAACGCGTAATTAATACCAAACAGGACAAATAAAGCAATAAGCTGCCAGATAGCGCCGGCCAGCATGAAACCTATCGCAGTCACCCCGAACAGTGCATAGCCAATCATCAACACCGGTTTGCGTCCGACTCGATCTGACAGTTTACCCGCCGGGATCGCTAGAAAGGTGTATGAGAGATTATAGAGTGCATACAGCAGGATTGGCGCGCCCACTGACATGAGTCCCGTGAAGAAGGTTTGGCTTTTGAGGACAAAAAACATATAGCTAAAGTTGCCAAGCGCAAAAATAGTTGCGACAGCATAAAACAGCTTTAGTTGGCGGGGGAGTCCAGCGAACTCTAATACGAATCTTTTTTTGGTGTCTGGAATTTTTCCCGGCGTATCTTTGACAAAGAACAGTGGAATGACGGAGAGCAATCCGATGACACCGGCGATAATGAAGATTGTCTGGTAATCGTATTGCAGGAGGTAGTATAGGGCAAAAACGAGCAGTGAGCCCAGGATGGCGCCACCACTATCAAAAGCTCGTTGCAGACCAAACCACGTGCCGCGGGATTTCTTTTCGGTCACGCCAGCGAGGATTGCATCACGAGGTGCTGAGCGGATTCCTTTGCCCAGTCGTTCTGCCGCACGTAAGATGAGCACATGTGGCCAGACTGTCGCAAAGGCCAAGAGGAGTTTTGCCACCTGGGCGCCGAGGTATCCCCACACCACAAAGGGCTTGCGTTTATTTCGTTTGTCAGACCAATACCCCGCTACAACTTTGAAGAGGCTCGCCACGCTTTCACCGACACCGGAGACCAGCCCCACGGCAAAACCTGTCCCGCCGATGGCCAAGATAAAGAAGGGGAGGATCGGGACAATAATTTTACTCGCCATGTCATTGATCAGGCTGACGACACTCAGGAGCCAGATTGTTTTTTTGTTTTCATCCATATTTCATTACACGTATTGTGTCTCTCAGATATCTCTACTGTAGCTCATTAGCAATGTTTAATCAAAGTTGTCATTGCATTGGGAATGTGAGGGCAGCGGACTCTGAAAAGGGGGATTGTGTTCGAGCGGTAGGGTACATATCGAGACTCCTTGAGCTCAGGAGTCGGCATGCGGTATACTGGTATCCTATGGATCATATTGCCAGTCATGATAATCCGAAATTAAAACACCTCAAAAAGCTCCAGCAGAAGAAACATCGTGATGCCGAGCACTGCTTTGTCATAGAAAATCCTCTGACTATCCGGGATGGACTAGCTCTGGGAGCGATCCCGATCGAACTGTATGTCACGCCTGATTTCATTGAGCGGTCAGCGGATATCTATACACGGTTGACTGAGCGAGTTACTCCCGAGCATTCATATACCGTAGAGGAGCGCGCTTTGAAGAGCGTCAGCGCACTCGAGCATCCCCAGGGGATTGCTGCGGTATACGCGATACCGGAAACCGCCATCGACATGCATCAGTCGGTGGTGGTGTTACTCGGGGTTAGTGATCCTGGCAATGTTGGGACCATTATGCGAACCGCGGCTGCATTTGGCATCACTCAGGTCGCCTTGGATCTGGAGAGCGCTGACCCATATAGCCCGAAGGTGATTAGTGCGGCGAAGGAGGCAATCTTTGCAGTGACGACTGCCCGGCAGGAGCAAGCGGGCATTGGTGCAATTCATAAACGCCTCCCCCTCTATGGACTAGACGTGGGTGGCACTCAATCAGTGGATGAGGTCGCCTGGCAGCAGCCCTGTGGCATGGTTTTCGGCAGTGAGGCGCACGGTATCCCCGATGCGTTGCGGGGCCATATTGATACGTTTGTCTCTATTCCCATGTCGGGGGCTGTCGAGTCGCTCAATGTGGCAGCGAGCGCGGCCATTGTGTTGTGTCGGGCGTTTGTCGTTGGGCAGCGCTGATTCTCGCCCGCTTATCGTTAGAATATTGTGATGGTATAGGTACTTGACAAAAGTACGAACTTTGTCGTACAGTGTACGGCTCATTGACAATTTAGTACAATGAGAATAATGGAGGTTTTATGACCGAACACAAACAATTTCAACGAACGGTCGAAGATTTCACGTGCGAACATTGTGGCCATCAGGTAGCGGGGACAGGGTATACCAACCATTGTCCAGTATGCCTCTGGTCCAAGCATGTCGATGTCAATCCCGGCGACCGCCAGTCCGATTGTGGAGGACTGATGAAGCCGGTTTCGATCGAGCAGAAGCGTGGCGGATTCGTCATCCTGCATCGTTGTCAGACGTGCGGTCATACCAAACGGAACAAGACCGCTCCGGACGACGATATGGATACGATTATTGCCATATCTTCAGGAAACGTCATGGGGTAGCCGTGCCGAGCACCGCTATCCCATGATTGTATTTTCGAAACTCATGTATCTGATGTTATACGGAAAGGAGTCCAGGCATGGACAAAAAACAATGCGTGGGGTGTGGTCAGGGATGTCTGCCGTTTGATTCGGTGCCACATCTCTGTCATATCGAAACCACGTACCAGTGCAATGCGGATTGCAGATTTTGTTATAATCCGCTGCGCGATCGCCCGCCCGATATGGCGCGGGTCGATCAGATCGTGCGATCAGTGGCAGGTAGCCACATCCCGCACGTCTACCTGATCGGGGGTGAACCGAGTTTACTCGGCGTCCCCAAGCTCAATGAGTACATTGAGCTCCTCAGTGATCACTCCTCAGTGACGATCGTCACCAATGGTTTGATCACGCTCACTGGTATCTCGTCACGGCTGGCGTGTTTCGGCGTGCCACTGCATGGTGCCACTGCCGAGGCACACGATTTCATCACCCGACGTCCGGGCAGCTTCCGTCGCGCGTTACGCTCGATCGATGCCTACGTCGCTGCTGGTCATGACGTCCGGTGCATACCTGTCCTGACCGGCTACAACGCCGACCAGATCTACGACATCATTGCCATTGCCGCTGAACACGGCATGGAGTCGATTTTCGTCGATCGGTATGAGGACGGCGGCATTGGCGCCCAGCACTCAGTCGACGATCAGAAACTGAAGCCGACAGCAGAGCAGTTCCGTGATGCCGTCACGCAGATGCTCCGGGCACGCGAGGATTTCCCCTCGCTGCAGGGCAGGGTCGGATTTGGTACGGCCATCCCGTACTGTATCGACCCGCGACTGCTGACCGAGGACATGACCGCCAACTGCGGCGTCGGTACGACATTCTGCGCTATCAACCCGCAGGGAGAAGTGCGGCTCTGTAATCAGTCCCAGCTTGTCTTCGGCACGGTGCCGGAGCAGACCCTGGAGCAGATCTGGCAGCAGCGTTCGCTCGACGTCTTTCGCGATCTCCGGTGGGTGACCGAGCCGTGTCGGTCCTGTTCGCTCCTGGACGAGTGTGTCTGTGGGTGCAAGGTCGACGCAAACTGTTCAGATCAGTTTTGTGTTGATTATGCGGTCCGCGACTTAGTCCAGCCGCCGATCGATGTGACGACGGTGCAGCGCAAGGCGCCGATCCCGGTATCCTATCCTGATGATCTTCGACAGTTTACGGTCAACCGATATACCAAAGTTCTGGACAAGCATCCGGAGCGATTCCTGGTAACTCGGTACCAGACCGTGGCGCTGAACGATGTCGCGCTGGAGATACTCCAGACGATTATGGGTGAAGAAATCACCCACGAGCAACAGGTGATCAACCGGTTTCAGGATGAGATTGACCCAGCGGAAATCCGTCGGGCAATATCACTCTTCATCCGGTCCCAGGCACTCGACGAGAGTGAGGTCAAGCATGTCAGTCCGTGATGTCCACTGGGAAGTGACAAACGCCTGCAATCTACGTTGTGGGCACTGTGTGCAGTGTGCGGGCAAACCTCGTCCGTCCGAATTGTCGCCAGACCAGGCAATCGCGGTAGTTGATCGGCTGACCGCAGCCGGCGTCCATCGTATTTGCTTGACAGGTGGCGAACCGTTTGTGCGGCCGGACTGTCTCCCCCTCATTCGACACATCGTCGAGCGGGGGATGACGTGTGCAGTCATCACGAATGGGATGCTGGTTACCACTCAGGACCTACGGCAGCTGGCCGACTGGTCTGTGTCGCTCGGTGTGAGCCTGGACGGGCCGACCGCTGCGACTCATGATTCACTGCGTGGTAGCGGGTCGTTTGCCGCCGCAGTTTCGGTACTGGATCAGGCCCGCGCCTGGGGTATGAATGCGACAGTATACACTACTGTCCATCGCCAGACCTATGATCTGCTTGACCGGATTGTGGAGTTTGTCCATTCGTTCGGCTACGGTTTGCATATCAATGAAATATCGCTGGCTGGCCGAGCCAGTCAGCGGTGGCCTGAGTATGCCCTCAGTCGTACCCAGCGACAGGACCTCTCCGACCGAGTCCGGTTATTAGCCGAACGATGGTATGGTGAAACGCCGACCTACTGTCCGGATGGCTGCTGGGTAGATGGCAGTAGCGTCTATCTGCGGTCAGACGGACAGCTCTTCCTCTGTAGCGAGCAGGTTCAGCATCCGCAGAGCCACGCTCTGGGGTCGGTGTTGGACAAACCACTCGGCACCCTGGTTACTGCGGATTCATTCGCGCGTTGCCAGGGAGCGGATTGTTGTTACCGGGTCATGGCCAGTGATCATGTATCATTGATCCGCAATCAACCAGTGGCATGCCCGCTGGTGCCTCCCGGAAAAACGATTCAGACACTGGACGAGCTGAATCATGAGCTCGATGCGCTGTATGCGCCGTTTGCGCAGACGTGTGTCGACTGTCGGGATAAATGCTGTCAGGGGTATGTCTGGCTCATGCCCGATGAAGCTGACCAGCTCGTCGAGCGCGATGTGCCGACCGTCCAGATAAACGACACATCGTCATTTATCCACTCATTTCCCGAGGGGGACGACGGCTCGATTGATGTGACCGCCGAGGCCCCGCTGTGCAGTCAGCTCTGCTGTTTGCAACCGCGTCGCTGTCGGATTTACGCCGATCGGCCATTCTCCTGTCGTCTCTATCCGGTGGGATTCGAGATGCGGGAGGACGGGGTACTGGTCTGGGCGCTCCATCTGGACTGCCAGATCAGTCGGCAGCTGGAAGCGCGTGGCATCACCGATGAATTCAGCCGTCGATTTGAGACGATTCTGGACAGTATTGCCCCCGAGCTGTATGCTCAGATTATCACCACGTACCGTCAGGTACACGCAATTTCAACGTTTCCCCATGGTGGGAACACATACCGCACCTTAAAGGAGGTGAGATAGCATGTCGAAGTGCAAGGCTGTCATAGACAGCCAGAAAATCACGACGATCGTCGTGAAGAAGAAGGGCGAATCGCCCAAAAGTGCCACTACGAAGTAGTACGCTGGCACCGAAACGCGATCTGCCTTAGTGGCATCATGTGTAAAGCATGGTGCCACTTTTTTTGGATATTCTATTGTCTGATGGCTGTCTTTCTAGTATAATTAGGAACAATTATTGATATGCAAACTTTCGGTAAGATAGTCTTAATTCTTATAGTGCTGAGTTTAGTGATTCCGATGGCGAAATCGGCGTGTGATTTGAGCATGCATGTATCAGTACCAACGCATCATGCGCCCATGTGTCATATGGGTAACATCGCACCCTCAACTGATTACCTGGGCCAACTCCAGCAGTTCAACCACGTACTGATAGAACGTATCCAGAGAGTGGTCATTCTCTTCTTCACGGTAATGGGGGTGGGGATGTTGGTAGCGCTGGTACGTCGGCCTAGTTTGGGGGTGCCGGTGATACAGCATATCCAGAGAGGATTTGTGCACATGAAATATTGGGATCCTGAACGACTTGCCTATGTTCTGGGACGGATCCAGCGAACTCATTATCAGTAGATTACTAAATAGTACCATTCGCCCAAGTTGGTACAGTTGATGTCCTGGCTTGGCGTATTTATTCATATAATGTATTAACCCTATGGAATCAACAATTGAACCTAAATCAAAAAAAGAAGAATCTCTGTTTGAGATTCTCGGACCGAAACGATCATTTATCTTCGGCATGGTGGCGATGTTTATGACCGCCTGTACCATCGGCTTCTTCATCATGCTCGCTAATGGTGGCACGCTAGGGACCGGCTCAGGTAGCAAAACGACGTTTAGTGGTACGAGCAACACGAATAACACGAACACCACCGCCACTGCCAATACCAACAGTGCCGCGTCCATCAGTCTCGCGGCCGTGACATCCGATGACCACATCCGCGGCGATCTGAGCAAAGCCGATGTCGTCCTCGTCGAGTACTCCGACCTCGAGTGCCCCTACTGCAAACAGTTCCACACGACACTGCAGCAGATGAGCGAGGAGTATGGCGATCAAGTCGCCTGGGTCTATCGTCATTTCCCACTCGAGTCTCTCCATCCGAAAGCACCCCGCGAGGCCGAAGCTACTGAGTGTGCTGCGGAGCTCGGTGGCAATGATGCATTCTGGGAGTATGTTGATAAGATATATGAGGTGACTCCATCGAATAACGGATTGCTCGATTCACAATTGCCGGAGCTAGCGGTCGAAATCGGCCTTGATGAGACCAAATTCACTGACTGTCTCGACAGTGGTAAATATGCCGACAAGGTGCAGCAGCAGTATCAGGATGCTGTCAGCGCTGGCGGTAATGGTACGCCCTACTCAGTTGCCATCAGCAAAGATGGTACGAAGGTACCGGTCAACGGTGCGCAGCCATACACCAGCCTGAAATCAACTATCGACGGGTTACTCTAACCGTCCCTCGATCAGAACGAGAAGTTACAGCGGTACATCTGCATATGTGGGTGTACCGCTTGGCTCCTTTCAGGTAAGATAGATGCAGGTATGCTGAAGATACTGCACGATATTAAAAGAGCCTTTGTCGCCGTGTTCCAGCGTCCGCGGTTTTTTGTATATGCAGTTATTGCGGCGATAGCAGCATGGGGACTTATTACCGTGGTGATGCAGTTCCGATTTTGGGCAGAAATCATTGGGTTTGATGCATTAACCCTGGCGGGACGACTCCGCATTTTGGTGACGTCCATTGGTATCTGGGGATCCGGACTGACAGCCTCAGCTCGCGTTTCCGCCATACTGATTATTCTTTTAACCGGAGTGAATATGGCCTTTTTTATTTATTTCCTTCAGCATCGGATTGCCACACTTCGCGCGTCCTCTCTCGGGTGGTGGGGGATGGCAGTCAGTTTATTTGGCGTTGGTTGTGCATCATGTGGATCTGCTATTTTGACCACGCTTCTCGGATTTGGTACTGCCACTGCGGTAGTGGCCGCCTTACCTTTTCACGGCACAGAATTCACCGTGCTGGGGATTATATCTATCGCAGCCTCGATTGTAGTACTGGCACGTAAGATAGCGAATCCAGGAATATGCCAGATCTCTACCTGAGATAGGGGATACGGAGTTTATACGCGACAGCTCCCTCTCGCATATTGAGTGGGGCGTTTTTGTGATGCGGAAACATAAGCAAGTCTGTGGATAACTACTCTTGCCAAATAGGATTATACTACTACAATGTGTAGTATGAATATACTACAGAGAGTAGTAATGAGATCAATTGTGGCCGCAGGATTGGCCATGGGTGCCCTGATGCTCTTTTACTTTATCCTTTTGACTTGGGTTGCCGGTGACTGGCATCACCCGTTTCAACAGTTTCTCACGGTGAAATACTGGATGAGTGCATTGTTTTTAGGCTTTGGTATTCAGGTCGGCCTCTTTTGGTTTGTCCGGAGCAATCACAGAGCGCAGAACACACGACGCATGACTCGGGTGAGCGCTGGGGTGACGACGGGGACGATGATTGCCTGCTGTGCTCATCATATCACGGATATTATTCCAGTCCTGGGACTGTCGGCTGCTACGGTGTTTCTGGGGCAATACCAGACCTATTTCCTCGCGATCGCCGTAGCGTTTAACGTAGCTGGCATTATTTTTATGGTTACGCATTTCAAAAAACACAACCTTTTCATTAATGCTCAACCAATATGATCATACAGATACGTAAACGTACGCTGGGGATTGCCACCGTGGCCATCGTTATTACCCTTGGACTGATCGTGACCGTCCGAGCAAACTCAGGACACGCAGACGAAACGCCAGCCGCGCAATCGGTGGTTGCGCCCGCTACCGATTCATCTCTTCCGACGACTACTTCGCTTCAGACGCAGACCGCTACGATGGGGGCAGTGAGCGTCGAAGTCATCCCCCAGACAGTTGCACATGGTGAAGATCAGACAGTATTTACTGTGTATTTCAATACTCATTCGGTTGAACTTGATTTTGATTTTACAGATATTATCCAGCTCCGCGATGATCAAGGAAATACATATGACGCGCTCGAATGGACCGGTAATCGGGGGTGGCACCACGTGTCTGGTAATATCGTGTTCCCGGCGCTCATGCCGGGGGCGAATAGTGTAACCCTGACGGTAACGACGATAGAAAATCTGACACGAGAGTTTACCTGGCAGCTGCTTTAATTATTAAGTATTTGTTGGTATGAAATATATTAAGCCAATAGCACTCATCCTGGTTGCCGGCTTCGTCGTGCTCAACCAGGTGCAAATAGTCCAGGCGGCGATGATGCTAGGCGTCCATGAGGGGATGAGCGGCATGATGGTCAGGACTTTTACTGGTGATGACTCCCGTAGCGCCGGAGGTCAGGGCGCCCTTGGCGACGTTGAACTCAGCAGCGTTACGTCGACTGCCCAGGGGATCGCGGCAATATTTCCTCTGCAGGACATCACTACCTCGGCAGGCGCTATAGCGATGATGGTACCCCAGGGGACGCCATCATATGGAGAGGCTATGGGCGTCTCATTTGATACCCCTGAGCAGTCACTGGCCGTCCTCGCGAAGGCGCAGCGCCCCCTACTCGCCAGTCTCACACCCGAACAGAAAGCTCGCTTTGTCAATTTTGCGTCGCAGCCGCTGGGCATTTCTTGTGAATACTGTTGCGGGTTGCAGGCGGTCGGCATCAACGCCGATGGTACGAGTTTGTGTGGGTGCCAGCACAATCCCGCTCTGCTCAGCGTCACGATGTGGCTCATGCAGAATACAAATTATTCTGATGCGGAAATACTGCGTGAAGTATATCGGTGGAAATCTCTTTTCTTCCCGAAGGATATGACCGAGCTCGCTCTCAAGATCGCTGGTGGGGATACGAGCGTTCTGCAAGATCTCCCTGGGATGGTGGGGGGTTGTTAGCCGGTTTTCTATCCTACTACTCACATTCATATGTTAATAGCTAACTAAAAAGATATGTCAATTGATCCACATACATTACCAGAAGACTCAATCGTCGAAAGGCCAACTCAGTCGATTACCCAGTCGAGCACTCGACGTATGCCCAAAAAAAAGGACACGATTACTCTGCGCGTGCGCCCGCAGACCATCATGACCATTGCGCTGGTAACCTTGGTTATCGTATCTGCCCTGCAGGCGTTTGCGCTCACCGATCTCAAATCCGCGATAGCAGCAGGTGGTGTCAGCAGCAGTATCGGGGCTAGCAGCTCCGCGACGGCCACCGGAACGTCTGCCACCACGAGCAGTGGTACTACGAGCCTTAATGATCTGCCAGAGATGGTCGGCGGCTGCTAACTATGACAATGGATACCATACATCTATCAATTCCCAGTCTGCGACGGCCTCGGCATGCCCACCGGTCATCGCATGGATTAGCGCGGCATATAGCACTCGTGATTGCGCTACTTGGCGCGGCAGCATTTGGCCTCTGGCAAACCACCCTGAGTGCACAATCACTGAGTACCCAGGCTGCCGCAGCCGCCGAGGCAGCTCGACCAGCGGATCTGACGATAACTGTGATCACCGCTGCGGAGTGTGCGGAGTGTGCTGACATCACGAACTACCTTGATTTTATTAAAAGCAAAAACGTGAATATTGTCAGTACCCAAGAATATACCCAAACTAGCAGCGAAGCTCAACAACTCATTGCTCAATATCGGATCACCAAACTCCCCACACTGCTGGTTAGTGGTGAACTGACCAAAGATGCAGACCTAGCTGCGGCATTTGCCAACCTCGGCACAACTGAGAATGGCACGTTTGTCATGAGAAATCAGATGCCGCCATACCGCAATCTAGCGTTAGATAGCATCGAGGGGCTGGTGGATGTGACCTATCTTACCGATCGGGACTGCGCGGACTGTTATGACGTGATGATGAATCGAGGGATATTGACCGGAAATTATGCAATGCATATTGCCAACGAGCAAACCATCGACATCTCCGATCCAGAGGGTGCCGCTCTAGTCGCTCAATATAATATTACTAAAGTTCCTACATTCTTATTGAGTAATCAGACGGCGGTGTATCAGCTGCTCATGTCAGTATGGAAGAATGTTGGCTCAATCGAGCCGGATAGCACATATGTCTTCCGATCAGTCGAGCAGCTCGGCACGTACCACGACCTCGAGAGCGACGCTGTTGTCGCTCCCCAGGCGGCGAATGATTCCGCAGATACTAGCAATAAATAGCATTGATACAGCACACATATGCCGTCTGACCTATTCACGATCACTCTCAAGCGTCGACATATCATGATGGTGCTCGTGGGGCTCGGAATCGCGGTGCTGGGCACGCCGATTGTGGTAGGTAGCATCGGCTACTGGCACGGACATGATGCGTCTGATGCGATACGTGCCATCATCCCGGCGGTTTCCGCTGAGGAGATATATCCACGCTTTGTGTGCACGTGTTGCGACCAGCCACTGGACAAGAATAACATTTGCTGTGGTATTGCTGAAGATATGATTCATTACATTGATGAACAGGTAGGCCAACAAAAGACTGAGATGGAGGTCATGCTTGCCACGGTCAGGCACTATGGCATGGAATCGCTGGCAACGGAGGCATTGCGCGCTACCATTGCTGAGCAGCTGGCATCCAGCGCGACCGCGACGAGTCCGCGGATCGAACTCACGGAGGAGCGTTATGATTTTGGGAATGTGAGTGAGGCTGGTGGTGAGGTAGCGA
>JAXDBW010000015.1:0-8706 GCA_034678405.1 Patescibacteria group bacterium | reverse complement strand
AGAATTGAAGCCCTGAGGCCACAGTCGGGCCGAGGGGTCCCCAAGTAATAGGGTGGCGGGAACTTATTGCACGCCCCCGGGATTACGAAGGCATCGTAACCAAAAACGGCCCACGGAGGGGCCGTTTTGTGATACGCTACTCACATCAGTTACTATAATATATCCAGGACTTCAGTTGGCTCTGCGGCCGCTCCTTTAGTCATGTCAATTGAATATATCTTACTATCCTTCTGCACATATAGGAGGTCGCCACTCACTCTACTGATCGTCACCTTACCACTCAGGACAAGCTTATCGTCTTCGTACGAAATAGTATTCCGTCCTTCTGGCGTCGCGTCATCAGGAGAATAGAAAAAAAATGTAGTGTTACCAGCATTCTCTGATCCTGTCCACGCATAGTACACTCGCTCACTATCCGGCGTCCAGAGAAAGCTGTGAAACTCATTTGCCATCGTCACTGTGCTCAGCACCTTTCGTTCCCCAGTTTCAATATTTTTGATTTCTAAACTACGGTATTTCTCATCAACGCCATTTTTTTGATAAATAATGTATTTTCCGTCTGGTGAGATAGAGGCCGCTAATGAAGTGCTGACTTCCGTAGAAGTTGACATGGGTGAATCACCTGTATCATTAGAAAATACGGTACCAACTACATTGAATGCATCAGAAGTAGTGATGAAAACAAGAAAAAAACATACTGCCAAGAAAAATAGTATAGTCGCTGCCTGGAAAAACTTCATAATAAGTTCATGTTAATTATTTATAATTAGTATACAGGAATAAATACGGGTGAGGAACTGCTCATTCCCCACCCTTCCGAAGTACGATCAGCACATGAAATAGAGTATACAGGAGTAGAATTCGGAATCGCAGAGCGTGGGAATGATCGGATTTCCGTAATTGTCATTGATGTTCTCATATCCGACCAGGTGTAGGTGCGAACTGGTAGTGCCCGAATTCCCTACATCTCCTATGTACTGCCGGATGTCCACTTGGTCTCCGACGGACACCGCAATATAGGAGAGGTGAGCGTATCGCACGGCCACATGTCGCGACGCGTCATAGATCACGACATTGTTGCCATACCCAGACTGATACGAGGCTATCACTACCTTGCCGTCGAAACCGGCGTGGACATGTCGGCCGTAGTCTCCCCCACTCCGATTTAAATCGCGGGCGTATTGTTCGGCCCATGAATGAGAGTTGACCCAGCCACGACACGCCGTATTAACCGTCCCACCAGCGGTATACGGCGGATCAGTCTGATCACCGGTCCAGTTATCAGGATTATCCCCGACAAACGGCCAAGCAATGGTCATATACGCACCTGTCGACGCTGCTATCGGCTGAGCGCCGCGATCCTTGCCGCCCGCTGCGGGCTGGTCGGTGTTATTCGAATACGAGACGGGATTCGCCTGCTCATCGACTTGCGAGCAGCCGACAAATACCAACGCTACGGCCAGTATTGCGAAAACGAGAAGTTTCGAGTATCTCACGAGATACCTCCAAAAGAGTTTGAGAATTACAAAGGACAGTGTCACCTCCCGACTGTGCAAACAGAGCCTCCTTTCTTTACGTGCACAGCGAGGGAAGGTTTGGTTGCACTATAGCAAAGTGCATATTAAAAAAAGATAAGAGAATTCTAAAGAAAAGATAAACAACCAAACACGGCCCACGGAGGGGCCGGAATAATGATCTCCGGTTAATCAAATAGTAAGATTGTGTGAAGCAAGCCTGCCAAAGTAACCCAGAACGCAATACACACAAGCAGCTTCTCAAGTTTTTTCGAAATCAGTCTTCCCGGGATCAATTGCACTATCGCCCAGGCTAATATGAAATAAATCATGGCATTGAGGGCGAACGGAAATGCGGATCCCTGATTAGGTATGTCATTTCCAAATGGCGGCAAAGGATAGTAAAACACAGTAAATGGCCACCCCGCTTTCGCCGAGACGATATCTGGGTAAGTAAACGGATCACCAGAATATGGTAAGTGCCGATAGGATGCCCAGATAGTAATCCACGTCACTATCAGCGCGAGCGCAATCGCGATCTTTGTAGTATTTGGCTTATTATCGGTGCCGAACAGTTTCATCTGCAGTAGGCTGTTTCAAATTAGTCTTCTCTCACTCCAGAACTTGGTAAGTATTTACGATCTGGACCGCCTGCCGCAACTCCTCATCGGTGTACAATCCATCAAAGCTTCTAGCTGGAACAGAAAAAGTCAGCATCACTTCCCTGTTCACCACATGGTAGTGATCAAAACCATCCTCGAAACTATAATACACCGGCGTACCGCTGGCGAGTGTAATTTCCCGCCACCACGGGGGCGTATAGGTATTGCTACTGGTCATGACGGAGATAATGGGTAGCGCTACACTTATGTACTGGTTATTCTCTACGAAACGTTCTGGAGCGACCATGAACTGATCCGAGGGTACTCGGGCCCATCCCGGTGGAAATCGCAGCGTATAACCGCTCAGTCCGTCTTCAGCCACTGACCATGTGCTCGTCTCAGCTGCACCCTGGGACGGGTCAGTCTTAGCATTGAGGTCAATGATTGAACCTGGTTGATCTGCCAATACAATATCGTTCGCCAAATTATTGTCACCCTCTTCGCTTCCGAAGTATAACCAGCCAAAAATCACCGATGTCCCAAGCAAAATAATGATGATGAGATAACTAACTTGCTTATTCATTTTGTTTACTTAGTTGAAACGAAGTGTTGTCGAGTTTCATTAGATTAACAAACTCTCGCAAACTATAGTATGCGTCGGCAAATACATTATTGTTTGCCGTTGTAAGTGTCACTATGAGAGCTCGGCTATCTCCTTCATTTTTCAGTACCAGTGTCCGGCTTTTGGCCACCTCCGTACCGAGATCGGTGCACTGCGTCAAGTCAGTATTGTCTGATATGTATGCATAGTATCCAATTCCGTCGACGTGCACATCACCGCTAAATAGACAGGCGTCAGTGCCCCGCTCTATTTGGTCTGCAATACCCTGATCCTGAATCAGATTTGCAACATCGCGAGCTGACAAGTTCTCATCAATCGTGAATGAAGAGGCACTAATAATTGGGCCAGTATACATATCATTTTCATCTACGGTTTCTGACGCAGGAATAAATGTGTGGTACTCCACTGGTGAGCCAAATTTTACGGTGTTGAGGAGGTCTGACTGTGAATCGGAGAGTTTCCAACCAGTCGGCACTTGGCTGGTGAAATCGTGTCCTAGTTCCTGGACAGGAGACGCCTCCCAATTATTTGCATCGCCCACCTGGACATAAATGTCTTTCGTCAATGCCCACCATAGTGACGTCGGAACTTCGCGATCGAGATCATCATCGGGCAGGGTCAGTACATTATTAAACATATCGGCAGTCACAAACTTACCAGATAGGAACAGCTCCACCAGAGTCGGAGCATATGGATTGGGGTGCTCGAGGACTGAGACCTCTCCATTTTCCGTACGGACTACGCGTATCATAAGTACCGATTGATCATGATCTTCACCATCAAACGGGCTCCGGCTATCAGGGGCCAGCGCTGAATACGCATAATACTTAAACGTCGCAGCAAAATGATCATTTACGTGATAATACACACAGAGTGTCAGCACTGAGAATCCAACGAAGGCAAAAATCCCCAGCGCCCAGAGGGCTAGCTTCTTGCCAGCCGAAACTTTTGTCCTGGCTACGAACCAAATGATCAGGGCCGCAACTATGGCGATGAGTGGCAGGATGATGTAATACGTGGTGGTATTTGTCCCAAAGTCCATATGATAGTTGTTAATTAATTATGGTAATTTCGTTACGATAATTAGTATACCAAATGAAGTACCCGATAATCAGCACGAAGAGAATGAATCCGTATATAAATATTTTCCTATCCCTCCGTGTATCTTTTCGCGGTATCAGATTGAGCACGCTGTACATCAGTAGTATGTATAGCATCCAGTTCGCCACGACATTCAGCCATATAATAGCTCCCTGCCCCGGTGCCTCAGGCCAGACACAGTCAGCGAAAACTATCGCACCTGGAGGATCGGGAAGAACAGACTCATGACTATATGTCGGTCGAGCGTACTGGATTGGCAAAGGAAACCCAAAAACCACATTTTCACAATAGCCGTACATCTGACTCGATGCCACCTTCACCTCCATAGTCACCATTGTCAGTAGCAGACCCATCAGTACAGCGAGTATTAGTAACCACCATCTGATACGAAAACGACGTTGCATATTATCGCATGTTACTGGCGTCCCATAGGAGCCTCAGGGTCATGGGCTGCCCGTCACTGAGTCTGATATCCTCACCGGCCCAGTCATGGAATGTATACAGATACCCATCGGCATATACACCGAGTACCGCTCCATCCTGGCCATGGGCAAATGCCGTGTATGTACCATCACCGTCGTGATCGGTAAATGTAATCCGGCCAATCCGGTCATAGTCCTCCGAAAACGAATCAATGACATAGTGGCTGAGCGCGCCATGAAATGAAAGGCTCGATGCTGACCATATGATCACCATCAGCACAAATACGGCGAATACCGCTGCGAGTGATGTGGTGATAATAAGAACGCGGTGCCCACGGGACACCTTTATTTTTGCGACCCAGTACCCCAGTGCGGCGGCAACAATGAGCGTAACGATAAGTATAATCATAGTTTCATGGCGTTAAAAATTATCCCTCAATATATGAGATGGTATATAGGGCCAGATGTACTACAAAGAACGCCACGGGCAGCACGACGGGTAGGGGTTTATTCTTGAAATACCGAACCAGAATCCCCACCCCAGTCACGAGGAGTAGTACTGCCCAGGTAGCATAGCCAACGTCCAGCGGAACTGAATGAAACTGAAAGTGTCCCAGATTACCCAGCTTTAGAACAAAATAATACTCCCGCACTATCGCATAAGAAACCGCTAAACCAAGTAGCATATTTACGATGGTAATCGGAAGAATAATGATGTTGCGTATGCCGATTCTTTTCCCCATATGTATAATTATACACCTTGTTGGGAAAGAAAAAGACCCGAAAGGGGTAGGGTCTATTTCTCGGGGCACAGCGGCTGCCTATGTGACCACTGCGCCCAATTGACAGTAGCATATACCACATGAATAAAAGATAAAGAAAAGATTAAATTTTTCTAAAGCCGAAATACATAAAAAAATAAGTGAATGGAGGCCCTGAGGAGCTGCGCGAACGAAGGGTCTCCACGTCCTGACCGAGGCACTTGGGATATTGACGGAAATGCCTTCACAAAAAAAGATTAAATTTTTCTAAAGTTATTTTTGCTAATAATAGACGCGAGGTATACAATAGAGTAAACATATGCGACTACTCCTCATCGAAGACGAAGAAGCCATCGCCGAACCCCTGAAGCAAAGCTTCAAGGAGCATGGTTTCATCGTGGACATCGCGCCCGATGGTGAGATCGGCCTGAATATGACGAAGGATCATCACTATGACGCGATCGTCCTGGACTATGTCTTGCCAAAGATGAATGGCCGCGAGGTCTGTCAGGAGATCAGGAAGCGAGAAATCCAGACGCCGATCCTCATGCTCTCAGTAAAAAGTTCGACCGAGGTGAAAACCGACGTGCTAAATATCGGCGCGGACGACTATCTCAGCAAACCATTTCATTTCGAGGAATTGCTCGCGCGAATCAATGCCCTACTCCGCCGTCCACCCCAGCTGAAGGAGGAAGAGCTCTGCCTCAGCAATATTACTATCAATACTGCCAATCAACACGTGCTGCGTGGCTCCAATGCTATCGACCTGACCAAGCGTGAGTTTGATTTACTCGAATTCCTCATGCGCAATCCGAACCGCGTATGTACGCGTCAGGAAATTACTGACCATGTGTGGAGCACTGACGTCGACCCATTCTCCAATACTATCGAAGTGCATATCGCCTCGCTCCGCCGAAAAATCGACCCTGATCATAAGCTTATCCACACCATTTCTGGTCGTGGATACAGCTTCAACGTGTAGCATTTTGCCTAAGCCTAGGCAATCTACCGACAGGTGTCGGATTTTTTTATCTTTTCTTCATATTCTCTTTAGGTTTTTTTCATGTTTATTAACGTAAGATAAAGTCAGCCCACACTAAGGGGGTACGTGTGATACAATACAAAGGTCGGGCACGTGCGTAATGATAAGGATATAAGCACATGAGCAAGCTCGCCCAAAAGCTTCTCACATCCAAAAAAGCCAGGACCAAGAAGGCGGCCAAAAAAGCGGCGATCGATCCGCAACCCATGGCAACGCCCTGGCTCGGGTAGCGTAAAAACTGGACGCACTATGGATTCACCTATACATACAGCTCAATCAGGGAGGATACACCGCAGCGTCCAGTTTTTATTTGCGAAGTTTATCCAGCCGAAAAGCGTAGACCAGGACAGTGCCCGCCGTGAATTTATTTTTAATACCCTGATTACTGCCGCGATACTACTCTCGGGTATCGGTTTGATAATAATCCTGCTCCAGCGCGTGGCGGCCGGTGTTTTTTATACTGACCGAGGAGTCTCCCCGTACGCCGCTATTGGCATCGTCGCATTCTTCGTCGTACTACTACTCTTGTCACGTCGCGGGTGGACAAAGACGGCAGCTCATATTTTCATCATCATCCTCTTCCTTGAGGTTATCTATACGGTGTACTACTGGGGTATTGATCTCCCGCAGGGACTCCTCAGCCTGGCACTGATTATCATCATGTCAGGGATATTAATCAGTACTCGATACTCACTGGTCATCGCTTCACTGTCAACGATCGCCCTCATCGTGCTCGGACATCTCCAAATCAGTGGTGCGCTCGGTATCACCTCCTACTGGAGAGACGAACGGGTCTCCTATGAAGATCTTATTGTTTTCGTCGCTACCATCGCCGTACTCTTCTCAGTGTCGTGGCTTGCTAACAGAGAAATAGAAAAGTCTCTCCACCGGGCTCGCATCTCAGAAGAAGAGCTCCGCAAACAGCGGGACAACCTCGAGGAAATAGTGGAGCAACGGACGCGAGAACTCAAACAAGCCCAGCTGGAAAAAATGTCGCAGCTGTATCGCTTCGCTGAGTTTGGCCGGCATGCCTCGGGTGTCTTCCATGAATTGGTGAATCCCCTGACGGCTGTCTCGCTGAATATCCAGCAGGTGAAGGACACGGCTGAGCCACAGCTGGCTGACGCGAAGAAAAGCCTGGACAAGGCATTTAGCGCGACGAAGAAAATGGAGAAGTTTATCGAGGCGGTGCGCCGCCAGCTGCAGAGTCAGAAAATCGATACCGAATTCTCCCTCGTGACAGAAATCAACCAGTCGATCCCGATCGTCGAGCACAAAGCCAAGAAAATGCATGTCACGATTACCTTTGATCCATCTCCCACAGACATCACCACCTACGGCGACCCACTGAAATTTAACCAGGTCATCTCCAATCTCCTCTCCAATGCCCTCGATGCCCTACGACAGCCCCGACACCTACAAACGTCGTGAGGTACGGATCGCCATCGACCGGAAAAATAACCATCTCCGCCTCATCGTCCAGGACTGGGGTATGGGTATCCCGGATGAATACCGCGAACGCATATTCAGACCATTTTTCTCGACGAAGGAGCCACACAAAGGCATGGGCATCGGCCTGTCGATCACGAAAGAAATCGTCGAAAAATATTTCCAGGGGACCATCGCAGTGAAGACCACGCCGGGCCGCGGGACGACCTTCACCGTCACATTCCCCCATGTCCCCAGTACCCATGGCGAGCAGCTCCACATTGATTAGACGGGGGCTCAGGTACCTCCGTACTGCTCAGCTGCCGGATGGTGGATTCTCTGACTACGCGACTGACCAGCGCGCTGATTTCGCACATGCCCTGCGGTACCGCAGTGTCTTCCCAGCTACCTATGTACTCGAGTCTCTCGCCAGCGCCCGGGTGCCAGAGAGCGAAGATGTCCAGCGACGGACCGTCCGCTATCTCATGGATAATCGCTCTGCCCGCTGGACGTGGAACTACTGGACCCGCGGTACCCCCGAGTCACACGGTATGCCCTACCCGGATGACCTCGATGACACGGCTGGAGCGCTGCTCGCACTGAGCGCCTATAACCCCGCTAGTATCACGGGTGAGGTCATGGCACATCTGGTCGAGACGCTCACCGCTATCGAGCAGCGCGAGGGTGGGCCATACCGGACCTGGATCGTGCCTCCGGACAGTCCGGCGGCATGGCGGGATGTCGACGTCGCGGTCAATGCCCAGCTGCATGGATTGCTCACCCGACATGAGATCGAGCTTCCGCAGCTGACGCAGTATATCGAATCAGCCATCGCGGCGCATCGCTACGACTCTCCCTACTACCCTGATCCGCTCGTGACGATGTACTACATCAGTCGCTGGTATCATGGTCCGCAGGTATCGACGCTTCTCCAGCACGTCCAAGGAATACAACCACAGACCGCTCTCCAGGCTGCGCTGATCATGCACATCCTCCTGAACTATGAGAGAAACACAGCGCGACTCGGCCGCTGCGTGAATATCATCGACAAATCGCACACTGCCGACGGATCCTGGCCAGCTGGGGTCACGTATAGTGATCCGGCCATGGCTGGTCGGCCGTACGTCGGTGGCAGTCCGGCCATCACCACCGCACTCTGTGTGAGCGCTCTCCATCGTATCGCGCAGAGCCACCCCCGCACCCATCGTGACATC
>JAXDBW010000014.1:0-2851 GCA_034678405.1 Patescibacteria group bacterium | reverse complement strand
CTCGAAAGAGGAGCCATCCTCTGCGATGTCTATTTTTTTTTAGATTCTACCGTCGACCCCAGGCTAGCGAATATCATGTCTGTTACTTCCGGCACGATTTCTGACAGTGGGAACTCGGCAAAAGTGTCCAGCCAATCCATGGGTGGCGGGATAGTGGGATCTGCGGTTTTTGCCAGAGTCCAGATTAAGTTATAAATTACCTCTAAGTCCAGAGCGCTGGCATCTGTTACTCGTCCTTCAGTGTCTACAGATCCCTGCAGAGCAAATATGTCCTGTAATGCGTCCCGGCCAAATTGGGCTTTGTATCGCAGTAAAAAAGCACCGGTGCTTTTAAAGGGTATCTGACGACCGTCAATCATTAATACTTTTTCCATATTATGCCCCCACCGTCAAAGTTACGGAGACAGCATTGCCCTGCGTGAACTCAATCAATATGGTATGATCACCGATGTCTAGTGTATCGACAAATGCGTTCGCAATGGTAACAGCGACGCCTGTAATACTAAGATGTGCGAACCCAACCGGCACGCCATCCATGTAGACACTCTTAACCGCATTAGTGAGGCTGGATGATGTTACATCAACTGTTACATCAGCAGAAGCGGCTTTGCTGAAGTCTGCAGGATTATCTGCGGTATTGGTCGGCGCGTTTTTGAGGTAAACAGCGCTGAAGAATGTTTCGTAACCGGTTTCTCCCTGGAGGACCTTGGCTTTTACGTCGCTAGTGTCAAGCGCAGGCCGAACAGCTATGTTCATTGGTTCGGTTTTTGGTTCTTTAGTGTTTGTTTTGGTGGCACCTTCGATGTTCGGGCGAGTTGGCAACACGTTATACAAAACGTGTCGTGTCTTTTTGGCATCCCCGTCAAACTCGAACATAAGCGCAAATTTCTTCACTGTTGCGTTTGCGTTTTCGATTATTGCTCCGTTAGCATCAACGGTATCTCCCAGCACATCTGTTCTAAAAGAATCAGGAATCAGCGCTACTTCTAAGCTACCGTCATATCCATCATTTGCGTTTTCCTCAAAATATGCTCGGTCATCTGCATGGAATGTTACATTTTCACCAACTGCACGCAATGCCAGATTAACAGCTCCAGGCATTGCTACTGGCGTGCCGTATGATACCACTCCACTAGATTCTGTTACAACAGCATAGTAGACGTTCTTGAGTCCGTATTTCACTTTGTTCATGTTAAACCTCCTTCTTGATTTCGGCTACCACTGCAGCCGCCATCTCACTTATACTTTGCTCGTATATTCGCTTGATTTTGCCTTGATGTGGTGATTTCGAGCTATACTCAAGTATGTTTGACAGCGGGATTTCCCCGCTCGCTCCCTGTACTGTCTTTGTGTTGCCGACGTATCGGTGCAATTTGTATTTTTTGCCTTTGCTTTTCCAACTCTTATGGTAGTCTTTTGTTTCGCCTTTAGGGCTAGCAGCTTCTAGGTTCCGAATTAACACCTTTTCTGCGGCAGTCAAACCAGCCTCGGTGGCCTGGTACACTACATCTCCGTACTCGCGGAGGATATCCATTATGGCATCATTGAGACTGTCAATGTCAACTTTTATAGCCATCTAAATCACCCGCCAATACTCACACTCAAAGACGGTCACAAAATAGCCATTACCATCAATCTCGCCTGCATCAAATTTGCCAAAGGGCACCTCAAAACCAGCGTTTTTTAGCGCGGTTTCTATTGTGTTTTCTCGCGTTTCGATAGCTTGCCGACCCGCATAAGTACCGGCTTTTTCGACGCGGTAATAGTACTTTACTGTAGCGCTTGCGTTTTTGGTTAACGCGGTGTTGTCGGCAAAATCCTCTCCGCTGTCTCCATTAACCGTATAAATTACATACTCGTCTGCATCAGGGCCGGCTCGCCGCTGCCAGTACACCAGCACATCAGGGTATAAGGCGGTATCAAGGGTAGTCTGTAGTAAATTCCTCATATTCCCTCATACCTCCTTACGCGGAACTCCATATATTGATTTTCCTCCCGGACATTGTCAACGCCGCCCCATAGCTCGTAAACATTCGGGTTGTTCTTATCAGGCTTTCCGTCTACTATCGCAGTTGTGTCAGCGTTTTTTATTACTACAACTTGTTCGGTTCGCAATTTGCCATAAACTGCCGGGTTGTAAAACGTCCGGATTGTCGCGGAATCGTTCACACCCAGGGACACGGCGGCCATGGCTCGATCACCAAACGAACCGCGCCATTCGCAGAAAAATGTACTATGACTGCCGCTTGTTATTAGCTCCCATGCCTCTGCCATGCCTTGCCCGGAAACATAGGTGGTGGTTTTCGCGTAAAACTTTACTGGTGTTATTGGATTAAACTTCATCATCTACCACCGCCCTCCCTTGAGCGATAAATGACAGTAAAACTGGATGATTGACAAGCTGGGATGGGTCTGTACTTTGCGCCATTTTGCAATACAACACAACCGCTTCAACAGCCAAAGCGTCAGGAACAGAAATATCCCACCCCGCGCCTGCAAAATATGCTGTTGCTCCGTCAATCATGCCCCGTATTTCCAGATCCTTCGCCGGTTCGGAGTAATACACTCCAAGCCGGTTTTTTACATCTTCAAGGAGTGCCAGACCCCGCTACCTCCTAAACGATTATATACAGGTCGATGTCTGCGCCCAAAGAAGTGTCGTTCGGGTCATATACGTTTTTAGCAAGATTAGTTGCGTCTGCGGTAACGGTTCCCTCTGTGCTCTCTTTCGCCTTATTAAACAGCTTCAGGATGACTAACTCATCAGCGTAGAGCTTATAGGGTAGCCCGAATTTATCACCCCAGCCAACACTGATTTGGTCATAAGGCACGCCTGTAGTGCCAGCGGTGG
>JAXDBW010000013.1:0-20180 GCA_034678405.1 Patescibacteria group bacterium | reverse complement strand
TGATCCGACGGATCGGTGCCCGGGCGGCGATGATTATCGGCTCTGGCTGCATGCTCGTGTACTTCCTCCTACTCTCGTTTCTCACAGTTGGCGATTGGCCGCTGCTCATACTCATCGCATTCTTTGCGGCGGTCTACGACGCACTGTACTGGGTCGCGCAGCTCTTCTTCTTCATGGAGTCGAGCACGCACAAGAGGAATATTGGCCATGACGCGAGCTCACTCTTCATTGTCCAGCAGCTAGCAGAGGTGATGGCGCCGGCGATTGGTGCGGGTCTGATTATCCTCCTCGGTGAGGATGTCCTGCTGTATGTGAGCGTAATCCTCGTGGCGCTCTCGACCATCCCGCTCTTCCGGATCAAGGATGTGCGTGACAAACCACGCAAAGCGTCAAAGCCGTGGACGGTGTTTTGGACTGACTGGTCAGTTGCCCGCGACTACGTGTCGACGGGGTTCTATGGGATGCACATCGGCGCTGAGCTGGAACTATTTCCCATATTCCTTTTTCTCCTGATCGGCAATGTCCAATCGGTCGCGGCAGTGGCTGTCCTCGCTGCGTTTGCCACGATGCTGTTTACGTACTTTACCGGCCGACTGAAGCGGTCGCACCGAGCCCAAATGATTATTGCGGGGTCTGTTATTATTGCCGTCCTCTGGGTGGCGCGGGTCCTGATCAATGAATACATTTTCCTCTATGCAAGTGTCTTCGTGGTCGGTTTGAGCTCAGTCATGATTAGCATCCCCCTGGTGAGTACCCTCTTTGAAAAAGGGGAAAAGATCGACACGCTGTCAGCCTCGATGTGGCGTAATGTTTGCTCCATGGGGTCAAAAGTCCTGATGTATGGCGCTCTCCTGATTGCGGTCGAAATATTCCACGTTGGGTTTATTACCGCGGCGGCCGGCATGATGGGTATCCTCATCATCCACGCTCTGATTCAGCGGCGACTAACACCAGTTACCAAACCAATCTAGGTATGCGCATCCCCGTCACGGTTTTCACTGGCTATCTCGGCGCCGGGAAAACTACCATCATCCTCAATCTCATCAAACAAATGCCGAAAGACTACAAGATGGTCTGGCTAAAAAATGAGTTTGGGGATGTCGCAGTTGATTCGCAATTAGCCAAAGAATCAAACATTGGCGTCACGGAAATGCTCAATGGCTGTTTGTGCTGTGTCCTCATTGGTAAGATGGAGAACGCCATTGATGAATTGCTGAAGACCTACCATCCGGACCGGATCATCATTGAGACCTCGGGCTCCGCCTATCCGGCGCCGATTGCCCTCGAGATACGCAAGCTCAAAGACCGCCTCCATCTCGACTCCATCGTTACGGTTATCGACGCACTGAATTTCGAGGGCTATGCTGACAAAAGCTATACCGCCAAGATCCAGGCGCAGTATACTGACCTCATCCTGATCAATAAGCACGAGGAGGTCGATGAACGGACGCTGGATCAGACGCTGGATGATGTGTACGATCTCAATCCTAACACGCCAAAGGTGAAAACTGAGCGCGGCGTGGTCAGCCCCGACCTCATCTTCGGACTCGACACGAAACTCTTCACCACCCAGCAGGAGGTCGATCAGGCAAACCACGGAAGAGACGAGCATCACCATGATCGTGAGGTAGAAATAGCCGAGGTCATCGCGGACAAAGAATTTGATAAAGCTGCGGTGGACGTCCTCATGCGGAAACTGCCGAAGACTGATTTCTATCGGATCAAAGGCATGGTCAAATTTTCCGACGGATTTTATTTACTGAATTATGTCTTTGGCCGGTTCGACTACATCCCGCTGCAAAAATACTCGGGCAAGACACATATAACTTTCATGGGGGAGGGGCTCCGCGCCTATGATGAGGATATTATTGATGGACTGGGGATTCCCAATGAAGCCTTGATTTTTCTCGAACACTAAAAAAAGCCCTCGACTGGAGTAGTCGAGGGCATACTCTGAGCAGAGTCCGCGCACTGCTTAGCTTAGTTTTGTGATGCGGCGGACATGCCGCTCTTCACCAGTAAACGCCGTTTGTAGGAACGTGTCGACGATGGTGGCCGCGAGACTCGGCTCGATTATGCGACCGCCGAGGCAGAGCACGTTGGCGTCGTTGTGTTCGCGAGCGAGACGAGCCATTTCCACTGAGGTGCAGAGGGCTGCCCGGACTTTGGGATCACGATTCGCCCGGATTGACATGCCGATGCCCGTCCCACAGATGAGGATGCCGTAGGCATCGGCAGTGAGTCCATTGACGAGCCGTTTGGCAAAATCTGGATAGTCGACACTCGCACTCGAGTCTGTGCCAAGATCAGAAACGGTGTACCCCTGTTGCCTGAGGTAGGACTTGAGGGTGTTTTTCAGAATGACTCCGCCATGGTCAGCGGCCAAGAGAACGGTTTTCATTGAAATAGCCATGCTATCTCCCTATGTAAGTGTGAACGCTTTGTTTCCATCCTACGGTGCATGGTCGACTATTGTCAAATAATAAAACACCTGATCATTTCCTGATCAGGCGGACGTATCGGTCCAGAGAAACATTAATCAACTCGCGTGATCAAGCTAAACGCACCATTCTGGATGTGTTCACCCCAGCGCTGGATGTAGAACGTATTGAGATACATGCCTGGCGTCGGGGGGTCGAGCCGGAACGTAAAAGTGCCGGTACCACCGCGGGGGACTGAGGATTCTTGGAGGAGGGCAGGCGTATTATGCGAGACCCAGGAGCTGTCAGCGAATCGACTAATGGCACCGCCCAGATCAAAAGTATCAAGCGTGACATTGCGATCCCATGTGGCGATGCCCACGTTTTTGAATTTCACCGTGACGGTCGGCCGCCAGACATAGAGGAGGGCGGGGGGGATATTCTGGCTGATGAGTTCCGCCTGATAGCGTGAGTCGACGCGGGTGATCGAGCGGTCATCGTGCTGGACGAGGTCACTCGGGCCAGTCAGACGATACATGTTGAGATAGCGGCCCATGCGGTCCGGACTACGGAGGCGGCTGGTGAAGGTAGCGGTGCCGCCGGGCTTCACTTCGCTCTCCGCGAAATCAAATTCGCCCCACTGGGTGGGCCAGCTCGAGTCGTAAAAGCGACTTACCTTGTCTCCGAGATCGTAAATATTTAATTTAACCTGTCCGCGTTTCCAGGTGTCAGTGCCAGTATTCATTACCTCAGTCGTTACCGTTTGCACGGCGCCGGTATACGTAGCGGGCAGGATATCCTGGTCGATCACCTCACCAGAAAAGGCAAATTGAGTCGTGCCGGCTTCGCCTCCAGCGGCGAGGAAGACCGACTTTGCTCCTGAGCGGATGGAGGAGAGCTTGGACTGCAGGTTGGCGCCGGGACAACTCGTGCAGTCAACGTCCTGATGACCGACGACATTGGGATAGGTATTATCGACGAAAAAGCTCGAGGCAGTAGGATCAATGCCAAAGAGAGCAGCTTTGTGGCCAATGATATTCTCCAGAGCTGACTGTACCGCGCTATTTAGGGTGAGGCCACTCTCGTAGTCACCGAGTACCGCGATACCGATGGTGCCACGGTTAAATCCCGCTTCATTCTGACTGCCACCAAACCGGGAGGCAGCGCACGCAGCTGACCGGTAGGCGTGTCCACCGACGACGCCATCACCACCTGCGCGCCCCTCATAGATAGTGCCGTTTTGGTCGATGAGATAGTTATAGCCGATGTCACCCCACCCGAGGACGACGGCGTGCCAGTAGTAGATGGCGCGGATAGTGGCGGGCGGATCAGACGTGCCGGGATCACCAGCGGTGTGATGCACAATAAATTTCTCAGGAGTGACGATTTCGATGGGCCACACTTCGCGCCCCTGGCTATCAAACCGCCAATCTTCATCGGCATTCCACCCAGAGCGGGGGACGATCGAGTAGCTCGACGCCGCCGACGCCTCACCGAAGAGCCAGTCGAATAATTTAAACGAAGGAGCGAGCTTGGTTGCTTCTGCATCGATGTAAATAAGCTTCACCGCATTGACACTGCCCTGGGTTTCCATGCGATATTGTACTTGCGTCGCGCGGTCAGCCAGGAATGGCTCAGCTGAGTAATACCAGCCGTCTTTTTCGATATAGCTATCTGATTCATGGGTATACCAGTCACTCCATCCGGTATCATCATAGAGGCGGAACTGAAAAGAGACATAGGGACTCGAACCGGTCCAGGCGAATCCACCAGCAGTAATCGGGTAGGCGGTCTCGATCGTCTGTGAGTAGTAGGTCCCGGCGGCGGGGGCAAAGTTAGCCATTTCATCGCTGTCGCTCCGTACGGTCGGCTCAGTATCAGCAACGGTAACGGTAACGCAAAGGAGGGCGACTGCCATTATAGCGACGCCGAAAAGAAACGATTTAGTTGTACGATAACCGTTCCTCATGTGATGGTTGTTACTCGTTTTTGTTTTTCATGTTTCATATACTATTATAGCGTATTATTACGATTTTGTCTAGGTCTGATCTATGATATACTAAGTCGACTATGGGTAGTGTAGCAGAGTTAAAAAAAGAAATGAACCGTGTCGCTACCGCCAAGCAAGCGAAGATCGCGCGGTGGTTTTTTAAGACCGGGCCAGGGGAGTATGGTGAGGGCGATCAATTCATCGGGATCAAGGTGCCGGTTATCCGTCAGCTCGCCAAAGAGTATCATGACCTTCCATTTCGACAAACGATCACGCTCCTGCACAGTCGCATCCACGAGCATCGGATGGTAGCACTGTACATATTGATTCATCAATTTGAACGAGGAGATGCTGCTACCCAGAAAAAAATCTACACTATGTATCTGAAGAATGCTCGATATGTCAATAACTGGGATCTCGTCGATACAACTGCTCCAAATATCGTCGGCAGATATCTATTAGACAAGTCACGCGGAGTACTATACCGATTAGCTACATCCAAACTCTTGTGGGAACGACGGATTGCTATGCTGGCGACCTATGCCTTTATTCGCGAGGGTGATTTTACAGATGCGCTGAAGATTGCTACAATCCTCAGAACTGACGACCATGATCTGATGCATAAAGCTGTTGGGTGGATGGTGCGAGAAGTAGGGAATCGTGAGCGAACGGTTGAGGAAGTATGGCTCCAGAAATATTATAAAAAATTACCAAGAACCACGCTCCGCTATGCCATCGAAAAATTTCCAGAGCCCACGCGTAAGAAATATTTAGCAGGTACGATATGACGGACCAAACATATGACGTGATTGTCATCGGTTCAGGAGCAGGAGCGAAGATATCATCCTACGCAGCTCAGCAGGGATTGCGGGCGGCGCTTGTCGAGGATGGCCCGATTGGCGGCACGTGCCTCAATCGTGGCTGTATCCCCTCGAAACTCTATATCCATACTGCGGATATCGCTGACCAGATCCGCCATGCCGAGCGATACAATCTCAGCGCTGAGCTCCGCGACGTTGATTTCCCAGCCCTGATGCAGCGGGTGACTCAGTATACTGATGGCAACTCAGCCAAAATGGAAGCAGCGACAAAAAAGAATCCCAATATTGATTTGTATCAGACGCGGGGCCGATTTGTTGGGCAGCGAGTCATCGAGGTCGATGGACAGCGCATCACCGCACCGAAGATATTGATCGCGGCAGGTGCGCGGCCAAACATCCCCCCGATTGCAGGACTGCAGGATACACCATACCTCACCAGTACCGGAGCGCTCCGCCTGACCGCGCTACCGACATCCCTGGCAATTATCGGTGGGGGGTATATCGGAGCTGAACTCGGACACTTCTTCGGTGGGCTCGGTGTGCGGGTGACTATCATTCAGGGAGCGGACCGACTCATCCCACATGAAGACAGTGACATCGCTCAGAAGTTTACTGAAGTATTTGCTCGTGAGCATACCGTCCTACTGAATCACCAAGCTACTGCGGTTAGTCATGATGGAAAGCAATTTACCATTACCACCGAGGGGCCAGAGGGTACCGAGACTATCACCGCCGAGCAGCTCCTCGTGGCAGCCGGTGTCCAGCCAAATACCGACACCCTCGATACCGCAGCGGGTGGCATCGAAACGAATGATCGCGGATTCATCACCGTCAATGAATATCTCCAGACAACTGTGCCGGGGGTGTGGGCCCTGGGGGATATCATCGGTCGTCATATGTTCCGTCACGCCGCGAACTGGGAAGCGCGCTACGCTATCCAGAATATGTTCACTGATCAGCCAGCAGCCGTGGACTACACCGCGATGCCCCACGCAGTTTTCAGCCATCCGCAGGTGGCTGGTGTGGGTGCGACGGAGGACGAACTGAAAGAACAGGACATTCCGTACACCGTCGGCCTCGCATATTATAAAAATACTGCGATGGGCGAGGCTCATCGTGAGGAAGATGGATTTGTGAAAGCCCTGACCGACCCGCAGAAACACAAAATCCTCGGTTGTCAGATCATTGGACCTGAGGCTTCGACGCTGATCCATGAGGTGATTGTGGCGATGAAGGCTGAGATGGATGTGTCTGTCATTACCAATAGCATCCATATCCACCCTGCCATGAGCGAAGTTGTGCAGCGGGCGTTTCTCAAACTCGACTAAAGAAATAAAGAAAAACGGCCAATTCACTGGGAACTGGCCGTTTTAGAAGTGAGAAAGAACGACGGTTACTCATACCGCTGATTGAGTAGAGCTGCCATAATGGCTTGATAGTTATAGAGCCGTCGGCAGTCTGTCATCACTCGGCGAATGCAGAGTCGCTGACCGATGGTCAGGTCATCACGCGACAGCAACTCCGCGGCGATCAGTACCTCTTCTTCTGCCAGAGCGATTTTACCCGGAGTGCAGAAGGTGAGCATGAGGTCATCCGTGCTCGTCGTGATCAGTTCTTCAGGAGACATACGTCCCTCCTTGGTAATTATGGGTGTAATGAGTAATTTTGATATACCAAAAAACCGGCCCTCATCGCGGCCGGCAGTCTTCGAATTATCTCGAAATCACTATGCAGCACAAACCACGAGGGTCATGAGAGCCTCGTTTTTTGGCGGGTGCTGGAGAGTGATTCGTGAATAATGCATATGGTATGTAGGAGTATAGCGAAGTTAGAGCGATGCGTCAACCATTTGACAGGCGGGGATACTATCGCTACAGTGTGGTAATTGTTCATTGAGTTGCTCTATATGAAAGGAGGCCGGTTATCATGCTGGTAAGCTCACTGTTTTGGAAATCGCTGGCCTGGGGATCAATAGGTGCATTTCTTGGCATTGTTAGCATCGTACTCTATATGGCACTGACAACGACGTATCGTGCATCTGATGCAGTTCGGAACCGAAAGATGGTCCACGCCGGCATCTGTGTATGCACCCTCAGTGTCGCGATACTCGTCCTACTGTATCCGATCAATCATCTCTACGAGTATGGTCTGATTGCGTTCGGTATATCCGGTGGTGCGTTTTACCTCGCCGGGTTTCAACTGATGAGTTTCCTGATGAAGCCCTGGCCGGAGACGCATCGATCGGATATGATCTTTACCTGGTTGGCGTATACGATACCACCCCTCCTGACTGGGCTTGCGATAGGACTGTGCAACTACTATTGGATGCACCTTACCTGAAATACTGCTCGCCAGTCCGAGTCTCGTGCTTTATGCGCGAGACTCATTTTTATTTGAAATATTTATCTGTCCATAGTAGGGTACACCTATGCAAACCCCGAAACGCAAACCCGGAAAATACACTACGAGTCAGGTTGACCCCCACATGACGGCCGCTAAACGCGACGAGTTGCAGGTTGAGTTAGCACACCTCCAGACCGTGAGTCGTCCCCGAGCGATCGCGGAAACCAGGCGACTCGGTGAACTAGGGGACTATTCAGAAAACGCCGAGTATCAGCTCGCGAAGGCGAAGCTCCGCGGTATCAACGCGCGCATTACCGAGCTTGAGCAGGTGATTCGCCAGGCTGTTATCATTCAGTCAGTCGGCACGCAGTGCGTCAGCGTTGGTAACACGGTAACGGTCAGAGTGGATGGGGTAGAACGTACATATACTATCCTTGGTTCGGCTGAGACTGATCCGAGTCAGGGAATTATTTCTCATACTTCACCGCTGGGTCAAACGCTGCTCGGACATCGGGTCGGAGAAGAGATATCGACCGAACTCGGGCGTCGTTCCGTTACTATTAGGATTATTGCTATTAGTTGACGGATAGCATATCGATTGATAGGGTAGAGGTGCTGCCCATCTTTTTGTTAACCTGAAGCCAAGGGAGACCGTATGGCAGACAAAAAACAAACACCGCTCCACACCTCGAAGTTGCCGCTCGTCCGACCGGAGCAAATCAATCCACCCAAGATTAAAACGCGGATTATGGTCTACAGCGGGCCGCTGAATTTGATTGGGATGCCGATGTCCGGAGAAGGCGCGCCGCAGTAATTCAGTCGCGGCAGGGCATCATGCACCGCGGTACGATACTCGTGCCGCGGATTTTTTTACGTAGATCTTGACGGGCGTGGGGGGATTCGTGTAGTGTGGCATCAGTAACAAAAATACCAACAGCTGTTTATAGTGAATCATGGAGGGTGATATGGGAATCATGTTGCATCTCTGCGTCCGGGCGTTCTGGATGGTCGGCTTCACCGTCAGCTATACGCTGATGATTGTCCTCTGGACGTTCGATGGATTCTGGCCGGCCTGCGGCGGCTTCTTCTTTGGCGTCATCATCGGTGTCGCGGCAGTCATAGTCTCACTGGAACAGTGGGAAGAGCAGTATGAATATCAGAGTGTCTCTGAGGATAATGACTACTACGCTCACGAAGACCTTTTTTACTATTCTTGAGCTGCCTACCCACTCGATCGGTACGATCTAAAATCTGCACGGCCCTCGACCGTGATGTACCCAGAGCCCCCGGATATGCATTATATTCGGGGGGTTTTTTATAGCCTTCTTGACTTTCGGTTTTTCTTCGGGTATACTAGTATTATGCTGTACTCAATATAAAAACGCTCCGGTGCCGACATACGACACCGGAGTTAGAACCTTAGAACACACGAATCATACGATCCTCACAGCGAGTCCCGACAGGATCATTGAAGAGCTCCCAGATCTCTCGGGGAAGTCCCACGAGAGCATTATCGATCCGCGTGACGATCCAGTCACCATCGGGACGATAGATACGATTGGCCGGGTAGGTGCCGGGAGCGAGCGTGGCTGGCATGTTTGGAGTGACCAGACACCGTAGTAGCAGCGGGACCTGCGTCATGATGGTGAAGGATGTTTGCTGGGGATCGATCTGGGATGATCGGGGGTGTTCAAGCGAAATGGGCGTTGAGTCGCTGAGATGCATTATATACGCCTCCTCCAGTATATAGGTTTACTCAGTATGGCTCTACGGTATCGTGCGTACGTGACATTGTCAAATGTTCTATGCTTGTCGAAAAATGTAATGAATCTATCAGAGTAGTAGCTGATTTCCGTGATGATCAGGTAGCGCCGTTAGCATTTATCCGCCGAGGGAGTCGACGGTATGATATCGAAAAAGTAAATCTGGTGTATCGGACGCGCGTCGGGGATCGATATCACTGGTGTTTCGCGGTCTCGGACAGCGCAAATACATACGTGCTCATGTATGACCCGTATGCATTGAAATGGAGTCTTCGAGAGATCCAAATGGATGGTTAACTGGAAGATTAAGGAGATCCTTCGACAGGCTTAGGACAAGGATTCAGCTGGAGGGATGATTATGCTTCGGCTGCGAGCACTTCTGGTTTCTCGCCCCAACTCATGGTAAATGATTTGCCACCATCAAGCGCTTCCTGACGACCATAGACAGTCGTACCATCTGCATCGAGATAGTTCACTTTTGTCACGGTTACTTCACGCTCTTCGCCATCGGTAATTTTTGTAATCGTCATCGCCTCAGTTTTCTTCGTGTACTCACCGACCTGTTCAGTCGAGTGCTGGGTGACCCAGGTCTCGCCCATGCGATCACCCTCGGTGATGGTCCCATGCTCAGTCGTCGGATTACCATCAGTGTCATACTCAAACGTCGTCTGCCAGGAGTGCTCACGATCGAGATTTGTCCCCACCTCCGAGGTTTTCTGGCCATCGGCGTTGTAACTGAAGACACGCTCATTGATCGCCTTGACCTCATCAGTATTCTGCCAGTTACCCTCGTCGTCTTTGTCTCGCACGTACCCAATGCGCTTTTCATAGGCTGGCTGACCGTCTTCACCGACGATAGTCTCGCGGGTGAGTCGGCCATCAGGATCGCTCTGTTTTTCCCTATCACTCATGGCGAGTTCAGGACGCTGCTCGAGGAGCGAGCGACCGGAGATTTCTTTCTCCATGATGGCTTGTTCGTTAGCTGAGAGTCCCTCCGGTGTTTCTCTGTTTTCCATATAATTATTCATCACAGTTTAGTGTTTTAGTATAGCAAATAGTATGCTTCGCGTCATCTTACATTTTGATATGAATTGTTCTTTGCAATAAAAAAACCTCCTTACGATAGTACAATGTACAATTTCGTAAGGAGGCGTATCTGAGAGCCGGGTGCCTCTAGACCGTAGTTGTGAATTCCTTCACCGCCGTGGTCCATAAGCCCCTGACGCTCTCGAAGGGGAGCAGAGCGTATTCCTGGTTCCCGATCGCGACTTTCCGTTCGCCAACCTCGATAGTGAGTACAATTTCCTCTTTTGAGGATCGGCGTTTGACGGTCACAAATAGACGAGGGTTCCGTCGGGAAGCCGTGTGGAATGCCGTTACCTCGAAGTGTTCTGGATCCAGATCGCGCGGTTTCAACTCTTCGATGAGCTGGTCACCGCGCTGGATGCGGTCGTGCCACTGGCCATTTTTCAGGTTGACCAGGGGATCGGCGGAGTCGCGGGAGCATCGTGGATTGCGGTTGTGAATACATTCCGCGATGTTACAACGACCGCAGGAGATCTCACGCAACTGAGAGGCATACGGCTCCTCTCCTTTGCCCCCCAATTCAATTTCATCGTTAGTCATGGATTTCCATGCCGTATCGAGAAATGTGGGCAGGAGGCATATGCGCGCTGGCCCAGGTAGCATGCAATCGTCCGGTATCATGCACGCCAGAAGCGCGACAGGATACTGCTTAGAAGCGGATGTGTCTTTCGTAGACATCTTACACCTCTTTCTAGGGTATAGAGTTAAAGAGCAGTACTCAGATATGAGATTTTTTCTCAACTGAGATTAATAACCGATTAGACTACATTATTTTATCTATTTTGTCAAGACTTACCACATGCAAAGAATAATTCTCCACTTTGACATGTCGTCCTACTTTGCCTCGGTGGAGCAGCAGGCAAATCCGCGGTTGCGAGGCAGACCCGTGGGCGTGGTAGCGACGATGACGCCGCATGGCTGTATCATCGCCTCATCGCGTGAAGCAAAGCAGGTGGGCATCAAAACTGGTTGCCGCGTTCCGGAAGCGAAGGAGCTATGTCCCGACATTATTCTCGTCGAGGTTGACCCGCCGAAATACCGCTCTACCAGTGAACGCATCTTTAGCATCTGCGCGGAGTATACTGAGGAGATAGAAACATATTCTATCGATGAAGCGTTTCTTGATTTGACTGGAGTGGTTGATTCTCTAGATGCTGCCCGGGAGATTGGCCGGACGATCCAGCAGCGGATCAGGAATGAGGTCGGAGAGTGGCTGATTTGCTCGATGGGTATCGCTCATACCCGCTGGCTTGCTAAATTTGCCAGTGACACGACCGCCAAAGGCTCTATTCAGATACTCGATTCGACAAACCTCTCAGCCTATCTCAAAGGGCGGGATGTCGAGGAGGCCTGGGGCATCGCCGACGCCACGGCCGCTCATTTGGCCAGGCTCGGGATCACGACGCTCGATCAGCTGGCACAGTATCCCGTAGCAAACCTCATGACGAGCATGGGCGTGCGCGGCTACTACCTCTGGGCCAATCTCAATGGTATCGAACTCTCGGGCCTAGAGGTGAAGCGTCCGCCGAAGTCGATTGGTCATAGCCATGTCCTCAGGCAATCAACCCGGGACGTTCGGTTCCATCAGGCGGTGCTGCTGCGGCTGTGTGAACGGACCGGCCGGCGACTACGAGAAAAGGACCTCGAGGCGCAGGGTATCTATTTTCACGCCACGCTGCAGTACCGCGGCTCGATCGGCCACAGTCAGAAACTCCATCACCCAATTATCCATAGCCGACAGATATTTCAATTCGCCTGGGAGATTCTCCAGCCCTACCTCCGGCTCGATACACCAAAATGGTTTGCGGTCGGGCTGTTTCGCTTGCGCCCCCGGGTGGACCAGTTGAAATTATTTGATGAGAAAAAAATGTCGCCGGAACTCGCGGCGGCACTTGATGAGCTCAATAATAGGTATGGGGAGGAGACCGTGGTACAGGGGCCCCTCATGAAACTCGGCAGTATCCATGCGCCGGATCGAGTCGGCTTTCGGAAATCAGTCGCCGCAGAATTCCGCGGTGATACGACCAGCGTCAGTGAAGACGAAATGGACTAAATTTCGTATCGGTGTCGTATACATCGACCTGCTCGTGCCGTTTGAGAAATGATACGACTCGATAGGTAACGGGCGTGAGCACGACCTCGAGGCCAACTTTAAATACGTAGTTGGAGATCAACACCGTTATCAGGAGAGAGGTAGGGAGTACACCCCAAAAGGCAATGACGACGAAAAGCAGGGTATCGATCCCTTCGCCGACGATGGTCGAGCCGATAGTTCGGGTCCAGAGCCAGCGACCGTGGGTTTTGATTTTCATCTTTGCCAGGGTATATGAGTTGAGAAATTCGCCGGCAAAGTACGCGATGAGCGAGGCGGCGATAATACGCGTCGTCAGCCCGAGGATGGTGTCATAGGCCGCCTGGTGGGGCCAGTCTCCCGCGGCAGGCAGTTTACTGATGACGAGGATCGTAACCGAGAGGAGGAGGGCGCTGGCAAATCCAGTCCAGATGACTCGTCGGGCAGCGCGATAGCCATAGACCTCAGTCAAGACATCTCCGAAGATATACGCCAGGGGGAAGAGGAGCGTCCCACCGTCGAAGCTCAGCCATCCGAGAGCGACGATTTTTGCCGAAACAATATTTGAAATAAGCAGTACCGCCACGAAGAGCCCCAGGATGATATCGAAATATTTGTAGCGCATGAGCACTTGCCGTTATGAGTCAAATATAGGTACAATCATAGCATGAGCCCCCTACAGCAGCCAACTTGGGAGGATGTCTACCAGTCGACACCGATCGAAAAGATGCCGTGGTTTTTTGCTGATCTCGATCCAGATATTGACCGAGCTCTCCAGGCTATTGGCGGGATGGGGACCCATATTCTAGATATTGGGACGGGTCCGGGAACCCAGGCGATTGAGCTCGCGAAGCGACAGTTCCAGGTCGTCGGCACTGATATTTCACCCACCGCTATCGAAAAAGCTCGCATCAGAGCACGAGAGCATGACGTCGATGTTGATTTCCAGGTTGATAATATTCTTGATACTAATCTCCATGGCCCGTTTGATTATATCCTCGATCGCGGTGTCTTCCATACCTTTGACCCGTCGGCGCGGCCCCAGTATGTCCAGACAGTATATCAGCTACTCCGTCCCGAAGCGCATCTATTGCTGAAGTGTTTTAGCCATCTCGAGCCTGGTACCCGCGGACCCCATCGATTATCACCAGCCGATCTCAAACACTATTTCAAAAAATTATTTACAATCGTATCACTCGAGCACACCACGTTCGCCGGGACGTATCCAGCCCAGAAGGCACTCTTTGCCGTCATGGAGCGTCGGCCGTGAAGTTGGACGGGTGGTTGGTTTTTCTCTATACTGACCGTAGTACCTAATTATTTGAGTAACGTATACATGAATCTCAAACGAGCTGCCGGACTTGCATTACTCACCGCGTGTATCTCTGGTGTATCCAATGTCATAGCAAAAACAGCCATCACGGTAGTGGCCGACCCGGTCGTTTTTACGTTTCTGAAGAACGCGATTGTTGGAGTGATAATTGCGGGGGCCATCGTTCTAGCGGGGAAGCGACATGAATTGCGAATGTTACAGCGGCGTGACTGGCTGCGCCTCATCGCTATTGGGGTCGTTGGTGGCAGCATTCCGTTCGTCCTTTTCTTCACCGGCTTGACCATGACGACCGGTCTGAGTGCCGGTCTCATCCACAAGACACTATTTATTTGGGTGGCACTGCTGGCCGTACCGTTGCTCAAAGAAAAAATCGGGCCGCTCCAGGGCGCCGCATTTTTGCTCCTCATCTTCGGTAATGTTGCCTTGGGCGGACTGAATGCATTTCATTGGGGTACGGGGGAACTCATGATTCTCGGCGCGACGCTATTTTGGGCCGTAGAAAATATCATTGCCAAGCGAGCACTTCAGCACGTCAGTAGCCTGACGGTGGCTGGGGCGCGCATGGTGTTTGGCTCGGCACTTCTCTTTGTCGTTGTCCTAGCACAGGGAAATGTAGGTTTGATGGCCGGACTTGATGGGAGACAGTGGCTGTGGACGCTTATTCCGGCTGTATTACTCCTCGGGTATGTCACGACCTGGTATACCGCGCTCAAGGACGCTCCCGCCACCCTGGTCGCGAGTTTACTTGTCCCCGCGACACTCGTGACCAATATTCTCTCTCAGATATTTCTCGAAAAGACAATGACCACTGAGCAGGTGATGAGTGGCGTAGCCGTGATCATCGCTGTGTGTCTCTTACTCTGGGAAGTGCGAAACATATCAATGAAGAAACGAGCGCATGCAGTCAGCCGTTAAATCAGCATTGCATACGCAGGTCGATGGCGTGAGTAAATGTGCTCGCTACGCTTTCGGCCCCAATAAGCTCCATCTCTGCGGGCCAGATGCGAATCGGGACGTGATGGCCTATATGACGGAGGGGGTCAGCGACCCTGGACTCGAGCGGATTCTGGCCGGGTTCAATACCATGTATCCGTATCTCGAGAGCATTGCCCAGGCAAACCACATTCGTGACCCGTTTGATGCCAGGGTGGTTGAGGCGTACTGGATTGGTAATCAGCTGCTCGAGGGAATATCGAAGCAGACATTCTACAAACATCTCCGGGATGGATTGAAACTCAAAGATCGCCATGGGGTACGTGAATTTGACCAGATGACGAGCAAATTACCCCAGGGGGCACGGATGCATCATTCGTTTCATGTCTTCAACGCGTATAAACGGACGGGCCATCAGGAGAAATACCATAATCTCGAGAGTATGGATGCGTGCCGCATCAGCTGGGGGTCAGTTGTCTCGGTCGATGGCCCATCGATTACGGTCATGCGTAAGCCGCTTCTGCTGGATGGACATCAGCTCTATCTCGGTGAGGCAGAGGAGAAGTCGATCATGCGTCGGCTCGAGGACGACCACTCGTTTGATGAGCTGCAGCCCGGCCAGTGGATATCGATGCACTGGGCTGTACCGTGTGAGATTATTTCAGATGAAAACGTCCGGTGGCTCGAGCACTATACGCGAAAGCATATAGACCTGGCCAATCAAACATTATAGGCTATGGAGATTTGGGTATTTGGTAATCCAGACCTCGCGGTCGATGCCGTGCCGATTCAGATATTGCCGCGCTTGCGTGCGGCGTTTCCTGATCATCAGTTTATCCATCAGGATCCACTGGATGAGTGGGAGATGCCCCGGCGGCTGATGATTATAGATACGATTCAGGGAATACCGTCAGTCCAGGCATTTACATCGCTCGACGCATTCCAAAACGCTCCGCATGTCACCATGCACGACTTTGATTTGGGTACCCAGCTGCAGTTTATGCAGAAGCTCGGGAAGCTGTCCGAGGAGATGGTTATTTTTGGGGTACCAGCTGGTTACGGTCCTGATGGAGCGTTTGACCAGCTCGTACCGCTGCTCCGTCAATACGGACTTTGAGGAAGTGGGAGGCACAGCTCATGCACGGGTCGTAGGCTCGGATGAGCTTTTCGAGCTCGAGCTGGAGACTGTCGGCATCAGGGTCTGAGGGGAGCAGTTCCTCAATCCGACGAGCAAGGTCTTGCTCAATATTAATTTGATTTTGGCCGGTCGGGACGATGATGTCGCCCTTGATCACTTTGCCGTCTTTTCCAATAGTCACCCGGTGGTAGAGGGTGCCGCGCGGAGCTTCGACGACCCCGATGCCCGTACCTTCCTCGAGGGTAGGCTGGCCGAGCGGCTCAGTTTCGAAATGGTGAGTCTGGAGGAATTCAATGCTTTGGTCGAGACAGTGGAGGACTTCGATAGCTTGCGCGAGGTTATTGTGAAATACATTCGTTGAGGGGAAGAGGTCAAGGGCTGCCTGCGCGTCTTTGCGCGTTTGCTGGTGGAGTGTGTCTTTCGCGAGATTGATGCGTGCCAGCGCTCCAACCATAAATGACTGCCCTTTGAATTTATATCCGGAGGCGTGAGAATAGGGGATGATCGTGTGTTCGAGGTGTTCGCGGTAGTCTTTCTCTTCGATATAGTCACCCTGATCACTGACGATATGCCCCTCGAGGTATGAGAATGGCCGGGCGACCATAGCCATGAATTTCGTCTGCCGATCAAACCGATCAGGGGCCTGCATAAATCGCTCGATAGTGCGGAGGACCGCCGGCCGGGCCGCAGTGAGCTTCTTGACGGCCTCAGTAATCTCCTCTGGCTTGGGGATGCCAGCGAAGCCACCAATCTGTGGCTTGATGGCGTGGACGGACCGTCCCGCGATTATGATCGAGAGATAGTTGCCGGCGGCTTTTATCTCAAAGGCGTCATGGAGGATTTGATGTTCTTCGGGATCGTTTTCATCGAATTCGAGGAAGGAATCCTTGCCATGCATGTCCGGCATGGCGAAGAGGTAGAGATGGAGCGCGTGATCACGGATATTGAGGCCAAACATAGTCAGCTGCTTCATGAGGATGGCTTGATGGGATGGTTTGAACCCGAGCGCTTTCTCGCACGCCTCAATGCTCGCGAGGAGATGGGCGTTTGAGCAGGTGCCACAGATGCGCGCCAGTAGCGTGGGGAGAGCTCGGTAGGGTTTGCCTCGCATGGCCTGGGTATAGAATCGTTTGTATTCAGAGATGCCAAATCGACAATGATCAACTTTGCCATTAGTAATTTTTACGTCGAGCGTTGCCGAACCTTCGACTTTGGTAATTTCTTTATTGAGGGTGAGGTCGATGAGGTGCATTAGGCAACAATCTTAAATTCTGTAAGCAGGCTATCGAGCGCGGTGAGAAATGTTTGCTCGTTCATCGGGCAGCCGGGAACTTTTACGTCCACAGTGATAACCTCCTCCAATTTCTGAACGTTCTTATTATAGTTAAACTGGTTGAGAATCGGTTGGATTTCTTTGAGTCGTTCAGCATCGAAATCATTCCGCTGAGCCGAGGGCATGCCGTCACAGGCACACGCGCCGATCGCGACAACTTTTTTTGCCAAGACTCGAATCTTTTTTACCATGTCGATATGTTCCTGCGAGGCGAGCGCACCCTCGATAAAGGCCACGTCCATCTCATCGAGGACATTATTTGTTTGGAGGACGCGGGCATGGCGGACATCCAGTACCTTTTTCCAGACTTCCCATCGCTCATTCATCAGTTCAGTAAAGACAATGGTCGAATCTTCGCAGCAGGAATAGCTAAACCACCCAATCCGAAGTTTTTTTCCGGTCGGTGTGGCAGTTGATTGTGTCGCCTTATTTGTCATAGGTATGTGGTGAGTATAACATATTTATCTGGTTTTCACAGATAGGGGACAGCGTGTCAAGATATGCTAGTAGCTAGTCAGTACCTATGCTATACTAACACCGTATGGCAGTACTCGAGGTCACTAACCTCAAAAAATATTTCGGTGGTACAAAGGCAGTCGATGACATCTCGTTCTCAGTGGAGCAAGGAGAGATTTTCGGCTTCCTCGGGCCCAATGGAGCGGGCAAGACCACAACGATTCGTTGTCTCATGGACTTTATCCGTCCGACCACCGGCACGATTTCTCTGCTGGGCAAGGATGTCCAGCACCATGGTGTCACGCTGAAAGAAAACATCGGATATCTGTCAGGTAACGTCAGGCTGTACTCTCGCTGGACAGGACAAATGCACATTGATTTTGTGAAGGCATTCAACGGCATCCATCAGGACATGTCAGCTGAACTTATCAAACGATTCGATTTCGATCCCTCGGTCAAGACGAAGCAGCTGTCCTCGGGCAATAAACAAAAGCTGGGGATTATTTTGGCATTCATGCATCGTCCGAAGCTCCTCATTATGGATGAACCGACCAACGCGCTCGATCCGCTGCTGCAGAACGAGGTGTACAAACTCATCGAAGAAGCAACCGAATGGGGTGCGACGGTATTTATGTCATCGCATAATCTCGCCGAAGTAGACCGAGTTTGTAGCCGGGTAGGAATAATTAAAAATGGAAAGATGGTTGCGACGGAGAGCATTACTAGTCTCAAGGAAAAACGATTGTATACCGTAACTGCGTATTTCGCTGATACCTATGACAAATCAGCGTTCGATGGGAATGGATTTTCTATCACAAAGGAATTGACCGATGGGCTCGTGATCCAGACAAAAGGGGATATCAACCCGCTGATTGATCTCCTACAGCAACAGAAACTACGCGACATAACCATTGCTCACGCATCGCTGGAGGATATCTTTTTAGAATTTTACGAAGACTAGTACTATGTGGCATATTCTCTGGCAGACAATCAAAGACAGAAAAGTCTCACTCGGTGTGTATTGTATCGCTGCCGCTGTATTTGTTTGGATGTATGTTGCACTTTTTCCCTCGATGCTCGAGCAAGCAGCGACGTTTGAAGAAGCGTTTTCGAATTACCCATCAGAGCTCTGGGCAGCCTTTGGCATCGAGGAGCTCAGCTTTTCTACAATTGAGAAATTTCTAGCCATCGAGCATTTCAGTCTGGTGTGGCCAATTATGATTTTATTCCTACTCATTTCTATCGCGGGCAATAGTCTCGCGGGTGAAGTTGAGCGCGGCACCGCCGAAATCGTATTGTCACGATCGGTCTCCCGACTGCGAATATTCTTCGGCAAATATCTGATGGGCATCGTCGCACTGATTGTATTTACTCTGTTCTCGGTGTGGTCAGTAGTGCCATTGAGCCAGCTACATGGGGTGACGTACGAACCGCTGAATTATGTCTATATATCCGTACTTGGCCTGCTTTTTGGGTGGGCAGTCCTTGGTTTGGCATTTATGTTTTCATCATTCTTTTCTGAGCGGAGTAAGGCCTACATGGCTACGGGTGGAACAATACTTATCATGTATGTACTTAACATCGCTGCCACGTTAAAAGATTCGCTCAGTGGCCTGAAGTGGTTTTCGTTTTTTCACTACTATGATCACTCCGCCGCGCTCGTCGAACGACATATCAGTATCGAAGCAATACTTGTATTTGCTGGTGTGGCACTGATTACTGCGGCGGTTGGTGCATGGTGGTGGCGTAAGCGAGATATTGCAATTTAGTTAAGCAGTATGAACGATTTAACACAGCCGCGTCCTACTCCGTCGGCTTCTGCTGAGCCTCGGTTCTGGTTGCGGTTTTCGGTATACACTAGCCTGGGATTTCTCTGGGCAGGCACTATCCTGGGTGTCATAAGCAATATTTATATTTACCGGGTTGGCCCCCAGCAGTCATTTATTGGTGACCACGTGAGCAGAGGTGCATGGACTGTATTAATCAGTATAGTGGCTGCGTATACACTCGTAGTGAGCCTGTATTTGCTTATCCGAGGATACCGGGCGCAGTATTCAGTTGTTGCGATAATGAATATAGCACTTGGCTGTGTATACGTCTTGGCGGTCAGTATTCAAGCAATTATCATTTTTTCCGTATCAGTTTGAAGAAGTTGTTGACCAAATAGGCTAAAAATGGTAGTGTGTATCCACTTTGATAGAGATTTCACCAGCGCATGAAAAAACAGACAGACAAATCATTGCTGAGCCGAGTTATGACCGCCCGCTCTACGATCATTGCGGAGATTGCGGTATTGGTTATTATTGGGGTAGCCTTAGCAAAAGAGGTGGTTCATAAATACCAAATCGAGCATGATATTGCCCAGCTTCAAGCACAGGCAGAGACACTTCAAAATAAGAATGGTGAACTACAGTCGCTGATTACGTATTTCGAAAGTGACAACTATGCCGAAGAGCAGGCCCGTCTCCAGCTCGGTATGCAGCGTCCCGGTGA
>JAXDBW010000012.1:0-8577 GCA_034678405.1 Patescibacteria group bacterium | reverse complement strand
GGGGTTACGATTCTTTATAAGTTTCAAGCTGGATTCCGCTGTTTGAGGGATCCCGCGGACAAGTAGCCCCTTTTTTCCATCAATAACTTGGAGTGGGATGCCACCGGCTCGGGTCCCAATTACCGGTGTTTCCTTCCACAGAGCTTCACTAACCGTGAGGGCAAAACCCTCCCGAAGTGATTTCTGGAGGATGACAGCCGCACTCCGTTGCAATGCATTAACCGTACGATCATTATCAGGACTATTGAGTAATATATGTATATCTTTGTTGTTGCGTGCTGCTTTCAATACCTGTTGGTAAATAATTGGCCCCTCCGGATCATCGCTCGCTAGATTACCCATGAGTACGAGCTGGCAGTTGTATTGTTCTCGTACGGTGAGGAACGCTTTGATGACACCTACCGGATCTTTCCACGTATCAAATCGGCTAACTTGAGCGATAATGGGTTTATTGAGACGGAGACCCTGGCGCCTGAGCAATCGATGCGCTTCCGTTTTCGTCATGGGCACGTTTTTGGCTGAGAGCGGGTCTATTGAAGGAGCAAATTCTATTTGGGGTATATCGAGAGAGGCTTGATGATATTTTTTCGAAGATATGATCATCGCATCGTATAATTCAATATATGGCTTTAGATACTCGAGTAGCTTGGGATTGGGATGGGTCATGTCCGGATGAAAACGCCACACCCACGGGATCCGCTTTTTGTAATACGAAATGAGCGGCAGCGGTTGCGGGTCGTGGACAATGACCATATCATGGCCATCCAGGTGGGTCATCATTGCATTATTTCTATTCACCTGTTCATATATTTCTTTTTTTTGCTTAGTCAGGGTGATGTCTGCTCCCTGAAATGCATTATGAAATTCTTTAGTAATCTGAAAAAAAGTATCTGAACCCTTCAGGATGCGCCATCCAAGTTCTACTCCGAGCTCGTTAATCAGCAGTACGAGGTTATTTAAAATTTCCGCGACACCTCCGCCAGCAGGAGTCGAATTAATCATGACGATGTGCTCACCCTGCAGCCGATCGGCATAGTGGTGAATTTCATCGATCACGCGATCGCCGGCGATGCGGCGGTATTGATCAATGCCTCGTTCTGCGGTTACGTTAGTTTTCTTCATGATTGACTGAGATGAATAGTCTGGGTAGGAAAGGCCATTTCAATATTTGTCCGGTCGAGCTCCTCTTTTATCCGCAGATGGACTGACTCATGAATGTCCATGTACTCATTATAATCAGCGGAAAGAATATAGTATACAACTTCGAATTTAAGAGCGGAGTCCCCAAACGCAAAAAAGTGAACCCGGTCAAGCCGCGCATTCTCTACGTCCTCAATGGCTTGAGAGATTATTTTTTTTGCTTGTTTCAGCTGATCAATAGTCGTTTCATACACGACGCCGATATGAAACACAACTCGACGCTCTTGCATTTTCTTGAAGTTCTGGATCTCTGTGGATGTTAATTTTTTGTTAGCAAAAACAATTTCTTCACCTTGGAGAGCTCGGATGCGGGTAGTTTTGATGCCTATCTTTTCTACGGTTCCCATCTTATCACCGACGACAATGAAATCACCGACAACAAAGGGTTTATCAAAATGTATGGCAAACGAGCTGAAGAGATCACTTAGGATGTTTTGAACTGCCAAGGCAACCGCCACCCCACCGATGCCCAGTCCAGCAATAAGAGATGTGACGTTCACGCCAATGTTTTGCAATATCATCAGACCGCCGAGAACCCAGAGGATACCCTTAGTCAAACTGCTCAGCAGCTTGATTGATGAACGGGTACTCGCATCATCTTCATCACTATACTTACGCCGTACAAAAAAGTCGATTAATATCTCTACTATCTTAATTGCCTGATATACAACCCAGCCGATAAGAATGGCATTCAGTACATCATGAACAGTCGGATGAATAGTCAGCTGGACAAGGGCAATATAGAATGCCAGGAAGCCATAAAACGGTGGTTTCAGACTTTTAAATATCGCAATAAACCGATCATCGAGATCGGTTTTTGTGCGTTTTGCCCACTGCTCCAGTTGCTTCAGTATAATTATCTGAAATATTTTTAGCAGGAGTAACGCAACTACAAATATAACTACGGCTCCGACGTAATCTACGACAGAGTTTTGTAGTATTTCCTGATTCCAGAATGGCCCCGAAAGCCAACGTTCGAAAAACTGCATAACACCCTATACCCTACCAAATATGATGGGTATGTTCAAATCATGCATTTTCGCTGTCACGATGAGCTCGCTGGCGCCAATGACGATGATCAATATACACAATCTTCCACCACATATGTCCGAGCAACCACCCGCCAACTAGACCAACGAGCAGCAGCCCGTACTGCACGAGCGGGGGTAGTGCGCAGCTCCCTACCCCGAAGTGTTGATACCAGGTTATTGTATAGTTGTGCGCGGTTAATATCCGGAGATACCAAATCTCAAGTGCGCTATGCATGACGTAGCTCAATAAGACTCCGAGAATTGTTGCTAGCGTGATGTACGTAGCTTTCTTCATGTTGATTGTGGATTGAGCTGACTAAAAAGCTTTTCCGTGATAGCGCGGATAATTATACGCTGTGTCTCGGACCCGGTGACACGGACGTAGTAGTGATACCCGGTATCACCAACCGCAATAATCTGCGAGCCAAAGACAGACGCATAGGACTGACCTTCCGACGTGGTGTAGACAGCCTGGTGTTCGGCTCGCTCCAGCCCTTGCTCGATCATATCCCACTCATAGGTAGTGGCAAATGAGCTCAATAGCGCGTGCTCGTTTTTCACCACGTCACTGAGCGTCTGACCAGCGGTCATCTCCCGACGATTAACACTGATAACGATGGACTGGTCGGGTGAGGTGGCATGGTATACTACCGTTAGATTTTCACTATACTCATCGGGCAAACTACTCTGGACGGTATTAATATCAGATTCAGACCAGCCTATCGGCACCGCATATCGTACGTACATATCATCCCGCATGGTTAGATCCGCGAGTGATGTTTCGGCAGTAGTAACTGACTCAGATGGGGGTGTTTCAGATGCAGTAAACCGAATCACCGCATAGGTACCCGCAGCAGCAACTATCAACGAAATGATTATAAAGACGAGAAAGTGTCTGTTTTTTGTGGATGCATCAATCATGAGTATAGTATAGCAAATCAAGTCCGTTTTGACAGAATAAACCTATTTGATACACTGGAAATCCATATTTAATAACCTTATGTTCACATAATGAACACTCAACACGAATCGTTTCTTGTCCGCTGGTCGCGGTTTTTTATTACCCGCTACCGCATTTCAATTCTCATTATTATTGCCGTCCTCATCGCCGGTTTCTGGGGCGTCACCAATAACCAGCGTCAGGATTTCCCAACTATCCCGGTAAACATAGTGGGTGTCTCGGCAGTGTACCCTGGTGCCTCTCCCGTTGATGTTGAACAAGATGTACTCATCCCCGTTGAGCAAGTTGCCAAGGGCATAGACGGGGTGGGGACAGTCAGATCTACCGCCAACAAAAACTTTGGATCAGTGCAGCTCACTATAACTGATTTTAACCGCATCGATGACATTGCTTCGTCGGTATCAGATGAAATAACCAAATTATAACTGCCCCAGGATGTCGAGACAAACGTGCAAACATTTGATGCGTCCGGCCCCTCGATCGCCCTCGGGCTCGTCGGATCAGACGATGAAGATACCAGCGACCTCATCCAGTACGCCGCTGGGGTACAATCAGAGCTAGAAAACGCTTCGTCTGACATTAAGGAGGTCGAGATACTACCAAAAAATGAATTCACTGTCGATGTCACTCTGGATGCCACCGCACTAAATAAAAATCAGATTACCTACACGGACGTAAAAAACGCAGTTCAAGCCTATACAACCGCCATTCCTGGCGGACAGGTGGAGACAGACAGCGGGCGTATCGAGCCAATTACTATCATGGCCGCAGCCCAGTCGCTCGACGATATTCGCGCGATTCCGCTGGGCCGCGTCACTCTCGGTGATGTGGCAACCATAGACCGAAGTCCTGCCGATACCGAAAATATTCACTACGTCGGGTACCTCAATGACAGCACCCCGACGGCTAGTGAGTCAGTATATTTTCTAATTTACAAAAAAGATGATGGGGATGTCGTCTCTATTTCTGAGGATATACACCGGGCGATGGACGAAATAAATAGCAGCTCCCTCATACCGGATGATTATCAATTAGTCGTCGGCTATGATGTCGCACCGTATGTCAGTGACCAGCTCAGCAGCCTCCTCAATAATGGCTACCTGGGACTAGTCCTTATTCTCGTTGTGCTGCTGTTCTTCATAAACTTTCGAACCTCCGTTGTTGTTGCCATTGCCATCCCTATGGTCTTCTTGATTTCGCTTTTCGCCCTACACGTCCTGGGGTTCACACTCAATATTCTGACGCTATTTGCCATGATTTTGACGCTGGGCATCCTGGTTGATAATGCCATTGTCATAGCGGAAGGGATTGTCCATGAGCTAGAAAAAGGAGCTGACAAAAAAACAGCCGCTCTCACTTCTGTAAAAAAACTCGGCTCCCCCGTCCTCGCCGCAACCCTGACGACTATTGTGGTGTTTATCCCCTTTGCCTCCATTGGCGGCATCATGGGTGAATTTCTGAAATACATTCCCTACACTATCATTATCGTTATCGCGGAATCCTTTTTTACCGCCATCTCAATCGTTCCCCTAGTCGGACGATGGATTATGAAACCAGAAACCTATGAGGAGCGACGCCGCGCGACGATGAAACCATGGGAACGAGCCTTGGTGATCCCGGCTATCATTCACTACGGTCAAAACGCCGTTGATTGGCTAGCCCGCCGGTATGCAGACTTCATGGCGGCAATTTATCAACGTACCTGGAAGAAACTGGCAGTCATCCTCACAGTAACTGTATTGCTCGGTGTTAGTTTTGGATATTTCGCTCCGCAGCTTACCTTTGAGCAATTCCCCTCAAAGGATGGGAGCAATATTCAAGTAGACGTTACGTTTCCTGCTGGGACGCCATTTGCTGAACGGCGCGATGTGTTTCTCATGGTTCAGGACGAGCTCGTCACACTTCCGTACTTCGAGCGTTTTTATACATTCGGCAACACTGTATACGCCACATTTACCGAGCCAAAAGATCGTACTGACAGCATGACTATTTACTCGATTAATGATAAATATGAGCAGTTACTCTCCGACAATGTGACACCTCATATTGATTCTGACATAGATGTCCTCGCTCAACCAACCTCATATGGTCCGCCGACGGCTGCCTACGACATCATTGTGGAATTCCTCGGCAATGACCGAGAGGCGCTGACCGCGGCGGTTGACGACCTCGCTACGTATGTTCAGGATGAGCCGGGCGTCACTGACATATACAATGGCGCACGTGAAACACTCGTCAACTCAATAACAGTGGACCTCAATACGGACGAACTTGCCTCACAAGGTGTCGTGCCGACTATTGCGGCAAGTACTGTCAATGCATACTTCAGCCCTCAAAAAACGGGTTCGATAATTATCGATCCCGAAGCTGGTTCAGATGATATTATGCTGGCCTTCTCAGATGAATCAACAAACTCAGTAGATGACCTCCGGAATCTCATGATTCCCTCAAACACCCGCGGCATCGTGCGTCTTGATACCGTCGCTTCGGTTGACGAGGTACTACAGCCGGAATCAATCAGTCGACTAGATGGCCGCCGAACAGCTCGGTTGGCGGTATCAGTGGATGATGGCGGTGACGTCAATGCGATTAATCAAAAAATAAAAGGCTACCTCACTGAGGATACACTCATTTCATACGGGTTGCCCAGCGACGGTGTCTCCTATGGTGGCGAATTTTCCGAATTCGAGAGTGACTACAGTAAACTCCAGATTGTTTTTATCCTCGCCATGCTGGGTGTGTACCTCATCCTCGTGTACCAATTCTACTCCTACCTCCAGCCGGCTCTCATTCTATTTGCGGTACCGCTTGCTCTGATTGGAGTATTTCCTGGCCTTCTGCTCGTCGGTAGCACCCTGAATATGATTTCAGGACTCGGTGTGATCGCGCTCGTCGGCATCGTGGTCAATGATGCCATTGTCTTCATTTCCACGTTCAATCGGTACAAAGAGGAATACCCCGACGACAGCTTCAGCCAGCGCTTGGTTCACACTGGCCGCACCCGTTTCAAACCTATTTTTTCGACGTCTATCACAACCATCGGCGGTGTGCTGCCACTCACTATACTCGATCCATTCTGGACTGGACTTGGCACCAGCATAGTGGCAGGGTTAATATTCTCCACTATCGGCACACTTGTGGCTATACCAGTCCTCTACTCTGTTGGCAATTCGCTGTACCTCCGCATTCGACGCAAACGAAGTCAGTAACTGAATCTGTGGTTACTCAAAAAACCCGTGGCATGTGGGACGCCACGGGTTTTCCTTATGGTGCAATTGATGCACTATCGTTCAACAATAACCGTATCGCCAATCTGCATCCAGTCGTATAGCCAGGCAGCATTAGTATAGCTAATATTCACACACCCATGACTCATGGGATGTCCGAAGTTATTGTGCCAAAAGGCGCCATGCAGTAGGCGTGACCCATCAAAACGTAAATTGTATAGTGTGTTAGGAAAATAGTAATCAGGCCCTGAGTACAGGTGAGAATAAATTTTTTGGCTGATATGAAATGTACCAGGATTCGTGGGTGTCCCGGGCAATCCTGTTGACACAAGGAATGTTTTGATGAGGCGACCATTTTCGTAGGCATACAGTCGCTGCTCTGATAAATCAACGGTCACATATCGCGGCAAATCTACTCGCCCATCAGCCATCCAGGCAGACGGTCCGGTCACCGTCTCATCGATACCATCACCGTCGAAATCCCCCGCTGCGACATTCACCCCACCACGGAAGTCAGTTGTGTAGGCAAAGAAGTTTACGTTCACTGGTTTGCCATAGCCTTCGTACGCCAATACCTGCGGGCCACCGGTAGCGCCGGCCGCGGTTATCACTTCATCCATACCATCACCATCGACATCCCCACCAGTCACCCGGACGCCGCCCTTAAACGTATCACCAAACGCGGTAAATGATTTAAGCTCGATGTTTTGACCGGCGCGTTTCAAGACTTTTACCCATGACACGTCCCCACTAGCAACTCCGACAAGCAGCTCGTCTTCTTGGCCACCATCAACATTCGCTACGCCTACATTGACGCCCCCGCGGAAAGCATAGTGGAAAGGAAAAATATTATCTTCCACCTGACCGAAGCGATCGAAGACGCGGACGTGCGGGCCACCGCCGGGACCAGCTCCAGTAATAATTTCATTGTACCCATCACCATCCGGGTCGCCAATCGCTAGACTGACGCCGCCACGAAAGTTTTCATCATACGCAAAGAAGCCTGGAGTGAATTTTGGATTGCCATTCATATCAAATACCCGGACATGCGGCGCGCCACCAAGTTGCGGCGCAGTGACTATCTCAGCTGTCCCATCATTATCGAGGTCGCCGACAGTCACAGTAATGCCCGAATGCATGCCAGTGTCGTACGCAAAGAAATGACTTATCTCACTCCCGTCTTGACGGAGCACACGGACATGCGGCGCGCCACCGGGGCCAGCCGCAGTAATAATTTCCGGAGTGCCATCACTGCCCATATCTGCCACCGCGACGTGTACTCCACCAGTAAACGATTCAGCGTATGCTGCAAAACTGCCCATCTCAGTGTTGTCCTTAACTATTTTAACTTCGGGATGATGTGTGTACGTGGCATACGCATCGTGAGAAACCAAAACAATCCCGCTGACCACGATGGCAACGAGGGCATATATTTTAAAATAATTACGAATGTAATTATCCTCCATCATTTTATTTTTTGTTAGTGTTTTTGTATTTATGTTAGTAGTATAGCACAAAAAAACCCTTTTGTAAAGGCTTTACCATCACCCAACTAGATTACACCGCGACCTCTGACTGTTGCTCCTCGATTACTCGCTCATCATGACGGCGCCACCCCTTCATCATTTTTTCGTCTATGCGACCATTCTTCAGTAGTGAGGCGAGATGTTTTCCTCCAAGGAAGTGAGGCAGTACCACATAGTCTGCGCCAGCATTATACAAATGACGCGCCTCCCAGATGGTATATGCAGTGACGATGACGGTCGGTGCATGTTTCTGCTCTCGCTTAATTTCATTTATTTTGTCGACGAGTACCATATTATCATCGACATTGGGGATGGTTGATATCACGATGTATGCGCTCTCCATATGGATAACTTCCTGAATTTCCCCGTCCGTGATATCACCAAATACAACTTTGTATTTTTTTTCCTTGAGTCGTTTTGCGACAAGTGGGTCGAATTCGACAATAACTAACTTCTGTTTATCTACCGCATGGAGTAAATGACCACCGAGACGATTTGCCCCCACCAACACGATTGGCCCCTTGGTATTAGACGCGACAACGACTTCTTCATGTGCGTTTTTTCGCTCAAAGACTTGCAGAAAACCGCGAAGTTTAATAAACAATGTGCGGGAGTGCAATATCATGTACGTC
>JAXDBW010000011.1:0-63847 GCA_034678405.1 Patescibacteria group bacterium | reverse complement strand
TCGATGTCGCAGGCAGTCACGGTGACTCCATTGCGCAGACTGCTGTCATAGGCAAAGAATTGAGCCTTCACATTCCCCTGGTTGTCAAAGACGCGGACCTGGGGAGCGAGGCCGGAGGCGGTGCCGGTTATCACCTCGGCGGCCCGGGAACCCAGTACATTGCCAACGGTGATATAATACCCCTGGCGGAGATGGGTGGGATACGCGAAGAAGGAGTAGGTGGCGTCGATGATGATGGCGGTCGGATCCGCCTCGCTGAGGTCCGGTAGCAGACTCGCGTCCGGAGAACTCTCGGGAGTGGGATCGGCTGGAGGGGTATCTGGGGTGCTCGTCCCTGGACGATCCGTTAGCAGCTGTACGTCATCAATATAATAGTACGGATCTTCTGCGGCTAACACATGATCATAATTAGTAAACGCCAGCGAATCAAACCGTACATCCTGACGTCCGCCATCCCGCAGCACCACATCCTGTTCATTCAAGAGCTGCTCATCATCCAGCCAAAACTGAAGAACTCCATCAGCTGTTCCGGGTGTATTGAGTTTCATGAATAGCTCGTAGTGCTGCCATGTGTCGGGCACAAACGGCTGGGGTACCCAAAAAGAAAAGTCGTCCTCTCCATCCCGGGTAAAAAATGAGAAAGTATAACTGTGCGCATCCCACCAGTCCGGACCCCATCCGGTGTCCATCTGCGCCCCGAAATACGGACCGCTCATATCCGTGATCTCATAAAAACGGACGAGATGACCGCCGCCCTGAAACGGATAGTTAAACGTAAACGACGGTGAAAATTTGATCCAGAATGACAGATAAACCTGATCAATCGATTCGTCCAATACATTATAAAAAATACCATATGGTAAATCGAAATCGAATAACGTGCAGTAGGTTCCCTGATGACAGCCCGAATGTACGATCTGAGCCGAGCCGGATTCGTGCCATTTATTGAAATTGGCTGACTCAAAATCATCCTCAAAGATAACAGCTGCCGACGCGTGCGCAGGTACAAAAAAAATCACCCCGAGTACAAACAGAATGGCGATGTATCCAGCACGAAAATCTGACAAATGTAGAAAGCTAGTCATATCTTTTATTGTTTTGTCGCTTTATATTCGTATACAATCGTTTTCACATTCGGTGCAACGTCGTCCGGCAAATTATGAATATCCAGCCAGGTCCATTTCCGGATATCGCTGCCCGGGCGCACTTCACCGATGCGATTAGCAAGATAATGGACCAGCACCACGACCGTCTCATCATCCTTCTTGGTCATCAATGTGCTTAATGGCCGCACGATTTCGATGTTGATCCCCATCTCTTCCTTCACTTCCCGTGCGGCGCACTGCTCCAGGTCCAGTTCATCAAACGTCTCCACGCGGCCACCGGGGAATTTCCAAAACGTCGTGTCCCCGTGTTTATTCACGAGTACCTTTTCGTTTTCGATTATCACTGGCCCAGCAGCTACAATAATATTCATACACTCTTATGCTAGCATGCTCCCACGAGAAAACAAGTGGAAATGCAATTAAAAAGAGGCTACAGTCATTATAGACTGCAGCCCCGGATAGTGCCCGGATGGGGACTATCTAAAAATTGCCATTCAGATCAACCTTGTACAGATTACCGGCGGCTATGAGATAGCCGTCACTGACCGGCTGGATGCCATGCGGCTCGGGAATGTCGTCATGATTTCGCTGCCAGACTATCTGACCGTCGCTACCGAGTCGCGTCAGAATCATTCCGTAGCGACTCATTGGCGTGCTGAGCACTATCACCCCGCCATCCGCGAGAGGTCGTATGTCCCTCACCAGTCCGGCACCGAGCTCTGCCTGCCACAGCTTCGTTCCGTCCAGGGCGATGCCGATCGCTATCTGCTGCCCAGCTGAGGCGCCACTATACCCGGCCGTAATAAGCTGGTCCGCTGGGGTATAACAGAGAGCCTCGAGGCGACCAGTGCCGTACGACTGATGCCAGATAACTCCAGCGGTGTCATCAGTGACTACAACCGCCATCTGTCGTTCGGTCAGCGGATAGACAAAGGCAAAGCCGCAGAGTGCGATGTTCTTATTTGGCAGCTGAACCAAATCGGTTGCCGACTCAGTAAAGTGTACCCGTTTCGACCAGAGGATTGTGCCGAAATAGTTCATCTCGGCCAGCATCCACCCTGCCTCATACCCGCAAACGAAAAATGTCTGGCGATCATTTCCGATGACAGCGTAGGGATAGTAATCATACCCAATGAAGTGATTGTTGGCAGGAACGCCCCCAGTCGAATAGACGAAGGAGTACACACCATCATTACTGACTTCATTGACCCCGCCAAACATGGCGATGCCGCCGCCGCTTGTCTGAGCTATCGTCCACGGATCAACTCTCCATTCATGGCGAAACATCTCGTCACGGAACCAGCTGGTCGTGCCATCTGCCTGGATTACTGCCAGCGCTTCATTGCGCCCCCACGGTCCGGCATCGGTACCGCACACGAGATATCCCCCGGACAAATGCGGTTCGATGAGTCGGATATTAGTAGACCGTTCGGTACTTTCTCCGATGGTGACGCCCCACGTCTGTGGGTTTGTCGTACGGATTGGTATCGTCGCGTACTGCCACTGGGTCTGGGGACCAAACGAAAGACCGGCCAGATCCCTCACCCGGTTGGTAACGTCGATGGTGTAGAGCTGATTGTCATTGATCGGCACGTTCGGCGTCACGATGACATCATTCCCTGAAGTCGTGTAAGCACACGAGAGCGGATTGCCGCCCCAGTGACCGAAAAACAGCCTGATGCTCATCGTATCGAGGGTCGCCGGATCGATCGGCTCTGAGAAAGTAATCCTGATCTGAGCCAGCGAAGTGACATTGATACTATTCTGCGGCGGGTTGACCGACAGGATACGAGGATTGGTCGTATCCGGAGGCGTCGACGGTCCAGTCGGACCAGCGTCTCCGCTTTTACTGCAGGCGTTGAAGACAACGGCCATGATAGCCATCATAGCCACTAACATAATCAGCCGTTTCATGCTGACCTCCTAACTAATAGAGTGGTTTGGTTGTGAAAAAGTAAACAATGTTTGCTGTGTGTTTTGTTCAGTGCACCTTATCCTTATATATATAATCTGTCAACTATAGGCTCGGCCGAAGGCACTATATGTAAAATTCCCGGAAAAGATTTCTTAAATATAAAAAACCGGAGAGTCATACGACTCTCCGGCAAACGGAAATGGCTGTGCGTCCTACAGTGCGACGACGATCAGCTCCCCAAACAGATTGATGCGTTTCAAATAGGTAACCCTACCTTCCTTTGAAAAACGCCATTAATGTAATAGTCTACCCGATAACACTGACGGGCAACATAACAAAGTATACCAAATCACATACTTTACATAAAGACTCTTTCATGGAATGCTGAGAGTATATGCAGACCGGCATCATCATCGATTTCAATCGTACGCTCTATGACCCAGGCGTCGACACGCTTCACCCAGATGCCCTCGCCCTGCTCGATGCGTGCCGGCATGAGGAGACCCGCATATTTCTAGTCAGTGCGGCGGGACCGGGACGGCGCGAACTTATTACCCGACTCGGCCTAGACCCTTTTTTTGATCACATCATTGTGACCGCGCATAAATCGCAGGCGACCTTCGACGATATCCAAAGCAGATGGCCAGCGAAAGAGTGGATCGTGATTGGTGATCGTATCAAGCGGGAAATTACCTATGGAAATACGTTTGGCGCCACCACCATCTGGATACAGCGGGGGAAATTTGCAACTGAGCTCCCTGAAAATAACCAAGAACAGCCGAGCTACACAGTACATACACTTGCGGAAGTTATACCTATCATCTCATCATTACTAGACTCATTGTGACAACTGAAAAAAACATCGAAGTAGAGATCCGCAGCTTCATCGATGATGAACAATATAAACGCCTGCTTGAGTTTTTTACGAAACATGCCGACCTCCTCACCGAGGATGAGCAGGAAACCATCTACCTGCATAACGACGAAGATGTCCGGCTCCAGCGGGGAAAGTATACGGCGAAGATGTGGATGAAATCGGGAGACATTCACGACGATGCGCGCGAAGAAACCGAGGTCCAGTTCAACCAGCATGATTTCGATAAGGTATTGAAAATATTTCTTACCCTGGGACATCGGGTCAAAATCAAATGGCTCCGCCACCGGATGCAGTTTGACTGGGACGGGATCAATGTCTCGCTGGACGATACGAAAGGGTATGGCAAAATCATCGAGCTCGAGAAAATGTGTACGCCGGATGAGCGACCGACCGCTCTGACGATGCTGCACGAAAAACTGAAGGAGCTGCAGATCCCACTCACCCCCCGCAGTGAATTTGAGAAACGATTTGCCGAGTACGAGGCTAACTGGCATAAATTGATATAACAATAACACCTCCCATGAAGGGAGGCGTTATTGTCCAAGATAACGACAGGACTACTTTACTACCAGTTTTCCCTCGAGAAACTCCTGATACCCACCCAAGTCAAGAAATCCGTGGCCTGAGATGTTAATCAGGATTGTTTTCGCTTCGCCTGATTCCTGGCACCGACGTGCCTCGTCGATCGCTGCCTGGATGGCGTGCGCCGACTCGGGAGCAGGGAGGATCCCCTCAGCTTGGACAAACTGCTGAGCCGCTTCCATGACTGCCGTTTGAGAAACGGCTTCGTGCTCAATGTATCCCTGATCTACGAGATGACTGATCAGCGGAGCTGCCCCATGGTACCGAAGCCCGCCAGCCTGGATCCGCGGCGGAATGAAGTCAGCACCAAGCGAGTACATTTTGAGCAGCGGTGTAGTAGCCGCGGTATCCCCGAAGTCATAATCATACTTCCCCTGGGAAAGGGTGGGACAACTCTCCGGCTCCACTGCCACGACTCGGACTAGTCGTTTCTGTCGAATGCTCTGTCCGATAAACGGTAGACTGATGCCTGCGAGATTACTCCCCCCGCCGAAGCACCCATAGATGACGTCAGGATAGGCGTCGGCTTTTTCCATTTGCCGCATCGCTTCCTGGCCAATCACCGTCTGATGTAGGAGTACGTGATTGAGCACGCTACCGAGTGAGTACTTCGTGTGTTCGTCCTGGACTGCCTCCATCGCTTCGCTGATGGCGATACCGAGACTGCCTGGATGATTTGGATCCTGCGTGAGATACTGCCGCCCGATCTTCGTCTGACGACTTGGTGAGGCGAGTACCTGCGCACCCAGCATCCGCATATAGCTCACTCGATATGGTTTCTGCTGGAAATGCAGCCGGACATAGTACACGAGCGCCTCCATGCCGAATAGTTTTGCCGCGAGCGACAGCGCCATCCCCCACTGCCCCGCGCCCGTCTCCGTCGTCAGGGTGGTGATGCCCTCCTGCTTATTGTAGTAGGCCTGAGCCAGAGCGGTATTGAGCTTGTGGCTGCCGGTCAGAGACGCGCCCTCGTATTTGTAATAAATACGAGCCGGTGTATCGAGCACACGCTCAAGCCGGTCAGCCCGATAGAGTGGTGTCGGACGATAGCGCTGGTAGAGTGTCCGCACGTCGTCAGGAATTTCAATCTTCCGCTCAGTACTAGTTTCTTGTTCCACGAGTGCCTTCGGAAACAATCCAAGCAGAGCTGATGGATCGAGTGGCTCTTTCGTACCCGGATGCAGGGGTGGCGCGGGCGCGACGGGTAAATCAGCGAGGATATTGTAGTAGTGGGTCGGCACCTCGCGTGCCGATAAGGTTATTGGGTTCATAGATATATGTGATTGAGTGAATAAAAACGCTACTGACGACCTATCGCCAGAAAAATGTTGCTTTGGTTTTGAACTGAAATTCCATAGATAATAAGATAAGGACAAATAAAAAATCGCCCTGGGCGGGAGTAGCGTTTTCATGACAATAGAAAACCTACTTCGCTAGCGGCGACTTATTTTTTGCCAGGAAATGTTAGATATATGTCTCATATCGCTATCCTAAACTATTCGATATTGTTTGTCAATTTGACAGAGCGTGGCTCCTGCTGTAGAATGCTGTTGCTATGAATATATATCTGCGACAACAGAACTCCAACTGCCATCATGGTGGTCATGCAACCGCTTCTGACGAAGGGGTCTCTGTACGCGTGGACACAAACATGGTCTAGCATAGTATAGCGATTTCCCACGCGCCTCTTCGTTCAGAAGAGGTGTTTTTGTATTTGTTCATTGATCAATACGTACAATTGTTCCTTCACAAACGGCTCGATCGGAATCATCCGATCGACAGGCCCATACTGTGGGTTGCCATCATCACTATTTACTAAAAGGAGTATTCGCATGAATACTGTGTCACTCCCTGAACTGCGCGTAAAAGCACAGCTGCTCTGTGAGGGCATGGCTGTGGATGACGCCACTGCGGCGCTCTTCGCCGCCCAAAACCCTCATGGCATCAAACGAGGAGGCCTCAGCTCCGGCGGCAAAATGCGACTGGCCAGTGGCCTCTACGTCAATGCGCCCATCTACCACAGCCGACCGACCGTGCTCACCGCAGTACACCAGGCCGATAACCGGATCGCTATCCAGCTAGCCAGCCTGACGCTGACCACCGCGACGGTACTGCCGGCACCGGATTGGTATGACCGACAGGTGCTCGGGTTTCCCATCACACAGATCCTCACCGCACACAATCGCCAGCTGGCTGGCTCAATCTACGAAGACTGCACGCTCTTCAGCCATGGTACGCAGTGCACCTTCTGCGTGATTAACCGCTCCCTGCCGAACCGTGACCCACGGCTGATCAGAAAAAAACCGGAACTCATCATCGCCGCGCTTGAGCGCATTCCCCTGGACCAGTACGGTGGCCTCACCCTGAATGGCGGCATGACGCTGCACGCTGGGCGGGGCATGGAGCTCATGGTACCGGTCGTGACGGTCATCGCCAAGCGGTTCCCGCAGTTGCCGATTGCCATCGAAATCACGCCGCCTGAAGATCTCCGCTGGATCAATCGGCTGGCCGAGGCGGGAGCCGCCAGCCTGATGATGAATCTGGAATGCTGGGCTCCGACCATTCGCCGGAGTACCCTCCCCGGCAAGGATAATCTCTGTCCCCGCACTCAGTATCTCGACGCATTCCAGCGCGGAGTCGAGGTATTTGGTCGCGGCCGGGTGTCGTCGTGTTTCGTCGTCGGGACGGAGCCGATCGACTCTCTCAAGGAGGGTATTGACACCGCTATCAGCTACGGGGTCATCCCCTCCCCGCTAGCCGGGCGGACGTTTGAGGACATCCCCGGGTATCCCTTCGCTGCACAGGCCGACTGGGCCGAATTCCTCAGTGTTCTGCACTACACAGCCGACCAGATGCGACGGGCTGGCATGACCTCTACCGATCGGGCGGGCTGTGTCGCCTGTCGCATGTGCGACTTGATCGGCGATGCCGTCGGTAATCCGCTGGCATAATACTACTTCCGCAACAGCTCTTTCCTAAGCGCAGACTCGCCCGAGTCTGCGCTTTTCCTTTTCTTGAATAAAAAAACCGCCTACACGAACTAGTCGTATAGGCGGGGTGATCAGTGATTCTCATGAATCAACTGACCAAAGGTGCTACTTGTTCGAAGGCTTGTTGCCCTTCTTCAGGTCGTTCGGGTGACGCCCGGTGACCTGATAGAGGACGTTGTACAGCTCGTTCGTACTGAGCTGAATGTCTCCCTCTGCCGTCAGTCCCTTCTCCTTCGAAACCATCAGCTTCGTGAAGCTGTGTTTTCCCGGGGTCGAGGACGTGGTCGCCGGTTTCGAGGCTTCCTGAGAATGCCCGTCGGTCGTGTCCGGCAGATCATCTGCGGTGAACTCCCGCTCACTGCCGTTAATCGAATTGTACAGCATGGAGGTCTGCATACCGGAGATCCGAGGGATCTCCTGAGCCACACTGCTCCCTTCCGGACGGAAGGTGCCAGTGAACTCGGCGTCTGCCAAGCTGTACACCGGGTTGAAGCATGCCCAGCGGCACACCACCAACCGTTCGGTTCCGTTCGCGAAGCGAACCCGAGCCCGGTATCCAGGCTCATTGGCGAAGGTTTCAAAGCGATGAGTACCATTGGCATTGAACATCTGCTGTTCGCCGCTGATGTAGCCCCGCTCGACCGGTCCGATGACCTGGACGCCGCGACCAAACGCGCGCTTAGCCGCTTCGTCAGCCGTACGGACGACTTCGTCGTCGGCGGCTTTCTTGAAGCTCGGCGGATCCGGAACGAATTTCAGGCTCCGCTCATACTGCTCGCGCTCTGACGTAGCCGTCTCCTCATTGTGCCGCTGACTGCGACTGTTGTACCAGGCAAACAGCGCGATGCCAAGGAGAATCAGGCCCAGAAGCACATACCCCCACCACGGGATACGCAAACCATCATGAGTGTTCACGGCGGCCATGGTATCACTGACAGTAGACGAGTCGACCGTCGGCGTTGGCACTACAACCGGCAGCACACCGTCGAGATACGGACGCACGATTTTCGCCACAAACAACGCTGCGGCGTTCCACATGTGATCCGTACCGCCCGACCGTGCAACATAGTAGTTGCCCAGCGGGATGAGCAGCGTGTCTCCCGGCATGACGAGGTCGGGATTCGGATACGAGTAGCTGTTCCGTCCCTTCACATGAAGCCATGCCAGTGCGATTTGCCGCTCGTGGCTGAGATGCCGGTAGCCTTCGAGATACACACTGTCACTGGGCGACAGCGTGACGCCGGTGATCGGATCCCCGATGTTGATGGGGTTCCACTGTCTGTTGTAGGCGTTGGTACCGATCGCGCAGAGGGCGACCAGGACGACGAGAAAGACTAGGTTACGTGTTTTCACGTGACCTCCTTCAAAAAGTTTGCACTGTGGTTGTTTGCGGACTACCAGATCGGCTTGTTATGACCGTCCCAACCTACAGTGTTTTTTCAATGTATTTTTGGTGCCAATCTGGCTGCTGCTGATACTCTCTCTCCTCAGCAGTCAAACAAGCACTGGCAAAAATAGTGATTGAAGACAAAAAATGTAACCTAGCATCATACACCCCCTCTGGCAAAAAGTCAAGAGGTGACACTTATCAATAAGCAATTTTTGGCTAACATAAGCACTTATGAAATCTAAAAATCCGCCAATCACAAAGAAATGTTACCCAGCCCGACCTGCCGGTCTGGCGGGGCGGGCGCACACGGAGTGAGGAGGCATGGTCCGCCTCTGGCGGATCGCGATGCATGTTCGAGCGTATGAGCCCGGCGAAGCTGGACGAAAAGCGAGTTACATCGCGAAAGGACGACGAGCCTGTGCGGGTTAATTTCTTTGTCTTGGCGGGAGTTCTTTCCCGCCTTGCCCCGCCTGAGCGTAGCGATGGCGGGCAGGTGTACTACTTTTCTTGCGGACAAGAAAAGTAGCTAAAAAACTTACTATAATTCCTTCACCATGTAGGTATCCTGGAGCGTATACCCTAATTTTCGATAATAATCCCGCACGCCAATTCCCGAAATCACAGCCAATCGGGCATATCCGTGCTCACGGGCTATCTCCTCAGCGCGAGCCATCAGCCGCTTGCCAAAACCGATGTGCTGCGTGGCTGAGCGCCCGGATCCGACCGGGATAAGCTCCCCATAGGTATGTAATTCTCGGATCAGCGCCGTATCTGGAGAAAACGCCAGTTCATTGCCGGTCATGGTAATTTTTTGCTTGTCGAAAAAGCGGATGACCTCTAGCTTTTGTGTTTTACGATGCTTCATATCAGGCAACCGCAATCGCGTAAACGCATACAGCTTTGACTTGTCTGCGTTTTCGAAACTAAGGAAATGCTCTGTGCCCTGGCCCGCTCGATAGGTCCGCTCCACCAGCTCGGCCTCGGACTCCGGCACAGCATCACGGACTTCGCGACAGCGGATACACTGACACGTGATGCCACGCTGGTGCATGATCTGCCGCAGGTTGGTCACGAGATTGCCCCCCTCTATTTCATCGCCGGGAATATCCCGGATCAAGCGATTGATCCGGACATAGGGCGGGATGATATCTTTCTTTATCCGCGCCAGCAGCTCGATCAATTGCTCACCTTCATATGGTTTGTATTTCCCCTCCTGAAACCACTGATAAATCTGCGCGCTTTTAACCACTACGGTGGGATAAATCTTCAGCATGTCCGGCTGAAACCCAGGATCGCTAAATACTTTTTTAAATACCTGATAGTCCCCCTCGGGTGTGGCGCCGGGCAAGCCTGGCATGAGATGATACGTCACCTTAAACCCAAAATCACGCAGCATGGCGGTCGCCCGAGCAATGTTAGCCACGGTATCATCCCGTTTGATCAAATCCAATACCTGCTGATCAAGCGTCTGCACGCCAATCTGCACATGCGTACACCCATACCGCCGCATCCGCCAGAGCTCCTCCTTCGTTACATAATCCGGCCGGGTCTCAAGCGTCAGGCCGATGATACGGTGTTGGGCCGTCTCGTTCTTCGTCTGAGCTTCCTCGAGCGTGTCAGACGCAAATCCATTAGCCGCATCGAAAAGGCCCTTGATAAACGTTTCTTGATATTCCTCGTCATAGTATGACCACGTACCACCAAGTACAATGAGTTCAATTTTATCCGCACTATGTCCGTTTGCCTCGAATGCTTCAATCCGCCGGGCCATTTGCTCATAGGGATCAAACTGTAGTTTGAGGGCGCGCTGGGCGGCTGGCTCCGAGGCGATGTAGCTTTTCGGCATGCGAGCCTCAGTCGGACAGTAGGCACACCGGCCTGGACAGGGATAGGGCTTCGTCAGGACCGTGACCGGCGCGATACCGGACAATGTCCGCACGTCTCGTTTGCGGAGTACTTTCAGTAATGCAGGGTCCCGATCAGCTTCAGCCACCACCTCACGATATACCTTCAGGATATCTGCATTCGCAAAAATCGTGGTGCGATGTTTAGTCGCCAAATCACGTTTGACTGTCCTGAGCGACTCCTCGTCGACTGGACGAAGCGCCACGAGATCAGTAATATAAGAATGACTAACTGATGAAGGCATATAGATGAAACAAAAGGTTGCACAAGAGATTGTAGAGGAAAATACGCGCGTCTACAACCGCATTGCCGAGCACTTTTCGCATACGCGCCGGCATCCGTGGGGTGAGTTTACCCTGCTCGAGACATATGTCAAATCGGGCGACTCGGTGCTGGACGTCGGCTGTGGGAATGGCCGGTTGGCGAAATTCCTCGACACAAAAGGCGTGCGCTACACTGGTGTCGATGCCAGCCGAGAACTGGTGTCAGTTGCCGAGCGCGAACATCCCGGACACAGCTTCATCACCGCCACCGCTGACGACCTTCCTTTTGCTGACGCAGAATTTGACGTCGTCTGTCTCATCGCCACTCTGCATCACATCCCCTCCCATGATATGCGACAGCAAGTCATCGCCGAAGCGGCCCGCGTCCTGAAACCCGGTGGCCACCTCATCATGACCGAGTGGAATCTGCTCCATACCCAGTGGTGGAGGTTACTCTGCCGCTATTCACTTCGTAAACTATTCGGCCGCAGTCGGCTCGACTGGGGTGACGTGGAGAAGCCGTGGAAAAACGCACAGGGCGAGATCATGGGGTACCGCTATCTCCATCCCTTCACCCAGACACAGCTCACTCAGCTGCTGACGAGCGCCGGGCTCCAAGTAGTAGCCCATCGCTATACCACCAAAGGCAAAGACTCCAACTGGTATCAGGCATATAATCTCTTTTCCGTCGCGAAAAAGCGTTGAAAAAAGGGATGTTTCATGGTATGCTGCGAGCATAATTTGCTTAGCTTTTTTGGTCTATGCGTCTCTCCTCTCGCTTATTCATCGCGCTGTTTGCCGCAGTGATTTTTATTGGTTTGCCGGCGAGCGTCCATGCGCTTTCGGTGATTACCCAGGAAACGATTACCATCGATGAGGATGAAATCATTGATGAGAATCTATTTGCTGCGGGTAATAGCATCACCATCAATGGCACGGTCAATGGTGATGTCTATGCCTTTGCTAATGATGTAACCATCACCGGTACGGTCGGTGGTGATGTCATCAGTGGAGCCGCGCAGATCGATATTAGTGGCGATGTCGCAGGAAACGTCCGAGCTGGCGCGACCACGCTCCGCATCGGCGGGCATGTCGGGAAAAATATTACTGCCGCGGCGACCACGCTCACGCTGGCAGAAACTGCCGCGATCGACTGGAGCGCTATCCTGGCTGGACAGACCGTCCGTATCGATGCCCCAATCAGCGGAAATATCACGGCTGCGGGAGAGTCTGTCAGCATCAATAACACGGTTGGTAATAAAGTCGATGTCACGCTGGGAGAAAATGGCCAGCTCTCACTGGGTAAACAGGCAGAGATTGCCGGTGATCTCACGTATCGTGGGACCAAAACGGCTGACGTGAACACTGCTGCGGTAGTCCTCGGTGACACAATTCACAAACAATTTGATGCAAATTTGACGGTAGATAAAAATTTCATCACTCGCGGTTGGATTCTGCTGAAACTCATTGGCCTATTTGGCGCCCTGCTCGTTGGGACGGTACTGGTCAGCATCGCTGGCCCCTGGATCCGACAGCGAATGCAGGGCTTCCAAGCGCAACCGGGTATTGCGATGCTCTGGGGATTACTCTTTTTGATTGTCACTCCCATCGCAGTTGTACTCCTCGCATTTACCTTAATCGGCGCGCCCCTTTCCCTCATTATCCTGATTGGGTATCTCCTCGCTCTCTATCTGACGAAGGTGGGGGTGGGGATCATGCTCGGTGAGCTCATCCTGAACCGTACTCGCAAAGATAAACCAATCCCCATGATCTGGACGATGATGCTGGGGACCTTTATCTATGTCATTCTGGTAAACATTCCCACGGTGGGGTGGCTCGTGGCACTCGTCGGGACGGTCTGGTTCCTCGGCGCGCTCGCGCAGTACTGCATGCATCATAAACGTCACGCCTAACAATTATCCCTATGACTATCAATAAAAAAGTATTCAAAAGCTACGACGTCCGGGGAGTGTACCCCACTGATTTCACACTTGAGACCGCCTTTGCGATCGGCCAGGGCTATGCCCAGCTCACCGGCGCGAAGAAAGTGGTCGTCGGACGCGATATGCGTATCGGCTCCCCTGAAATATTCGAGCAAGTAACACAGGGCCTCCGGAGTCAGGGCGTGGAAGTAACCACGATTGGTCTGGTGCCAATTGATGCGGTATACTTCACCGTTGGCACGTTTGATTATGACGGCGGAATGATGATCACCGCCTCACATAATCCGAAAGAGTACAATGGCGTCAAGATGGTCGTCAAACACGAGGGCGGACTAGAGTGGATCCGGGGCAAAGAATTATACGACTTCATCGAAGACAAGAAATTTACTGACCAGGGATCAGGCGCGCTGCTCGAACGAGATATCATGGATGACTATATCAAACACGTCCTCTCGTTTGTCGATACCCAGAAAATCAAACCATTTACTATCGTCGCCGATGCCGGCAATGGCATGGCGGGTAAGGTACTCCCGGAATTATTCAAGCATCTCCCGGGGAAGCTCATCCCCCTGAATTTCAAGCTCGACGGCAACTTCCCGGCGCATCCCTCGAATCCCCTGATGCCCGAATCACAGGTACAAATCAAAAAAGCAGTCGTTGATGAAAAAGCTGATTTTGGAGTAATCTTTGATGGCGATACTGACCGGCTTTTCTTTGTGACCGAAAGAGGAGAATTTATTAGAGCAGATGCCACGCTGCTTGTCCTGGCAAAACATTTCCTCGAGCATAACCCGGGCGCCGGCATCGCCTATAATGTCATCTGCAGTCGGGCGGTCCCCCAGCGCATCACTGAGTGGGGTGGCCGGCCGCTCCGCAGCAAGGTTGGGTTTGTCAATCTAGCGCGAACCATGCGCGAAAATGGTGGCGTGATGAGTGGTGAGCTCTCCGCTCACTACGCCTTCAAGGATAATTTCTATGCAGACTCTGGCTTCGTCGCGCTTGCGATCCTCCTCGAGCTCATCTCCGCCCATGATAAAAAGCTGTCAGAGATTATCGATGGACTAATCCCCTATGCTAAAGGCGATGAGATGAATTTCGAGGTGAATAACATCCCAGATATTATCATGAAGATAAAAAAAGAGTATGGTGATGGAGAGCAGGATGAGCTCGATGGCCTGACGGTCCAATACGATACCTGGTGGTTTAATGCGCGCCCCTCCAATACCGAGCCACTCCTGCGCGTCACGGTCGAGGCAGATACACCAGAACTGCTTACAGAAAAGCAAGACGAACTCACCGCCTTTGTAAAGCAGCACGCCGCATGATCAGGGCAGTTATTTATGATATGGACGGAGTCATCACTGACTCTGAGCATTTGTGGGCTGAGGCGATCAATGCCCAGCTGAAAAAGCATGGGGTGGACGTCCCCCAGACCGCTGCATATGAGCGTTTTTTGGCACGGCACGTCAGAGGCCGGAGTCAGCAATACTCCATCATGAAGGTGAAAGCCTATTTCGGACTGACTGAGTCAGTAGATACAATCCTCCAGGAGCGACTTTCTATGGTCAAGAAACTATTTCACCAGAAACTCAAACCAGTTGCCGGCATTCATGGATTGCTAGAGAAAACCAGCCGTCACTATCCCCTCGCCGTTGCCTCATCATCACCGCGCAGCATTATCAATCTCTCGCTGGCGAAAATAAGAGCCCGATCGTATTTTACTGTGGTTATTTCGGGTGATGACTTCACCGAGAGTAAGCCGCACCCTGATATCTTCCTCACAACTGCACGAAAACTGGGGGTGACCCCAGCCGAGTGTCTCGTCATCGAAGACTCATACAGCGGGGTCGAGGCAGCCCACCGAGCGGGCATGCGCTGCATTGGGCTGAAACAGCCCTACAATTCCCATAAGGATTTACAAAAAGCCGACCGCGTGGTACAACGACTATTCGATATAACGCTCCCTATGATTCGGTCTCTATGATTGGTATTTTTGACTCTGGTATCGGCGGCCTGACCGTCGCCCGTGAAGTTCGTCGTCAACTACCTGACTATCAGCTGGTATATTTTGGCGATACCGCTCGCACGCCCTATGGCAATAAAAGTAACGAGACAGTTATCGAATATGCCATCCAGGATACTCAGTTCCTGCTAGACCGGGGAGCCCAGCTTATCATTATCGCCTGTAACACCGCCTCGGCTGTCGCCGCTGACGCACTGAAAGGCCAGTTCCCCAATACACCTATCTTCGAGGTGGTAACCCCGGCCGTCACCGCCGCCCAGCAGCAGACCAAGAATAAAAACATTGGCGTCATCGGCACCCGCACCACGATTAATACGGATATTTACCGGACAAAACTACTAGCTACTGACGACACGCTGAACGTCACCAGCAAAGCCTGCCCACTCTTCGTCCCTCTCGCGGAAGAGGGGCTGATCAATGATCAAATCACCAAGATGATGGCCAAGCGATACCTCGGACCCCTGAAACGACACCAGATTGATACACTCATCCTCGGCTGCACCCACTATCCTATCCTCCGCGATGTCATCCAGCAAAAAATCGGCCGGCGGGTCACGCTCGTCGACCCGGCCACCCCGACGGTGACTGCAGTGCGTACCTATCTCCAGGCCCATCCTGACCTGGATCGATCACTTGAGCGAAATAGTAACCATCAGTACTACTTCAGTGATATTCCCGCTCACCTGCAGCAGCTGACCACCCGTTGGCTGGGCGAAACCATCAAGCCGCGGCAGCACCACATGCAATCATAATAAAGAGTGTCAGTCCGGGACTGACACTCTTTCAATCGAAGGATCAAGTTGATTAATTGCATGTGCGGCACGATTGGCAATCGCCGTCCATGCCTTTTTGTTATTCCCGACCGCATCGAGAATGTCTTGATAAGGTATCGGGTCTCCGAAGCGGACGAGTGGCCTGCGGAATACGCCGGAAATGCGAGGGAGCCATCGAGCCACGCTATGATCCCCGGGTTTACCGCCGAACAATTTCTCAGCGCCTCCGAGAAATACCGGGACGAGTAACGGCTTTGGATCAGCCGCATGGGCTACAATATAACCAACACCGGCTCGGACGGGATGTTGAGCCACTGACCCAAGCGGCTGCTGGGAACGACGTCCTCCAGGAAAGATATGGATATTAGTATAGGGCAATCGTTTGACCGCTTCATGCATCACCACCACATCCCTCCGGCTCGATTTCACGGGAATTGCGTTGAGACAGCTCATGACGAGTCGCATCAACCAGTATTTGAAATAATTCTCCTGCGCAGCGAAATGAAGTGGTGCCACTGACGGCCAAAAGAGTATTTCAGGAAAGTAAGCGATGATGCCAACGATGAACGAATCAAACATGGTCATATGATTCGACACGATCACAACATTTCGCCGTTCACGCTTGTTATGCCCGCGCCGGGCAATAACAAACTTATCCTTACCTTCAATTTTGGTCCAGTTCACTATCCGGAGAAAGAAGAATCCGGTCCAGCCAATGATGCACAGCACGATGTATGACAGCCACTTTCGTGGCCGCGCACGCCACCACGCAAGTGAGCATACCTGCATATAACCTCCGTCTGTTCTGTGTATTTAATTAACGTTATTTGTTTTATCTTACGATAGCTTACCGAAATACCGGCATACATTCAAGAGCCTGGATCATACCATCCAGGCCCAAACATATACAATAATGAATTTCTGTTACTTCTGGTCTGCTTTTTGTTCCTCTGCTTCGGCGGCAGCCGCGGCGGCCATGATCTTCTTACTCAGCTCGGCCATCAACTTCTTGTCTGTGCGGAGAGCAATGCGCGCGTTTTCGCGCCCAACACCAATCTTCACGTCACCATAGGCGAGTGTGTTTCCGCTTTTTTGTAGCACGCCATATTTGATGCCGGTATCGATCAAATCGCCGGCGATAGAAATCCCTTCATTATACATGATGTCAAACTCAGCCGTACGGAATGGCGGAGCCACTTTATTCTTGACGACTTTGACCTTGACTCGATTGCCGATGGATTCATCGCCCTTCTTGATTTGCGCCGCTCGCCGAACCTCGATCCGGACTGACGCATAGAATTTCAGCGCCATCCCACCGGTGGTCGTCTCAGGGTTGCCGAAGAAGACCCCAATCTTCATGCGTGTCTGGTTGATGAAGATGACGACCGTCTTCGTCTTACTGACAATGCCGGTCAACTTGCGGAGGGCTTGGCTCATCAGTCGAGCCTGCAGACCCATATGTGAGTCACCCATCTCACCTTCGATCTCAGCTTTGGGCACCAGCGCCGCGACTGAGTCTACAACGATCACATCCACCCCATTTGAGCGGACGAGCGTTTCGACGATCTCGAGTGCCTGCTCACCGGTGTCCGGCTGGGAAATGAGGAGGTCATCAACATTCACTCCGATCTTCCGCGCATACTGGGGATCGAGGGCGTGCTCAGCATCGACAAAGGCGGCGGTGCCACCCATTTTTTGGACTGAGGCGACGATGTGCTGCGCGAGGGTTGTTTTCCCTGAGGCTTCGGGGCCATAGATTTCAATAATGCGGCCACGGGGTACCCCACCCACCCCGAGGGCTAAATCCAATGAGGCGCAGCCGGTCGGCACGACGTCAACGGCTACTTTACGCGCTTCCCCAAACTTCATGATCGATCCCTCCCCGAATCGTTCCTTGATTTGGTTAATCGCCTCTTGGGCGGCCTTTGAACGTTGGGAAGAGTCTTTATCGCTTTGTTTGGTTGGCATAGGTTCGTATTCCTTAGCTATAAAGTATTATATAGTATACTATTCTTCGGTCTGTGGCTCAAGCAGTACCGTCCTGGTCTCCACGGTGGGTTTACTCCGCTTTTTCTGTGAGCTGATGGTAATCGTATTAATCCCTTCAGTCAGGGATAAATTGGCTGAGAAATTACCGTCGGCATCAAGAAATATTTCCCGACCATTAATAGTCACGCTGGTCTCCGGTTCAGTCGAGCCAGTGACGGTGATGTCCGGATCCTGCACCCGGATAGCGTCAGCTGGACTGGTCACTGTCAGCATCGGCGGGGCAAACACCTGGAAAACGATCACGACAATATAAATAAGTGCGGCCACCACGATGGCTCCGACAATGAGTCGACGAAGTAACCGCGGCGTCAGCACCTCCCGGGGCATTTCCTGGGGCTTTGGGGTAAACCGCTGTCGCTCATGAGCCCGAGTCACCCGCTGCTCCCGCTGACGGTATAGCTCGATGACATACGCGGGATCGACCTTGAGAAACGTGGCATACCGTTTCAGATAGTTCTCCACATATACACTCCCGGGCAGCTTGGTATACTGTCCGGTTTCGAGTGCCTGGAGATAGGTTACTTTGATTTGGGTCGCCTGTTCGACGTCGGTCAGACTGTAGCCAGCCTCCTCGCGTACTTTCGCCAGACGCTCACCGAGCGTCTTGGATCGTTCTATGTTGCGTTGACGAAATTCGACCATAGCTACCCATACTGCTGGTCAGCCTCGTCTTCATCCTCTTCGTCTTCTTCGCTGTCCGCATCATCCTCGGGAATATCCTCATCGGCATCATCAATAAATCCATCGTCGAGCCCCTCGCGTGACACGAGTATCTCTCGCGGCTTCGCCCCCTCCCCCGGACCAATCACGCCCTGCTCCTCGAGGATGTCGAGAATCCGCGCAGCGCGGGCATACCCGATCCTGAGTCGGCGCTGGAGGAATGACGCCGATGCCTTGCCTGCCTTGACCACGATGTCCCGCGCTTGGCCGACCAACTCGTCGTCGCCCATATCTTCAAAATTGCCTGCCAGCGTCTTGTCCACTACTTTCTGGGTTACTTCTTCCTGGTATTCAGGCTCACCTTTACTCTTCAGGAAAGCTACCACTCGATTTATTTCTTCGTCAGTGACGAAAGCGCCCTGGAGACGCTTCGGCTTCGAGAGTTGGGATGACGTGAAGAGCATGTCGCCGCGGCCGAGTAGTTTTTCTGCCCCCGCGGTATCGAGAATCGTGCGTGAATCAATCTGGGATGCCACCGCAAACGCAATGCGGGTAGTAATGTTTGCCTTGATCAGGCCCGTAATAATATCAACGGATGGCCGCTGGGTCGCGAGGATCAAATGAATACCGACGGCCCGCGCCATCTGCGCGAGACGAACGATGGCTGCCTCTACTTCATTGGCCGCCACTGACATCAGATCCGCCAATTCATCAATCGCGACTACGAGGTACGGCATGATATTACCGTTGTCTTGATTATACGCCGCGATATTGCGATGACCGGTCTTCGACAACAGCTGATACCGTCGATCCATTTCGCTAACTACCCACCGGAGTGCGTTAATCGTCTTGTCGACTTCATTGACAACGGGCGTGATCAAATGAGGAATATTATTATAGACCGACAGCTCCACTCGTTTTGGATCAACTAGGATTAATTTCAATTGATCGGGTGAATTCTGGTAGAGCAAGCTGAGGATAATTGAATTCAACATCACCGACTTCCCTGACCCGGTCGAACCAGCGACGAGCAGATGTGGCATTGGACCAATGTCCTCAAGCCACATATTCCCAGCCACATCTTTCCCAATACCGATAGTAAGGTTGGACTTCCGTTTCTTAAATTCTTTGCTCATCAGGAGCTCTTTTAGCTTCACAACTGCCACTGACTTATTCGGAACCTCGATACCCACCAGTGACTTACCGGGGATTGGTGCCTCAATCCGGATGGGGTGTGCCGCGAGGGCTAGAGCGAGGTCGTTGCCGAGGGTAGTTATTTGAGATAATTTCACGCCCTCGTCAGGTTTCAGGGTAAACTGCGTGACCGTCGGACCGACTTTCGTCTCGCCCATTTCTACATCAATGCCGAAATTTTTGAAGGTATTAAATATTGTCTCCTTATTTCGTTCAATATCGCCGCTCGTTGGCTTCTCTGCGCTGGATGACAGGAGATCAATGGGAATGTCAATTTTCGGCATGCGTTTCGGTTTGGTAAACATTTCGGTCTGATCGCCCGTTCCTTCGGTTGATTCCTTTTTAGGCTGGACGTCTTGCTCTCCGGTAGTAGTCTCTGAGACAGCATTGACATCAAATGATGGCTCTTCGCTATCGTCCTCTCCCTCGTCGTCGCCCGCTTCATCATCCGGCATATCATCAGTATCGGGCGTGCGATCCATGTTTGAGCGTAATTTATAAAAAAACTCTCGGAATCGCTCCGCCGCACGTTTGCCAATATTGCCACGCTCATAGAGGCACTCGAGAGACACATCGAAGAGGACGAGCAGAGCGATGACAAACACTGCTAAGAGAATCACACCCGTCGCCCAGGGCCCGAGCACGCTCTGCAATGGATATGAAAGTAATAGTCCGAGGTACCCGCCGCCATTGCCATTTGCTATCTCACTCGTCGCCTGCTCGAGGGGCACTCCCACGAGGTGCAAGAAACCGGTCCCACTGAGTACTAAGAGTACCAAACCGATGCCATTTGAGAGGCGGAACGCATAGCGTTGGGGCCGGGCAATGAGATAGCCAATCCAGAATAAGATAACGGGAACGGCGTATTTACCCCAACCAAACAGGTAACTCAAGGCGGTAGCGAGGGCATCACCGAGCTGACCAGCCCACCCCAGTAGCCCCAGTAAGAAAATAATCGCTCCAGTAAAAATCAGCACCACGTAGATGCCATGCTTGGTCTCGGGTTTGAGACGGGATTCGCGTTCTGGCTCTTCGTCAGGAGTGGAGCTCGCGTGTCGTTCTTTCTGTGCTTCTTTTTTGTACTTTTGCAAGTACGCCTTTTTTGATTTTTTTGCCATGCGAAGAATGATACCACAATCAAGTGAGTTGTTCTATTGTACCATTTTTTTGGACCTTTTTCAATCCCAAACCCAGCCCTTCGCGAAGGGCTGGGTGGTATCAATGGGTACTCCAAGAGTGGTATTATTTCTCATCTTTTGCCTCGGCAGCTTCAGCCGCGGCTTCGGCCTGTCGGGCGGCAAACCCGGTCCCGGCCGGAATCAACTTACCAATAATCACGTTTTCTTTCAGCCCGCGGAGGGTGTCAACTTTGCCAGAGACAGCGGCGTCGATGAGGACGCGGGCGGTCTCTTGGAATGATGCGGCTGACAGGAAACTATCGATGGAGAGAGAGGCCTTGGTAATACCGAGCAGCAATTGGTCGCCAGTGGCTGGTTCTTTTTTCGCTGCAGCAGCCGCCTCGTTTTCCGCATCGAAACGCGTCTTTTCGGCAACTTCACCAGAGAGTAATGTCGTATCGCCCGGGTTCTTGACGTAGATGCGAGAGAACATCTGCTTCACCACGATCTCGATATGCTTTTCATTGAGTTTTTGGCCTTGGGATGAATAGATGTATTGAATTTCCTTGATGATATAGCGCTGAACTGCCTCAACACCCTTCAGATAGAAGAGTTGGTGCAGGTCGACGCTACCATCAGTGAGCTGGTCACCGACATTCACGAGATCGCCATCTTTGATCCAAACCATCTGGCCGGGGTTCACTGTGTACTCACGCTCTTTATCCTTTTCCGCAATGACGTACACAGCCTTATCCTCGACGCGAACCGTACCAGCGCCTTTGGCCTTGGTTTCCCGGTCACCTTCGACGAAGAGCACTTGCCCATCCTTCACCGCCGTACCATCTTTTACCTTGATCTCAACCTTTTTCTTGCTCTTAATCTTATACTCCTGCTCATCCATAGCCTTGTGCGTGATGACAATGCGTTTGCTTCGCTTGTCTTCACCTTCCGTAATCTGTGCTTTCCCACTCACATTGGCAATGATTGCCGGACGACGAATCGGGCGGGCTTCAAATAGCTCCTCAACCCGAGGGAGACCCTGGGTAATATCACGACCGGCGACACCACCAGTGTGGAATGTCCGCATAGTCAGCTGGGTACCGGGCTCACCGATACTTTGGGCCGCGATGATACCCGTGGCGACGCCCATCTCAACCATCTTATTGAATCCGAGGTCGTAGCCATAACATTTTTGGCAGATACCCCAGTGCGATTTACAGGAGAGAACCGACCGGACGAGGACTTCTTTCAATTCTAATTTCTCTAATTTCGGCAGGTGTTCCTCGGTGACGAGGGTACCTTTTTTCACGACGGTCTTGCTTTTGTCCTTGATGTCCTGGAGGACGACGCGACCGAGCAAGCGCTTCGCCATGCTGTCACCAAACTCAGAACCATCGTCAATCAGCATGAACCCATCCGTATCACCACAGTCTTCGCTGGTCACGATAACATCCTGACAGACATCGACGAGACGACGGGTGAGGTAGCCAGCGTTGGCGGTGCGGAGAGCCGTGTCAGACAGACCCTTGCGAGCACCGTGTGTAGAGATGAAATATTCTAGTACATCAAATCCTTCTTTGAAACTTCCTTTCACGGGAAGCTCAATTGTATCACCAGCAGGGTTGGTCACGAGACCCTTCATACCCATCATCTGAGTCGTCTGAGCCCATGAGCCACGGGCACCGGACTCGATCATGCTGAAAATGGGGCCTTTTTGATCGAGCGCCTTGCGACTGACGGTCTGGATTTGATCCTTCGCATCCGCCCAAATTTCGATAACCTTCATGTGGCGCTCATCATCGGTCAGGAGCCCTTGCTCGAAATGATTCTCTACTTCCTCAACCTGCTTTTCCGCGGCGGTGAGAATTTCTTTCTTTTTATCAGGAATAACGAGATCGTCCATGCCCCAGCTGATACCTGAGCGAGTCAGATAGTTAAACGCAGCTGATTTGAATCGATCCAGGAGCGCGGTGGTTGGTCCATTGCCCAGCTGATTGAGGATGCTGCTGATCAGCATGGACAGTGCTTTCTTGTCCATGGTCTCATTGACATAGCCGATTTCCTCAGGCAGAAGCTGATTGAAGATAATCCGGCCAGCTGATGTTTCGAGTACTTTTCCATCAATCTCTACTTTTACCTGGTCCTGCAAATGGATTTGGTCGAGCTGCTCAGCCATGAGCGCTTCATCAATCGAGCTGAAAGCGCGCATCTGGTCGGCTGGGGTTTCGCGCAGCACCGTCAGGTAATACATCCCGAGCACGAGATCCTGTGACGGGGTCACGATAGGTTGACCGGTGGAGGGTTTCAGGAGGTTGTTGATTGAGGCAATGATATCGGCGGCTTCACGTTTGGCATTTTCCGTCAGCGGGACGTGGACAGCCATCTGGTCACCGTCGAAGTCAGCATTAAACGCGGGGCAGACCATAGGGTGCACTTGGATAGCCTTACCCTCGATCAGGACCGGACGGAACGCCTGGATACCAAGTCGGTGGAGGGTTGGGGCACGATTCAATAGCACGTGGGCATCTTTCGATACCTCTTCCAGGATGTCCCACACCTCTGAGCGGCCAGACTCGATGAAGCGGCTCGCGCTGCGGACATTGTGAACGTATTCTCGCTTGATGAGTTGGCTGATGATAAACGGTTTGAATAGTTCGAGAGCCATTCGTTTCGGCAATCCACACTGATCCATTTTCAAGTGCGGACCAACCACAATAACCGAACGACCAGAGTAGTCGACGCGTTTACCGAGGAGATTCTGACGGAATCGTCCTTGCTTGCCTTTCAGGATATCGGCGATGGATTTCAGCTGTCGCTTCTGGCCAGTGGAGGCAGTCACGGTCTTACCATGACGTGCATTATTATCAATCAACGCGTCAACCGCCTCCTGCAGCATACGCTTCTCATTACGCCGGATTACTTCAGGGGCATTCAGGGTAATTAGCCGTTTCAGACGGTTGTTACGGTTGATGACACGGCGATAGAGATCGTTCAGATCTGAGGCGGCAAACCGGCCACCGTCGAGCTGCACCATGGGTCGCAGATCCGGGGGGATCACCGGGATGACGGTCAATACCATCCATTCGGGGCGGAATTTATTAAGTTTGAAACTCTTAAATAACTTTAATCGACGAACAGCGCGGCGCTTCTTCGCGTCAGGGAGATCGGCAATTTCTTTCTCGAGAGTCTTGATCGACTCATCGAGGTCGATAGTTGTCAGTAGGTTGCGAATAGCTTCCGCGCCGATTTCCGCCTCGAAGACATGGCCGTATTTCAAAGAGAGATCACGATACTGCTGCTCGGAAATGATTTGGAGGGGTTTCAGATTCTTGAGTTCTTTTTTCGCAAGGTCGACGGCTTCTTCAAGGTCTTCGAGCTTCTTATCTTTGCGCTGAGCATTGGCCGCGAGCTCTTCATCAATCTCTTTGATCAGTTCTTTCTTTTTCTTCTCATCGGGTTCTTGGTCAGCCTCGGTCGCCTGGCGCTGCTTGATTTCACTGGTGATGCGGTTGGCCTCGGCCTCGATCGACTTCTTCTTGGCTTCGTATTCGACATTGATCTGCTCCAGTGTCTGATCGCGGAGTTCATCATCGACTTTGGTAATGACGAAGTTGGCAAAGTAAATAACTTTCTCTAATTCCTGAACCGAGAGGTCGAGCATCAAGCCAATCTTTGACGGGACACCACGCAGGAACCAGATATGCGAGACCGGTGCCGCAAGGGCGATATGCCCCATCCGTTCACGCCGCACAATGCTGCGCGTGACTTCCACGCCACATTTATCACAGACAATGCCTTTGTAGCGAACCTTCTTGTATTTCCCACAGTAGCATTCCCAGTCCTTGGTCGGGCCAAAGATTTTTTCGCAGAAGAGGCCGTCTTTCTCAGGTTTCTGAGTGCGGTAGTTGATAGTTTCTGGCTTCGTCACCTCACCATGTGACCAGCCCATGATGCCCTCGGGACTGGCAAGTTTGAGGCGGATTGCTTCGAAGTCAACTGTCGTTGGCGTAATTTCTCCGGCCATAGTATTATTTTTCCTCTTCGTTAGTGGTTGATGCTTCGGTTGCCGCTGGTTCCTCAGGGCGCCGTTCGCGATTGTCATCAGCGTGATAATCTTCTTTTTCTTCACCGATGAGCTCGACATCAAGGGCGAGACCCTTGAGCTCACGGATGAGTACGTTGAATGTTTCTGGAATATTGAGTTTCTTGATCGGCTCACCTTTGATGATGGCTTCATAGGCCTTTGACCGGCCAGGCACATCATCTGATTTGATGGTGAGCATTTCCTGTAGCGTATACGCAGCACCATAGGCTTCGAGCGCCCAGACTTCCATCTCACCAAACCGCTGACCACCAAACTGCGCTTTACCACCGAGTGGCTGCTGGGTCACGAGTGAGTACGGACCGATTGACCGCATGTGGATCTTGTCCTCCACCATGTGGTTCAATTTCAGCATATACATGAAACCGACGGTCACCTTTTGGTCAAACTTATTACCGGTCCGACCATCATAGAGCTGCACTTTCCCGTCAGCGGGGAAGCCTGCTTTTTGGAGTTCTTCGCGGATGGTCTCTTCTTCAGTCCCATTGAGCGGAGCAGTCGCAACTTTGTATCCGAGGGCATTCGCGGCCATGCCGAGGTGCGTTTCGAGGATCTGACCAATATTCATACGAGAGGCGACACCGAGTGGATTCAGTACCACGTCGACTGGTGTCCCGTCCTCGAGGTGTGGCATATCTTCGGCCGCGACGATGCGGGAAATGACACCTTTGTTGCCGTGGCGACCGGCGAGCTTATCACCAACCTGGATTTTGCGCAGCTGCGCGACTGATACTTGGATAGATTTCAAAATCCCGGAGGAGAGTTTGTCACCCTGCTCCCGGGAGAAAATTTTCACATCGACAACCTTACCCTGTTCACCATGTTCGAGATAGAGGGAGCTGTCTTTGACGTCTTTAGCCTTCTCGCCGAAGATAGCACGAAGCAGTTTTTCCTCAGCGGAGAGTTCGGTCTCACCTTTGGGCGTAATTTTCCCGACGAGGATGTCACCCGATGACACTTCCGCGCCAATCCGGACGATACCTTCTTCGTCGAGATCCTTGAGTTTCTCTTCACCAATATTAGGAATGTCACGGGTCACCACCTCCGGTCCGAGTTTCGTATCCCGGACATCGACAGTGTATTCTTCGATATGGATCGACGTCAGCTTGTCTGACTGGACGAACCGGTCAGAGATCAGGATGGCGTCTTCATAGTTGCCACCCTCCCAGGACATAAATGCCACCAGGGCATTTTGCCCGAGGGCGAGTTCACCGTTGTCCGTGGCTGGACCGTCCGCGAGGACGCTCCCGACCGCTACCTGCTGTCCTACTTCGACGACGGGTCGCTGGTTGATACAGGTCGAGGCATTGGATCGGACAAACTTCTGGAGCCGATATTCATGTACTTTGCCATTGGTATCCTGGACGTGAACTTCGGCGCCATCGGCGTGTACCACCTTGCCATCGACTTTGCTAACGATGGTCTGACCTGAGTCAGTGGCTGCTTTATACTCGACGCCCGTCCCCACCAGGGGTGAATCAGGGATGATACACGGGACAGCCTGGCGTTGCATGTTTGAACCCATCAATGCACGAACCGCGTCATCATGCTCGAGGAAAGGAATCAGGGCAGTGGTAATACTAATAATTTGATACGGCGCAACATCCATATAGTCGACGCGTTCCACTGAGTCGACGGTCGGTTCACCCCGACGGCGAACTTCGGCTTTGTCATTGAGGAAGTACCCATCCGCATCAATCGGCGTCGTGGCCGCGGTGGTGATACTCCGCTCCTCGACAAATGCATCGAGATACACAATCTCATTTGTCACGCGCGGTTTCACCGGGACGGTCGCCCAGTCAGTGGCGGCAATCTGCTTGGCAATATCTTTCGTAATAGTCGTACCGGCGGTGGCGATTACAGTGCCGCTCGCGTCTTTGACATCTTCGCGCAGAATCTCATTTTCCATCGCCGATGCTTTATTCTCGACATCATGCACTACCTTCCGAAATGGGGTTTCGATAAAACCGAATTCATTGATGCGCGCATAACAGGAGAGGTGCCCAACCAAACCAATATTTGGTCCCTCAGGTGTGGCAATCGGACAGATACGACCATAGTGAGTGCGGTGTACGTCACGGACATCAAATCCAGCCCGCTCGCGGGACAAACCGCCAGGACCCATCGCGGACAGACGACGTTTGTGTTCGAGCTCAGCCAGAGGGTTGGTCTGATCCATAAACTGTGAGAGCTGAGATGACATGAAAAACTCCTTGATCGAACCAATGATGGGACGGGCGTTAATCAGCTGATTTGGCGTCAGCGTATTGATATCCATCGTACTCATGCGATCGCGGACGATACGCTCCATGCGGGCGAGACCGATGCGGAATTTGTTCTGGACGAGTTCGCCGATGGCGCGGACGCGACGATTACCGAGATGATCGATGTCATCGGCTTCTTTCTGGGTGTTGTTCAGGCGGATGATCTCTTTCATGATAGAGACCACGTCTTCTTTTTGGAGGACGCGATACTCTTTTGAATTCGGGAAGTCAAACCCAAACCGCTGGTTGAGTTTGTAGCGCCCCACGCGACCGAAGTCATAGCGATCAAATGAGAAGAACATTTTATAGATGAGTTCGCGGGCATTATCGACGGTCGCGAGATCGCCCGGTCGGATACGTTTGTATACTTCACGGAGACCCTCAGCTTCATTGCGGGAGACGTCCTTCGCGAGGGTAGCTTCGAGGTAGTCGACTTCTTGGCCCTGCTGGACATCGGTGAAAATAGCTTTGATCTCTTCGTCATTACCGAAGCCAAAGGCGCGCAAGAGCGAGGTTACCGGCACTTTCCGTTTCCGATCGATTTTTACCGAGATAATATTATTGGCATCGGTTTCGAGCTCGAGCCAGGCGCCGCGGTTCGGAATAATCTTCGCGCCGTAATAGCGACGACCGCAAATTAATTCTGAGGTGAAAAAAACACCAGCCGATCGAATCAGCTGGCTCACGACGACACGCTCAATCCCATTAATAATGAAGGTGCCGCGATCAGTCATCAGGGGAAAATCACCGAGGTATACTTCCTGCTCTTTAATTTCGCCGGTCTTTTTATTGACCAGTTTCGTTTCCACACGCATGGGTGCTTCAAACGTCACATTCTTCTCTTTCGCCTTCCACTCGTCAAACCGTGGCTCGTCCAGGTAATAATCGAGGAAATACAGCTCGAGATCACGGCCGATGAAGTCTTTGACCGGGGAAATTTCCTCAAACAACTCCTTCAGGCCCTCCTTTAAAAACCATTCATATGAATGGCGCTGGGCTTCTATTAAATTCGGGAGCTCGATAGCCGCTGCACTTTTAGTAAAACGTTGGCGCTCAGGCGCCAGGGTGACTTGTGAGGTAGACATAAAAATAGACTCTCCCCACCCTACGAAAGCGTGAAAGAGGGTATGTAATGGCTAATTTGTTATGTTTTGCGACTAAACGTCATGTAATGTTTTGACGTCTCCGTCAGGATATGTAGTTCGGATAATAACAGATGGCTGTGGGAAATGTCAAGTTTTATGCAAAAAAACAAAAATGTGTCAAATTTATACTAACATTAGCAATATATTACCTTTTTGAAATCTACTCTAAATAAGCGCTCATCATGGATGAGCACAGGTTATCCACAGATTTATGTTATTTTAGCTATTTTTTTGCTATTGCCTTAAGTGTCGCCGGAATTTTACGGAAGTCCGCGAGTAATGGTTGTCGCATTCCCCCGTTATATAAGGCTACCGCCGGGTGGTACAGCGGCATATAATGCTGATTGTGACGGTGGAACACTCTCCCATGTACCTCAGATATCTTAAAATCCTCGGGTAAGAACCTATACATAGAGTGCCGGCCGAGTGGAACGATAAGCTGCGGCTGGATCGCCTCGATCTGGGCAATGAGATAATGTGTCGTACAGGTATTGATTTCCTCAGGCTCAGGATCACGATTACCGGGCGGACGACATTTTACAATATTAGCAATAAAGACGTCTTGGCGGCTCCAGTGAATACTTGCCAAAAGTTCATCCAAAAATTTCCCAGCCGCACCAACGAACGGGCGACCGAGTTCGTCTTCTTTCTTTCCCGGCCCCTCTCCGATAAACATAACTGCCGCCTCAGGATTTCCTTCGCCGGGTACTGCATGCGTGCGTCCATGGTAGAGCGGGCACTGGGTACACGATCGTACCTCTGCAGCAATGTGAGCAAGTGAATCAGCGCTTTCTGACATAGACGAGGTAATACTGATCTAGTCTACGTGAGTAGACAATAACTCGCGTAGTGTGGCACGATCGTCCCAGGGGATCAGCCGCCCACCGGCGACTGCCATGACGGTCTCACTCCCCTTGCCAGTGACAATAATAATATCTCCCGACTGTGCCAGATCAAGCGCCGCCTGGAGAGCCGCGCGTCGCTCACGTATAGCAAAGCAGCTATCATCACGCCGTTTCCCAGCGGCGATGGCCCCGGCGATGACGTCTTCAATAATCTGCTGGGGATCTTCATCATAGGGGTCTTCGTTGGTCACGATCACATAGTCTGCATACTGACCGGCAAGTCGACCCATGATCGGGCGTTTGGCTTTGTCCCGGCCGCCACCCTGCGACCCGAGAACGGCAATGATGCGCTTCGGCTGCAACGCCTGGATCGCTTGGTAGACCGCTTCGAGTGAGGCTGGTTCATGAGCATAGTCGACAAAAATACGAATATCACGATGGGTGGCAATTTCTTCCAGTCGGCCGGGTATCTGCACATTTGCCTCCAGTGCTTCTTTGATAACGGGGAGGCTCACTCCCTGCGAGAGCCCGACACTCAGCGCTGCGAGGCAATTACTCACATTCAACCGTCCGAGCATCCAAGTCCGAAATAGCTGATTGTCGATGACGAATTCGGTGTGATCATGCATGAGTTTGATCTGGTGCGCGCAGGTATGAACGTCACTTTCGGCAGGAGTGGGCTGCTCTGGCTGCAATGAATATGTATATCGACGATCTGCTCGCGGCTCGAGAAATAAATCGATCTCCTGATCATCAGCATTTGCGACGATTACCTTTGGCACGATCGAGCCATTGAGTCGTTTGTGCATATGGCTCATCAGTGAGCGAAATAGTGTCAGCTTCGCATCACGGTATTGTTCGAAACTGCCGTGCGACTCGATGTGTTCCGGAGAGAGATTAGTAAAGACGGCGATGTCGTATTCGATGCCGGCGCTACGAAACTGGGCAATCCCCTCCGATGATGTCTCAACGATCGCATACCGACAACCCTGCGACACCATATCCCGGAGTAGGCGCTGCAGCCGCCACCGGCCGGGCATGGTTTGTTTTGTATCATTGACCCACTCGTGGGAACCAATCTTAAAATGGGTGGTGGCAATCACCCCGACCGTATATCCGGCTTGCTCGAGCACCCGACTGATGAGGGTAACCGTGGTTGATTTCCCCTTCGTCCCCGTCACGCCAATCACAATCAAGCGGCGCGAGGGGTGTCGATACCGCATCGCTCCGCATCGAGCGAGACTCCAGTGATAAAACTGAAATGTGGCCCTCGGCAATAATCGATGCAGCAACCGCTTCATAAGCCGGAGATGCCATTGGTCACTATGCCAGCCTGATATGTCGGTACTACATTGATAGTCAGATTAACCGGAGTGTTGAGCTCAGCCGTCAAAATGTCAGACAGCCGACGCACATGGAGTGACGTCACATCGTAGGGAGAGCGTATGGTTGCCCTAATAACTGTCACTGTCGGATTTACTGTGACCGACAGATCTGAAATTTCTGAGTTCACCAAATATTCCTCAACTACATCCCTGACCGTTGACTGCTTTACGTTTTCATCGATGATCCCTCGCATGACCAGGGTAAGTGGGATGGTCACGATAACTAAGAAAATAACAAACCAACTCAAACTACTAGCCGCGATATTTTTATTATTTGGTGACCGAGGAAATTTCACCCCCACACTGAGAAACAAGATAACCGCCGCAAATGTAATAGCAATAAAGTTCGTGGCGAAGAGGAGGGCCGCGCCCATCGCCTCCGAGAAATCCCCATGGGCGAACAGAATGCCCATCACCCCGAGCGGTGGCACAACCGCAATTGCCGCGACTACGCCAGCGAGATTGGCCGAGAGCCTTGGATGCGCGACCGCATAGGTGCCGATAAACCCAGCTGCGAGGGCGATAAAGAGTTCAAATAACGTCGGCTTCGTCCGTAAGATAATTTCATGGCTAGGTCCGAGATCAGGGGCGATGAATCCGACGAGCCATGATACAAATACGACAACCACACTAAAGGCGAGGATCAGCACCAGATTCCGCCGAAACGCCTTTGCATTACCCTTGATAATGGCGATGGCGAGCGCTAACATCGGCCAAAAGAGCGGTGCAATAATCATGCCGCCAATAACTACTGCTGCGTTATCTACCAGGAGCCCCAGAGCAATAATCAGCGCTGAAAAAACAGTCAGCAAGACAAACGTCGTATCCGGCGTCGCGTGCTCTGCTATCTCATCCATGACTTTTTTCTGCCGAGCCTCATCAATGCGCAAATACCGAGCCGCGGCCTTGACCGGCTTTTCGATGCTTTTCTCTATCTTGGTGATGGGTGCGGGAGCTTCGGTGGGTGGGTTGTTTTTTGATGGGACGGGCATGGACACACTATAGGCTTATTCAGCGCGGATGAGCTCGCCACTCGTATTCAATTCTACGAAATGGTGCGCTTCACCACTCCGGTACGCGCTGCATTGATTGGCCGGTTCATCATCCACTGCTTGACGAGGATCGTGCGCCACGTCGACCACCCAATCATCAATCACCTTGTTTGAGAGACAAGGGCCGTTTGATAAGTCGGTGCCCTCAACTATTGCCTGACGGTAGAGTTCATACGCTTTCGCGATGGCCAGATCCTTATCAGCTTTTTCTTTGATCTTGATATCTGCGGCGCCTGTCACTATTTCAGCAGCATTATACGAATTCTCATTACTTGAGGACGTCGAGGTAAACAAAAAATACATGCCCACGCCGAGTCCCACGATGATAATAATGACGACGAAAAATTTACCCATACTATGGTCTAGTATAGTATTTTTAGCCGCAAAAAACAATAAATTACTTGAGTGAGTCGACTTTATTCGTCTGCTCCCATGGCAAATCCACATCGACCCGTCCGAAATGACCATACGCCGCAGTCTGCTCGTAGATGGGCCGTTTCAGGTCGAGTTCGCTGATGATGTCCGCGGGTTTCAGTGGGAAGTTCTTTGTGATCAGGTTTACCAATTCACCGTTATCTATCTTGCCGGTACCAAACGTATTCACCATGATGGAAACAGGTGCAGCCACACCGATAGCATAAGCTAATTGGACTTCACATTTTTTTGCAATTCCTGCAGCAACAATATTTTTGGCGATATATCTAGCTGCATACGAAGCGCTGCGGTCTACCTTTGACACGTCTTTGCCGGAGAACGCGCCGCCGCCATGAGCGCCAAAGCCGCCGTACGTATCCACAATAATCTTGCGACCCGTCAGTCCAGTATCCGCGGGCGGGCCACCGAGCACGAACCGTCCGGTTGCATTGATATGCAGTTTGATACCATCAGTAAATAGATCGCCGAGCACTGGCTTAATAACGAGATCCGTAATCTCCTTTTGTAATTGGGCGGTCGTGACCTCCTCCGCATGCTGAGCAGCGATGACGACGGTGTCGACGCGTTTCGGTTTGCCGTCGACGTACTCAATCGTCACCTGCGATTTCCCATCGGGTCGGAGATAGTCGAGCGTATGATCTTTGCGTACGTCCGCGAGCCGCTTGGTCAGCTGGTGCGCGAGAGAAATCGGCAGCGGCATGAGCTCGGGCGTCTCATCACAGGCAAAGCCAAACATGAGCCCCTGGTCCCCGGCCCCCTGCTCTTTCTGCTCGGCCGCATCGACACCCTGCGCGATATCCGGCGACTGCTCATGGATAGCGCTCAATACCCCGACATCATCTGCGCAGAATCCATATTCTGATTTGTCATAGCCGATCCGACGAATAGTCCGCCGCACGAGTGCCTGGATATCGACATACCCGGTCGTCCTGACTTCTCCACCAACGACAACTAATCCCGTGGTGGCAAAGCACTCGACGGCCGAACGTGAATCGGGATCCTGCCGGAGCATTTCATCATAGATAGCATCGGAGATCTGATCACAGACTTTGTCCGGATGTCCCTCGGTGACCGATTCAGACGTAAATAATTTCTTTTGGGTCATGGTCGTAGATAATTAAAAAATCTCTTATGTGATAAGAGATATACACCTCTTATCTATCCCACATACGTGGGCTTGAACGGAGCACCTACCACTGTCTGGTAAGGACGGTGGGGTTGCCGGAGCGTCATTGGGTCAAGTCCCTCGGCTCACTCATGATAAGTATTGAATTGTAAAAGGTGACAACAGTATATCGCCTACCAGCGAAAATGTCAATCCTACCGATACCGAATAGAAGCAACCTTCTTGCCCTTCTTCCGACGATGCTTCTTTTGGGCGACTTTGCCTTTCTTATTCATAGGCACCCATTATACCTTCATTTGTTGATTTGTACCAATCCTGTGTTTGGTAACAATATCTGTGTCGACGCCATGATCAGCTGCCGCCTGTTTGATGTCTGACGGCAAGTCAAACCACACCTGCTCATCGACCGCTGTCACTAGTGTCGGTTCGTCGCCACCGTGCTGCTGTAACCACCGTACAACCTCCTGCACCAGATCATCAGGTGCCGAAGCACCCGAGGTCACCCCGACCGTCTGCACATCCTGCAGCCATGCAGGGTCAATCTCTTGGACTGAATTAACTCGATGGGCCGTGGCACCCTGCGCCTGTGCTACATCCACGAGTCGATTGGTGTTCGAACTCGACTTCGACCCCACCACGATGATCAGTTCACACTGCGCCGCTAGTTTCTTGACGGCAGCTTGACGATTGGTCGTGGCATAACATATATCAGAGGCGGGTGGCAAGACCGCTTGGGGGAATACTTTCTTGATTTCTGCCAATGTCTCACGAGTATCATCCACAGCCAGGGTGGTCTGGGTCAGGACGGCGATTTTTGTATCCGACGGCAGCTGCAGCGCGTCTACCTCCGCGGCGGACTCGACGAGGTGAGTCTGCTCGAGCGCTTCTCCCATCGTGCCGCGCATTTCGACATGCCCGCGATGCCCGACGAGAATAATCGTATAGCCTTCTTTCGCATAGCGGCGAGCCTCCAGGTGCACCTTCGTCACCAGCGGACACGTGGCGTCAATCACATCCAATCCTAATTCCTTGGCTTTTGCATAATCTGACGGCGGACTTCCGTGTGCACTGAAGACGACACGTCCGCCCGTCGGCACTTCATCGACATGTTCGACAAATGTGACCCCCTTCTCCTCGAGGCGCTGCACCACATGGTCATTATGCACGATGGCGTGTTTCACATAGAGCTGCGTGTCATATATTTGTAGGGCTAATTCGACGACATCGATCGCGCGATCGACACCGGCACAGAAACCCCTCGGATTGGCAAGCAAGATTTTCATAGCACGGTGGAGTATACCAAAAACCACTACTCGTGTGTAGCGGCTGTGGTGGTGCCTCCACGAGGAGTCCCCGCCCGCCACGGCTCACGCCGCAGGCCTGCCGGGCGGAGAACCTCTATTATCTCGCCATACGGCGGGACGTCCTAGCATTTCTTTTCATGTTCTTGCGCCTACGAGGAGTCGAACCTCGATCAAAGGCACCGGAAGCCTTCATTCTATCCATTGAACTATAGGCGCATGAACATGAAAAGTAACGACAGGGGCGTATGGCTATCCGTGTTTTGCGAGATACTGCTCGAATGCTGCAATATCATCTGGATTGCCAAAGTCAATCCAATAGTCATCTAATTTTGCCACCTTCACTTTCTTTTGTTGTGCCAGCTCGGTTATGGCGTCCGTAATTTCATACTCACCCCGCTCTGATTTCTGGACATGCTCCACCGCGGCAAATATATCGGGAGTAAATTTATACACACTACAATTAACGAGATTGCCGACATATTCCTTCGGCTTCTCGACGATGCGTTCAAGATGACCGGCGTCATCCGTGACAAGCACTCCTTTGGTCTCGGGCGTATCAGTCGTCTTCGCGCCGATATACGTATAGTCATCGTCGTGCATGACACGACGGATGTCATCTGGTCTATAGAAATTATCGCCAGCAACGGAGACGAATTGCCGATCTCCGATAACCTCACGCACTACCTTGATCGGACACGCGGTGCCATATTCATCTTCCCCGAGCTGGGCAAACTGATTGACCACCTGTACTGGATAGGGCAATGTTTTGACGAAGTCATCGATCATCTCAGCATAATAACCACTCACGATGGTCATATCGGTCAAACCAGCCTCGCGCAAACTCTCGAGTACATAAAACAAAAATGGCTTACCATTCACTTCGATCAGATGTTTGGGTCGACGTTCAGATAAGTGTTTCATGCGCGTTCCGCGTCCGGCCGCGGAAATGACGACGTTCGTGATCATGAGATATGCTGTTGGTTATGCTCTTGGCGACAATGCGCGCACGTGTGAGATTCCTTAATACGATCAATTGTCGTAGCGTCTTGATCAAACTGCTTGCCACATTCATCACAGGTTTTCTCAATCTGACGGTATTCACCGTGCTTATGCTCATTAATAGTACGAAATGCCTCCGTATAGTGATGATTAGCTCGTTCTGGTGACCCCATGTGGCTATGCTTTAATGCGACGCATGATTTTGTACAGTGTATACCAGCCCGGACGGAGAATCAAGTTGCAGGCGCCGACATAGCTCACGGGAGTACCACCGAAACCCCGCTTAAACCGGGTGATGCCAGCCCACCGTTTTTTCGTGCCGGCTCGCTCTGATCCTACCCCCCAGAAATCATACCAGCGGAGGCCATGGGCTTTGGCATGTTTAATATGCTCCCACTGTAGCAGGTGTGGCGCCATGACATTACGGTGCTGATTACTTGAAGCGCCATGCAGATACGTCATCGTATCGCCGACCTGCATCACGATATTAGCGGCAATCACTGACCCCTGATAGTCGGCCACAAATAACGACAGTGGTCCATCACCCAGGGTGGAAATCATTGTCCGGTAATACTCGGCATGGTGAGTAGTAATCGCATCACGCGCAGCGGTATCCGACGTGAGGCGAATAAAATGTTCAATGTCAGCCGCCGCGTGCGTCTGACGAACCTGAACTCCTTTGCGCTGAGCCAGCCGGATATTATAGCGTGTTTTGTGATGCATTGCCTGGAGCAATTCCTTTTCTGTCTGAGTCAGGTCGAGGAGCTCAGTATCCTGGGGTTGGATAAATGATACCGTTTCACAGCGACGTCCGACGCGCATCATGCGTACCAGTTTTCCTTTGTCATGGAGGATAGCTGGCTCAATGGTGAGGAAAAGCGCCCCGCCTGCCTCAGCATCTGATTCAATCTGATCAATAAGCGCTCGACCGGCCCGCATCATCGTATCATCATCAATCCCATCGTGAAATTCCGGACCGCGTGGAATATACCAGTATGACCATCGGCCCCGAATCGTATGCACCATGACTTGCGCAGCGGCCTGCCACGCGCCATCCTGATCAGCCACATATCGATATACTGTCCGTCCGACCGCCTCCTGAAAATCGCCCCACGCCCAGGATTGCAAAAACTGCGCATGTGATTGCTGAGTCACCATGCCATCCCACTCCCGCTCATCTGTCACCCGGCGGACATCCATAGTTTATTTCTTCTCTTTACCAAGTAGTTTCAGTGCTGCCTGGACACGTGCCTGGGTGGTGTCGGCAACGTTTTTAACATGGCGAAGTGCATCGCGGGCTTCCGCGGCTGAGTATCCAAGTCCGAGTAGTGCGTCGATCGCGTCACCATCGATCCCGGTCTGCAACGTTATATCCTGACTGGTAGCGAGCTTACCTTTGAGCTCGACGATGATGCGTTCAGCGGTCTTAGTGCCAATACCCGACACTTTCGTTAATAGTGAGGGATCTCCTTGAACGATGGCGGACTGCAGTTCATCGAGGGTAGCCAGTGACATCACGGTCAGGGCGGATTTCGGACCGACGCCGGTCACGCTGATCAACTGTTTAAAAAAATTCCGCTCGCTCGGGTGGCGAAACCCGTACAATTCTAAGGAATCCTCCCGTACGTATTGGTACGTATAGAGAGTAAGTTCAGCATTGAGCTTTGTTTGCTCCAATACCGGCGGCACGCAATACACCTCATATCCGACATGGCCGGCGACCACAGTCAACGTTTTCTCGGTTTTTTCTTGGACGACACCAGTCAATAATGCAATCATAGGTAGCTATACTATAGCAAATTCGAGCCAACCAAAAAAGCCGCGGCAGATGCCTCCACGGCTTTTTCTGTTTGAGGCATCTAGGCTGCTTTCAGGTGTGCCACGGCTGCTTCGAAATGATTGAGACCATCAGCGACCACGCTATCAACATCGCTAGTACAGGGGTCGCTACAGTCAATCGTAAGGTTTCCCTTGTCGATATTCAGTGTGATGAGTTTGTTCTCATCCTCAGGGTGTTCGATATTGATGATACCGCGGACGCGATCGTCACGGAGTACCTCATATCCCTGATGCTGAAATGCTTCAACCAAGAAATCACGCAGTGCGGCAATCATGTGTGGCGACTGCGATAGTGTCCGATACGGCTCGATCATCTGGGGACCGGCTTCCGCTTCAGCATGCTTCAGACCAGACTTGGGATTCTTAAATAATGGGACGAGAATAATGGGCGCCATCAGCGTCGTAATCAGGGTCATCATGATTGACACACCAAAAATTTCATTACTAATAACCCCTGCCGACAAACCAATCCCCGCCACAATCAGCGCCACCTCACCGCGCGGCAACATCCCGATACCGATCCGCATGGATCCGAGGAAATTAAATCCGCTAAAGAAGGCGGGCACCCCACTGCCGATGACCTTCCCGATAATTGCTAATCCGGAAATTACTAACCCAAATACGAGGGCGGCAGCCATAGCTTTGAAATCAACCAGGGTGCCCATGATAGCAAAAAAGACAGGGACGATGAGATGTGACGCGCCAGCAAGTTTTTCCTCAAGTTGTTTGCCGACTGGCGTCACCGAGAGCAAGATACCGGCCAGATAGGCACCGATGATAGTCGCGAGACCAAACATCTCTGCCACGGCCGCAATCAAGAACACGAGGGCGGCAGCAATAGCCGCGTAGGTCTTGCCTTCGAGCTTGAGTAATAGCGTTGACAGTTTCTTGCTGAAGAAAAATCCGAGTAGGGTCAGGCCACCGATAAAACCAAGCGCTTTCAAGCCAATCGTGCCGAGGGCCCCCCAGGAGAACCCGGCGCCACCCTCACCACCAGCCAGAGCAAGTACGAGCGCTAAGACTAAAATACCCAGCACATCATCAATAACCGCCGCTGCCAGAATCGACACACCTTCACGTGTGTCGAGCTTATACATATCCGACAGGACGCGGGCGGTGATACCGACTGAGGTGGCCACCATGATAGCACCGAGAAACAGTGCCGGGCCATCCGTGAAACTGTCAGCAAAGCCCATGGCCATGGTCGCCCAGGCCCCGAGAAAAAACGGCAATACCACGCCGCCGATCGCAATGCCGAGAGACTTCAGACCGTATTTCATAAACATCTTTGCATCGGTTTCCAAGCCGACCAAAAAGAGTAGCAATACCGCCCCAATCTGCCCGAAGAAATATAACTCCCCGGAAATAGGGAGTCCGCTCGTATGGCCGGCTGCTTCGGCGACGTGACCAAAGATCGGGCCAATGCCCGGCAAATCTACCCCCCCCAGTGCAAACGGACCGACGGCCATACCGCCAATCAGCTCGCCGAGAACCTCGGATTGTTTAAATTTTTTGAATACCAGGCCAAATAACTTGGCTACCAGCAGCAGCACCGCCAACTGGAGTATGAGATGCGCCAATTCTTCAGGCGTCATATACGTTTATATTAGGTTTAATGAATAAAAAGAGGCTAACTCGCACTATGGGCGAATGAATATTTACTTTGCAGCATAGTCTTTTTTCTGAAAGTGTCAACCCTGGCGAAATTTGAAACGGCTCACTATGTTGAAACTGCCCATAATCGCTGTATTCATGGTACTATATAGACTATATGAAACGTTCGAGCGGCATCCTTTTGCATCCGACCTCACTCCCCAGTCCCTATGGCATTGGTGATTTTGGGCCGCGCGCATATGAATTCGTCGACTTCCTCGCGGCCGCTAGGCAGCGTGTGTGGGCAGTTCTGCCGCTTACCATCCCCGACTTTACTAATTCTCCCTACGCGTCAGTCTCCGCCATGGCGCTGAATTGGTTTTTGGTCAGCCCGGATCAACTCGTCCGCCATGGGCTGCTGGATCCGGCAGACAAGCCGAACGAGCGCAGCGTGCGCTCTGCCCAGTTTGGCTATGCCTATCGCCAGAAGCGCGCCCTGCTCGAGACATCCTACCGGTATTTCCAATCACATGCCTCGGCCACACACCAGCGTCGATTCAAGCAATTTATCAGACAAGAAAAATCCTGGCTCGAGTCATACGTCCTCTACATGGCTATCAAAGAAGCGCATCGTAATAAACCGTGGTGGTTATGGCCCGCCCCGCTCGCTCGTCACACGGCGCGAGCGCTGCGGCAAGCACGGAAACGATTTGCGACGACCATGGATTTCTTCCGGTATGAGCAGTGGGTTACCCAGGAGCAGTGGCTGACTCTCAAAGACTATGCTAACAAACATGGCGTCAAGATTTTTGGTGATATCCCTTTTTTCGTCACCCATGACAGCGTCGATGTGTGGGCTCAGCAGTCACAGTATCTCCTGAATACAAAACATCAACCCACCGTTGTTTCCGGTGTGCCGCCAGATTATTTCAGTCGGCGGGGACAAATCTGGAACAATCCGCATTATAATTGGGAGATCATGGAGCGAGACCATTTTCGTTGGTGGCGAGAACGTATCAACCGCGCAAGTGAACTCTATGATTTCATCCGCCTCGATCATTTCCGCGGCTTCTGTGCCATCTGGCACATACCAGCTGGTGCGCGCACCGCGCGGCACGGCGAATGGGTCTCGGTTCCGGGACGGGCACTCTTCGCCGCACTGAAAAAAGATGGGCTCCTGGGCACATTAATTGCTGAGGATCTCGGGAGTATTACGCCTGATGTGACCCAGCTGCGCACCGAGCTCAAGCTACCCGGCATGCGCGTGATGCAGTTCGGCTTTAGCGGGTTCCCCGATAACTACCATCGTCCACAAAACTTCACCACTCATGATGTCGCCTACACCGGCACGCATGATAATGATACCAGCCGTGGGTGGTTTACCAGTTCGGGTACCAAAGATGAACGCTGGTATGCTGGCGAGCGACTCCACGCTGATGCAACGAACTTCACCTGGAAACTAATGCGCGCGGGCATGCAATCCCCAGCGTGGCTCTTTATCACGCCGATGCAGGATGTCCTGAATCTGGGATCCGAGGCCCGGATGAATACACCCGGCACCAAACGGGGTAACTGGCGCTGGCGGTGTACACCAGAGGCTTTTTCTGCTATACTGTCCCGACGATTGGCTAGACTCACGGCCAGCACCAAACGTTAAGGCATGTCGTTTCAACTCACGTCACAATTCAAACCAACCGGGGACCAGCCGGCGGCTATTAAAAAACTGTCGGCGGGGTTAGCCACGCACAAATTCCAAACCCTCCTTGGAGTCACGGGCTCCGGGAAGACATTTACCATGGCCAACGTCATCCAGCAGGCGCAGAAACCGACGCTGATTATTTCGCATAATAAAACTCTTGCCGCACAACTCGCCTCTGAATTCGAAGACTTCTTCCCGGACAATGCCGTCCACTATTTCGTCTCGTACTACGACTACTACCAGCCGGAGGCCTATATCCCCCGCAGCGATACCTACATCGAGAAAGAGACGCAGATGAATGAAGAGATCGATCGACTGCGCCACGCCTCGACTGCCGCGCTGCTCTCTCGCGATGATGTGATCATCGTTGCCTCTGTCTCCTGTATCTATGGCCTCGGTTCCCCGACTGAGTACAAGAAAGACGTGCTCCATCTGAAGAAAGGACAACGAACAGAACGCGACATGATCCTGCATGCGCTGGTCAATATCCAGTACCAGCGTAATCAGATGGATCTCTGGCGTAATCGCTTCCGTGTCATGGGCGAGGTACTCGAAGTCTTCCCATCATTTTCCGCAAATAATTTTTATCGGATGAGGTTCTTTGGTAATGAAATAGAGCGAATTGAAGAGATTGATTCACTCACCCAGCAGGTAGTCGGTACGCACGACACCGTCGATATATACCCGGCCCGACACTACCTCGCGCCGGATGATGTGATGAAAGTCGCCCTCTCAGAAATCCAGGACGACATGGAGGCGCAAGTCGCCCGATTCAAGAAGCAGCAAAAATTCCTCGAGGCGCAGCGGCTCGAGGAACGCGTACGCTATGACATCGAGATGATTCGAGAAGTAGGCTACTGCAATGGAATCGAAAACTACTCACGGTATTTCGATCAACGGACGGCTGGCCAGCCACCGTCGACGCTGATTGACTTCTTCCCGGATGATTTTCTCCTCTTCATCGATGAGTCACATATGACTCTCCCGCAGATCCGAGCTATGTATCATGGCGACCGCTCCCGCAAAGAAACGCTGGTAAACTATGGCTTCCGCCTGCCAGCGGCTCTGGATAACCGGCCGCTCAAGTACGAAGAGTTTGCCAAGAAAATCAATCGAGTCGTCTACGTCTCGGCAACTCCCAGCGATTATGAAAAGGAAATGTCGACGAACGTCGTCGAGCAACTCATCCGTCCGACCGGCCTCCTGGACCCGACCGTAGAGGTACGACCAACGAAAGATCAAATTGATGATTTGCTAGCAGAGATACAAGCCCGTACCGAAAAAAAGCAGCGTGTGCTCGTCACCACCCTGACCAAGCGCATGGCCGAGGACCTAACTGATTACCTTGCCGATCTCGACATCAAGGTGCAGTACCTCCACTCGGAGGTAGATACCATGGAGCGCCTTGAAATCCTGCGTGACCTGCGGACCGGTAAGTATGACGTCCTGATCGGTATTAATCTGCTCCGCGAAGGACTCGATCTGCCCGAAGTATCCCTCATCGCTATCTTAGACGCGGATAAAGAGGGATACCTCCGCTCGGAAACCGCGCTGATACAAACGATGGGTCGCGCTGCCCGTCATGTCGAGGGGCATATCATCATGTATGCGGATAAGACAACCAAATCCATGCAAGCAGCTATTGATGAAACAATCCGCCGCCGCACCATCCAAGAAGCGTACAACACGAAACATCATATCACTCCGACGTCAATCACCAAGGCAATCAAAGAGACGCGGCTCGCAGGCGCTGGGAAAAAGGAAGAGGAAATCGAGCATGATGAGCTGCGGGATGTGCCAGCTGAAGAGGTGCCGCACCTACTGCATGACCTGGAGAATAAGATGAACCTGGCGGCACAAAATCTAGAATTCGAAGAGGCCGCCCGTTTGCGCGATGTGATCACTGAGCTACAGCAGCGTAAACCGTTTCCCAAACCGAGGTCCCGCAAACGGATTGCACGGAAAAAATAATATGTTAGACTAGAAGTAGTTCCATTCCTTGCCCCTCGGCTCTATCTTGCTTGCCGAGCCTCCTGCCTTCGACAATTGGGCACCTTCCCTCTCACATATTCTTCATCTATCCTTACTCTAGTAGGAGTGCCAGCCTATATGAAAAGGAGTTCGCGCGCCCGAACAAGCTCGAAGACTCTGTGAGAGGGATTTTTATGCATAAAAACACCGCAGGGCTCCAATTCTGCGGTGTGGTATAGGTATAAATGTGCAACTAATCATAATTCATGTAGGCACGCAGTGACCGTGAACGCGTTGCATGGCGCATCCGTCTGATCGCCTTTTCTTTGATTTGGCGAACACGTTCGCGGGTCAACGAAAAGCGAGCGCCGATTTCTTCGAGGGTTAAGGCTCGTTCGCCATTGAGGCCGAAATATAACGTTAATACCTCAGCCTCGCGAGGCGTCAATGAATCGAGCGCCTTCTCAATCTCTACGCGCAGTGACGCACGGTCTTGAGCCGCCGCTGGGCTCTCTTGTGATTCGTCCTCGAGGACATCGAGCAATGTGTTTTCGTTGCCATCGTCAGTAAAAGACTTGTCCAGAGACATGGCGTCACGTCCCGCACCCATGGTGAGACTGACTTCCTCCTCGGTCATGGCCAGTGCCTCAGCAATCTCGTGTGGGCTCGGATCTCGGCCGAGCGACTGCAGGAGCTGCGTCGAGATCTTGCCAATCTTATGCAGCGCCCCTACTCGATTGAGCGGGAGGCGGACTGCCCGAGACTGCTCTGCTAGTGCCTGCAGTATCGCCTGGCGAATCCACCATACCCCATAGCTGATAAACTTGAATCCTCGATCGGGATCAAAACGTTTGACCGCTTTGATGAGACCAACGTTTCCTTCATTGATCAAATCCTCAAGCAGCATGCCTTGGTTCTGATATTGTCGTGCCACCGACACGACAAATCGTGTGTTCGCCTTTATCATGCGCTCTGTCGCCCGCTGATCGCCGGCCTGGACACGTTTCGCTAGTTTATATTCCTCATCGCGAGAGAGTAGCGGCGTCTCGCCAATTTCCTTGAGATATTGGCTCAGCAACTCTGGACGTTTGCCTGATTGAGCCTTTTTTCTCACCTGGGTGAGAGACATCGCCTGTGATGGTTGACTGGTGGCGATCCGAATAATCTGCTCCTGGAGGAAATTAATCGTGAGATTGGCATAGCCGGGTGCGTAGTACGTCCATACGAAAAACGGAATCAGCCACCTATATGACTCGGGGATAATCCCCGAGCGAAAATATGGGATGCGGTCATCCGGGCACTCTCGGAGTAGGGTCCGTGCGTCAATCTCACGTGGCTCAGCATTCATCGGTGTCAGTTCAAGCAGCCATGATTCTTCCCCAACGAGATACTGCCAGAATACATTTGGTTCGGGCTCGACAAACACTGTGTGTGGGTCGAGCTGCGTATCCTTGGTGAGCTGTCGGAGCAGCTCGTTTTCGGAGATCACCCGCTCGTACTCGAGAGGGTGACAGGTCAATATGACTTGCTGCAAATCCTTCAGCAGCGTGAGGCCAGTCATCGACATGTGCCCCTCCTTCCATATGTTTTGTTTTTTGTCAAAAGGTCAAAGTTTCACCCCATCGTACCACATGGTCACAAAAAAAGTAAACCCCATACGCTCGCTATGAACGCATGGGGTCTCATGTAGATACCTCCTTATTAACTATGTGTAACCAATATTGCCTAAGTCGGAGATACAGTGCCGGCGTCATCTGCAGCTCCTGCGCTGTCTCGACGATCCGCTGATCATCGAAATGGGTAGTAAAGAGCTCAGACTCAGTACACGCCAGCTCCGCGCAGCGTCGGCGAACTGCCACGCGCTGCTCAGTAGTGACCGGAAGCATCGAGGGATGTTGCTCCGCTGCCGGCATTCGCTCAATCACAGGGCTCGGTCGTGGTGTGACAGCAGCTGATTGCTCCCCCGATGCGTCAGCAGTGTCCCTGCCCTCAAGAAGCGCCTGGACATGTGGGCTGCCCAGCGACGCAAAGTTGATCAGATGGCCCTGCACCCATTCTTGCAAGAGGAAGAGAGTCAGATCAGGGAAGATCTGCTGCAGCGATTCTACTGTTTCAGACCATGACCGTTTCAACTGATAGGTCATCACGATCCGTGAACAGACCATGCCCGGACCATTGCCGCGGAAGATCCACGACCAATCCACCCCCTGCGGCTCGGGTTGAGTCTCAGGAATGTCAGGCACTTCCTCGGGCAACTCTTCGGTAGGTGCTACGGGGATGTCAATTTCTGACACGCCATAGCATGACATGATGTAGCGCAGGAAGTCCTCGCTCACATCCTGTCCGACAGCCGCCGTCCATTGCTCGGCTATAGCAGTTAGTGGCACCATCTTACGATGGGGCCACTCCACGAGTAAGACAGGCATACGATCCACTGCGTCGAAACAATCCTCTATGGCAATTGTCAAGCGCAATGCTACACGGTTCGGCAGCTCCAACTTCTTGGGTGGAGAGAGCCCGCTCGCTTTCAGCTGAGTAGCCACGGCTACTTACCGGCCAACTTGAGGTCGGCGCTGGTAATGCCGAAGGACTTCAGCAGACCGGTGATATTCCAGGCCTCGATCTGCGCCAAGGCGGGCAGTTTGTGCTGAGCACCCAGTGCCTTCACGCCGGCCGCCTTCGGACCACGTTCACCGTCGGCAGCGGCCTGACGGATCGCGTCAATCAGCGCAGTACGGGCTTTCGCCTCGCTGCCACACTTCTGGATGAGCTGGTCCTTTCGTGAGCCTTTGACGATCTTGCGACCGCCGGATTTCTTCGGCTTTCGACCGGGTGTGCGCCCGCGCTTCTTGGCGGTTTTCTTTCTCGCGGTTTTCTTGCGCGGCTTTCGGGTCTGCTTGTTCTGGCGCGTCTTCGGTGTCTTCGGCAACGGCTCCACCTGGAACGGCAGGTCTTCGTCCTCGGACAGCTGCTTGAGCGTCAGATACATCTTGACCGCAAACTCATTGGCATCGTCGCCGCTGAGTTCAAATGACGCCTGCACATAGCCCATGACGGTCGGCAGGGTAATGACGCCCTCGCGAGCGATCTTCACACCCATCCGCATGACATCATACCGACTGAATTCGGCGAAGAATTCTTCCGGATCGAAATCCGGCGCGATGTCCGCGTAGGCAGTGAAGAGCGCCTGATAGCGCATCAAAGCATCAAACGAGGCTTCGAATTGAGGTAATGCATTTCCTTTCGGCATAGAGATCCTCCTCTGTTTTGCCGGGTTTATTGGTTCACAACTTGTCTAAAGTCCTTTTTTGATATTCGCTTATCTTACCAATATTTGCTCAGGTGTCAATCCCGTGAAAAATGTATTTTATAACGGAATCAATTAAAAAAGCAGCCAGCAACCCTCGGGGTTGCTGGCCGGTACAAACATATTACGCGACGAATTTCTCTGGCGGGATCTTGTCCTGACAGGGATAGTCGCCGGTGAAGCAGGCGGAGCAGAAATCTTCGCCCCGCTTCGGCAGACAGCTGTGGAGAGCTGCCACCGTGAGATACCCAAGAAAATCAACCTCTATCTGATGCTGAATCTCCTCTGGTGTGCTGTGACTCGCGGCGAGCTCTGACTTCGTCGGTGTATCGATGCCGTAGAAGCAGGGATGTGTGACCGGCGGTGAGCCGATCATGACATTGACCTCGGTAGCCCCAGCGAGCCGGAGCATGCGAACCAGCTTGCGCATGGTGGTACCACGGACGAGCGAATCATCAACCACGATCACGCGCTTGCCGCGGACGACCATGGGATCGACAGAGTATTTCTCTTTCGCCGCTTCTTCGCGGGCGTTCTGATTTGGCTGGAGAAATCCCCGGCCGGCGTAGTGACTCCGGATCAAGCCAAAGTCAAACGCAAACCCGGCCGCGTGGCTAAATCCGAGCGCAATGCTGTTTGATGAATCAGGGACTGAGATGACTACATACTCATCTGCGGGCGCGGTGAAATGACTGCGGTGCAGCTCCCACAGCTTCCGCCCGAGGAGCTTGCGCGTATCAGAAACTGATACGCCAAATATCCTGCTGTCGGGTCGGCCGAAGTAAATCAGCTCGAAATCACACAGCGCTTTTTTCGTGCTCTTGACTCCGGGATATGACCGTTCACCATCATGGTTGATTTGGACGATCTCGCCACGAAACACTTCGCGGACATACGTCGCGCCCACGATGTTGAAGGCACAAGACTCTGAGGCAACCACATACGCGTTTCCTGGCCGCCCGAGTACCAGCGGCCTGAATCCATGAGGATCGCGAAACGCCCACAGTTCACTGTCAATGATGAACACGCACGAATACGCTCCTCCCTCCAGGTCAGGATGCTGCATGAGTGCGGTAATCGCCTCACGCGGAGACATCCCCTGGTCGAGATAAAAGACGACCATCGTCACCAGTGCTTCACCATCATTGCCCGATTGCTGTACATACAGATTGTCCTGAGATGCGAGCCGCTCTTTCAGATACGCGTAGCGGGGAATGTCACCATTGCTGGCTCCAACTATTTCGCGACCATCTTTTGTTTTTTTGACCCAGGGTTGGAGATTCTCGATATTGTTTTCCCCGCAGGTGGCATACCGATTATGACCAATAGCAATCGAACCGCTGAGCTGATCAAGTATTTCCTCCGGATAGGCCTCGCGCACCAGGCCCATCTGCTTATGTACCTGCAGCGTGCCACCCTGGTCGACAACCATGCCCGTACCTGCTGGCCCGCGATGTTGCATTTTGTGCAGCATGTCACGGCACATGAACGCAGCGCGATCACTGCCAAATACACCAACCACCGCGCATTCGTGTTGCAGTTTTTCCATATACAACTCCTTCCGTATCTCTATATGTTGTCTACGAACTATGTTTTTTGCTGATGTGAAAAGAATGTTCATCTTACACCGTCGTCCCAGCGCCTGTCAAAAACGGCAACTGGCTGATATACTATAGAGCACTATTATGCCTCCAACTGTACTCGTCACTGGCACCTTTGATATTCTCCACCCTGGTCATCGGGGTCTCCTTCGCTATGCCAAAAAACTCGGTACCGACCTCACGGTGGTCATTGGCCGGGACGCCACGGTGAAAAAAGTAAAAGGGTATGTACCTTTCTTCTCTGAGACCGAACGTATCCACAATATGAAAGCGCTCGGCATCGCGGATCGGGTACTCCTCGGGGGTATCCATGACAAACTAGAAGTCATCGAACATGTCCGGCCAGACATCCTCTGCCTCGGGTTTGATCAGCGTGCCTTCACCGCCGGACTGCGTCGTGAGCTCGCACATCGCGGACTCCCCACTCGGGTGGTGCGCGCTCGCAAATACCCAGCGGGAAAATTTCGCACCGGTGGCCTCCATGCAGCTGGCCTGGTCGCCCTACATCGAGTCGTCCCCTCGATCATCATCGAACCACGCTATGCCACGAAACGTAATGTTCTGAAAAGGTCACTCTACCAGAACAAAATAATCCTCACTCAGAAAACCATCGCTGATAAACTCAGTCAGATCCAACGCCGACTCCAGCGTCGCGGCCTCGGGCTGAAAGTATGGGATAGTTACCGTCCGTTGTCTGTACAAAAACAACTGTGGAATTTCATGCCCGACGAGCGCTATATCGGCCGCCCATCGACCGGACCGTTTCACACGCGCGCGGCCGCTGTCGATCTGACCCTCGTCGATAACAACGGAACGCAACTGGAAATGCCTACCGGATTTGATGATTTCTCCCGCCGCGCGCATCGTAATTATCCTCGCCATACCCCTGCCGCCCAGAAACACATACGTCTCTTGGAGGCAGCTATGACTCGCGAGGGCTTTAGCCCGTTACCCAGTGAGTGGTGGCACTACACTGCTCCCCGCTGGAAATCGTATAGCGTGCTGGATATCGCCATCTAGACCTTCGATTCGTTAGAGGAATTCTCCTCTACCGGGCTTGACCAACGCTGATGTTCTGCTACACTACCACCTACCAATACTTAATCTCTCTAACCACGCTGTATGCCCATCAAGAAAGCTGCATTCAAGCATCTGCGCCAGACGAAAGTCCGCACGGCTGCCAATAAATCAGTCAAGGTCAAACTCCGTGAGCACATCAAAAAAGCCCGCGCCCTGATCACGGCCAAAGATAAAACTAAGGCCGTTGAAGCAGTGAAGCAAGCGACGAAACTGATCGACAAGGCCGCACAGAATAAGGTGATCAAGAAAAACACCGCTAGCCGCTATAAATCACGGCTGACGACTGCCCTGAACAAACTCTAATCTATTTCCCCGCCGGTACCCTCGCCGGCAAACAGATCCGCGTCACCAGGAGGTCGAAAACCAGGCGCGGATTTTGGTTTGTACTTTTTAGCGTCACGTCCGCCTCCACGAGCTGCTCATAGATCGCGGCGAGCTCCTCAGGTGTAAATCGTTTGGCATCACGGAGAGATTTCTGCGCGACGTAGGGATGCAGCTTCAGCCGCGTGGCAATAGTCTGCGGATGCGGCTCGTGCTCGGCGATCGATTTCACTTGGAGCATAATCCGAAACTGACGGATCAGCATCGTCAGGATGTAGAGCGGATTACTGCCCGAGGCCAGCTGGTCGGACAGTAACTTCATAGTGAGCTTCCCATCACGTGCGGCGACGGCATCGGTGAGATGAAAGATATTCTCATCAAACTGAGCACGCACCTGACTGCGCACATCGTCGACCGTTATCAGCGCGCCATCTTTGAGTTGGACGAGTTTTTCGATTTCTGACGCCATATTCCAGAGATCTGATCCGACGAGCGCGGCTAGTTCACCTACCGCGGCCCGCTCAATCTTCCCGCCGCGTGACGTGACCTCGCTACTGATCCATTTCAGCAGCTGCGTACCGCTCAAGGGTTCAAATGATTCATCTTTGGCAGTGTCGGCGAGCAGCTTCGTCAGTGTATCTTTGCGCGCAGCTTTTTTCCGGCCGCGTGCCGGTTCATCCACTTCATCGATGAAGATGAGGACATTGTCATCGCTCCATTCATCAGTCAAATACGCCGCCACATCATTCAGAAGAGTTTTCTTCTTGGTCTTGAAAATATTCTCAATCACCACAAACCGCTTGGATGCCAGCAGTCCGACCTGCCCCGCTGCCTTGCGGATATCTTCGAGTGTGACCGCGGGGCCATCGAGCACTGTGATATTGTACCCCTGGGGATCATATTTTTTCTTAAACCCTTCACGATAGAAACGAACTTTCTGCCGCAGACGATAGGTATCTGATCCGTGTAAATAGAGAATCATAACCCTAGTGGCGTTAAGGCTCCCCAGTTCTGACCGACCTCTACCTCAGTTTCGATCGGCACGCGGAGCTGGTAGGCGGTATTCATTTCTTCTACGATAAATGCAGCAACCTGCTGCACTTCGCTATCCGGCACTTCAAATACCAATTCATCGTGCACTTGGAGAATCATTTTTGTCTCAGCGCTCACGTCAGGAAGTTTCTGGTATATATTGATCATAGCTACTTTCATCAGATCTGCCGCGGTGCCCTGGATCGGCATATTGATCGCCATACGCTCTGCCCCCGCCCGGACCCGCGGCATGGAGGCATTGATATCGGGTAGATACCGACGGCGTCCAAACAGTGTCTCGACGTAGCCCTGCTCGTGCGCGAGGGCAATGGTCGCAGCGATATACTCCTGGATTTCCGGATGCACCATGAAATATTTCTCGATAAACGCCCGCGCCCGCTCACGTGACATCCCCTGGCGGGTGGCCAGACCCCAGGCGCCCATGCCATAGAGGATGCCGAAGTTTACTTCTTTCGCTTCGTAGCGTTGCTGTTTCGTCACTTCCTCCAGCGGAATCTGGTTTACATCGGCAGCGGTCCGGCGGTGGATGTCCTCGCCCTCGGCAAATGACTTAATCATTCGTTCATCATTGGCGATTGAAGCGATGATCCGGAGCTCAATCTGAGAGTAATCCGCCGCGACAATCGAATACCCCGGTGCGGCGACAAAGGCTTCACGGATCTTGCGCCCCTCCTCCGTCCGGATGGGGATGTTTTGCAGATTGGGGTCAGAGGATGAGAGTCGGCCAGTCGCCGTAATCGTTTGGTTAAAGCTCGTGTGGACGCGTTTGGTCTTCGGGTTCACAAGCTGTGGCAAGGCGTCGAGGTACGTTGATTTCAGCTTGGCGAGCTCCCGATACTCCTGCAGCAATGGGATGATCTCGTGTTTGTCTTTGAGTTTTTCGAGCTCAGCGGCGGCGGTCGACAGGCCCGTCTTCGTCTTGCTGATACCCTCTGAGCTGATCTTCAATTTCTCAAACAGGACTTCCTTCAGCTGCATCGGGGAATTAATATTAAACTCCGTACCCGCCAAATCATAAATTTTCTTTTCGAGCGATTCTATCTTCGCGCCCGTTTTCTTCGAGAGGTCTCCCAGGAACTTCGTATCAATGTGCACACCGTTCTGCTCCAGCATGGCTAGGACCGGGATGAGCGGCACTTCAATCTTTTCCATGAGGCCAGTCATGTTTTTCTCCTCCAGCTCGGTGGTGAAGTACTGATACAGCTGCCAGGTATAGTCGGCATCCTCCGCTGCATACCACGAGACCTTATCGAGCGGTACCATGTCCATGGTGATCTGATCTTTGCCTTTGCCAATGAGTTCAGTGATAGACTGCATCTCATAGCCAAATGTTTCATAGGCGAGATTGTCGAGGCTGTGTCCGCGGGAACCGGGATTTAGTAAATACGAGGCCACCATACTATCAAAGGTAATGGGCCGCAGGTCGATGTCCACCTGCCACAGCATCGCCAGGTCGTATTTGATATTGTGCCCGACTTTTTTGATTTTGGGATTTTCGAGAAATGCTCTAATCTTGGGTAGCCACGTCGCATGGTCTTTGACATTTATATAGTATGCCGTGCCAGCTTGCCAGCAGATGCTGATCCCGAGCAGCTCCGCCCGAAATGGGTCAACGTTTGTCGATTCCGTATCCACGGCAATCACTTTTTGCTTTTCTGCCGCTGTCAGAAACTCAGCAAAGGCTGCGTCGGTGTTTACCAGGGAATATTTCTCCTTACTCTTTGGGTTGGCTGATGAGTGAGCGCCGTCTTCCGATTCTTCAGCAGACGCACCCTCTGACGGCTCCACCCCGGGCACATCGGGTAAACGATTGAGGAGACTTTTGAATTCATAGGTTTGAAACAACTGATACACAGCCTGCTTGTCGTACGGCTGGAGCACCGCCTCCTCCGGCTGATACTGCATATCGACGTCAGTAACGATCGTGGCCAACTGTTTGCTCATGAAGGCTTCTTTCTTGTGTTTCTGGAGTAGTGTCAGCTGCCGCTTCGGGATATCGACATCATCTCCTTGTTTATCAATCGCTTCATATATCTTCTCCAGGGTTTTGAATTTCTGTAGCAGGGCAGTGGCCCCTTTCTCTCCGATGCCTTTCACTCCGGGAATATTATCTGAGGGGTCGCCGGCGATAGCCTTGAAATCTATCATCTGAATCGGGGCAAATCCATACCGCGTGACAAATGCCTTGGCATCATAGGTGACTGTATCGGCAATACCTTTGCGCAGGGTGTGGACCCGGGTGTGATCGTCGATCAGTTGGAACGCGTCTTTGTCTCCGGTGACAATGATCGTATCAATCTTCGCCCGTTCATTATCGTGAGCGATAGTGCCGATCAAATCATCTGCCTCATACCCCTCCTGCTCATAGACGGGAATGTGAAATGCTGCAAGCACTTCTTTGACAATTGGGAGCTGCTCATAGAATTCATCGGGGGTCTTCGCCCGGCCAGCCTTGTATTCTGCATACTGCTCATGACGGAATGTCTTCTTGGCTTTATCAAATGCCACGGCCACATGGGTTGGCTTAAATTCTTTGAGCACCTTAAACAGGACGGTCAAGAAACCGTAGACTGCATTGATCATCTGACCGTCTTTAGTCGTCAGAGGTGGCAACGCGTGAAAGCTCCGATGCAAAAGCGCATTGGCATCGATCACGATAGCCGTTTGTTTCTTCTGATGAGTCATATGGGGTATTGTACCAGCTTTACTGCCCGCGGGCTATGCGACAATAACCCACATCCTATCAACACGGGGAATATCAAAAGAGCTTGACAAAAGTCGTTTTTTGCGCTATACTAAGGGTAGAAAACAAAAATAAAAAAGAAAAAGGCGTTCCTTCCCATTTTTTAGGGGACAATCGCTTACTACGATTTCGAGAGATTATCTCGCGGGCTCATAGTAGCGATTGTCCCCGATTTTTTTTCGCAAAAATAATGAAAAAAAATGAGGACGATCATATGATCGCCCTCGGCTAAAGGGTGAAAAAAACGAAAACCTTACTTCTTTTTCTTGGTGCGCCCGGTCGTCGAGCGCTTCGTGGTACGCTGCGGGTCGAATGCCCGCGGCAGACGGAATGGGAACTTTTCCCCCGGGTTAACAAGTTCATACTGCTTCCGAGACCGTTCGAATGCAGCATGCACGTCGGCTGACTTGGCCTTGAGCTCCTTGAGCTCCGAGAGAAGCGCATCAAACGCGGAAATGCTGAGATCATCGATCCAGCAATTTTCCAGCTTGTCGAGCAGATGCTCGGCGATGCTGCGTTTCAACGCGCGCTCTGCCTGAGTCCGACGTTTCCGGTACTCCACCACGTCGGGCGATTCGCCGTGTCTGCCGCTGCCATCCTTACGACGGTCACTAGCGGTCACTGTATCACCTCCTCAGAGAGGATCGAGCTGAGCTGGCGGTTGAGCGAAACCATGCCGATGATATGCTCGGCAATGTCAGCAGCGGACAGGTGCCGCATCGTGTCCCAGAGTTTCTGGGTGTCGTCGCAGATCGTGCCGGTCTCGATCAGACCGATCGACGGACAGATCGCCTGCGCGGCCGAAATGACCTGGGCATTGTCCAGTGGAGCGGCATCGGCTACTGACCGAAGGGCGATGATGGCGAGTGCCATCTGGTTGATCGCGTCCGGATCGCTGCACGGAAACTGGCCGACCTGACGAAAAATCGTTGCCAGTCGGTCGCTGGTCACTTCCGGATCCAGCATGGCCTGATGCAGTTCGGCCTGCAGCTCTAAGCGGCTGGCGTCGCTCATCTCACAGTGGCGGTTGATCAGCAGTTCAGCCACGTGCTTGCCAACTTCATCGAGGGTTGCCACGATCGCGGTTACTGCGTATTGATTGTTCTGATCCACGTATACCTCCTGTAGTGTGTGGATGTTTCTGGTTGTCGTTTCTCAAAATCCTATTTCTATTTTCTGTTTTCGTTAACTAAAGAAAATAACAAAAGATGTGCCTTCTGTCAAGGGCTGTGGCGGCTATTTATTTCCTATGGTTAATACAACAATTTGCGGGTGATTACCCGTACGCATGGGCGGCCCCCAAGAGCCGACGCCGGGTGACGTATAGACCATCATGTTACCGGCACGTGACAGTCCGTAGTGAAATCGTTTGTAAATATAGCGCGTAATGAAATTGAACGGCCACAGCTGACCTTTGTGCGTATGCCCCGCGAGGAAGAGTCTGGCATTCTTTGTACTAGCATATTCCACCACGTCAGGCTTCGGTTCGTGAAAAAGGACGATACTCGGTCGTTCAGGATCCAAAGTATCCAGCACCGCCCGCTCGTCATTCTTTTTGCCTGGCAAATGATAGTCAATGCCGAGGATCTGCACCCCCTCCAGCTCAACATTTTCATTGCGCAGGGTGCGTATGGGCAAATCTGCAATTGCCGCAAACACTCGATCCAAGCCCACATAGGTCTCGTGGTTTCCTATAATATAGTACGCTCCCATTGGTGGATTGAATTCCTTTAGGGGTGCCGCCATCTGCCCGAGCTCCCGGCCGACCCCATCATACAAGTCGCCAGTGATAAATATGATATCGGGATTTTCTTTATTTACTTTATTTACCACCCAGCGCATGAAGCCAATGTGGTGCACTACCCCGAGATGGATATCAGAGAGGTGAATAATTTTTTTACCGCGCCATGCCTCAGGATACTGGTCAGCGGGAAGCGTGACTCGTTTGTATCGAGGATACTGGGTATTCCACACGCCATAGCCGGCATAGGCGATCGCCAGTGCCAGGGCGGCGGCGCCGACAAATATCTGATGATCCTGCCAGGGAAATATCCAGAGGGCTAGAGCTGCGGCGGCGGTTCCAATCGCGACATACAGTGCTGTCCCGAGCCACGTCGCCATCACAATATATATATATGACGTTGTCCGATTTTCTCGTTTATGCACTACGTACGTAGCGGGTAAGAAGCCCATGGCCAAAACACCCAGAGCAACCCCCAGAATCCATCTGGTCGTCAGGGCATGAATCTCAAACAAAAAGACTATCGCATACCAGAGCCAGGCATGCGCGGCGATCAAGGCCGCAAGGGCCACAATAGTGAGGATAACGATAATGATCCGTTTCATGTGGGAGAAGTAGAACTACGAAATGAGACGTATCAGCGAAGGATGGTAAAATCATTTCCATCACCGGTTGTCAGCTCGAGCGAACCCGCGGCGGCCAAATCAGAAAGTTGATGTGCCTTCAGATACTTATTCGACAGTGTATACAATATATCATCAATATACAAGCTGCGCTTCACCATCGTGTCGTAGTATTGATATGAATAGAAGTAATCAATCTGATTATCCGCCTCACTGCCATCGGAGTGGTTAATCTGATCACGATAGGTGAACCCGTCCGGTGTCACGGTGAAAACGGCGGCGCCATGCGTGGTGTAGTTTCCGACGATATCACCCGTGACATCCCGAAGTGATACCGGTACGACGAGGAGATTTTTATCCCGGTCAAAGAGAAAGGCCTTGTGATCATTCAGCGCGATGGAATCACTCCCCCGATCTCCCATCTCATACGTGTCCACTTCCCGCAAATTATTGACATCAGAGACATCAAACAGGGATAGTTTCAGACCCTGGACTCGCCCGTCATCGTCCGCCTGCTTCCCGAATCCAATGAGAAGATTATCATTATATGGATGGAGATACGATGAGAACCCTGGCACTTTTAGCTGTCCGAGGACTGTCGGATTGCGCGGGTCAGAGACATCAATAGCAAAGAGTGGGTCGGTCTGGCGGAATGTCACGAGGTATGCACGGTTCTGCATGAAGCGGACGGAATATATCTGCTCCCCTTCGGCCAGGTTTTCGACCGCGCCTACCTGCTTCATATTTTGGTCGAGAATATACAGATTATTATATGACTGAGATGACCCCTCATCGAATCGGGACCAGGTCTGCCCCTTCGTCGTGGCGATCCGGAAATACCCATCGTGTTCGTCCATAGAGAACTGATTCAATATATGCCCGGTCACCTCCCCCGTTGCCTCGTACGTGATGCTGCCTTTGTCGATGGCAATCCGATGCACGACTGTCTTTTCGAGCTCTTTTGAGATATCATCATAGGTATCCTGGATAGCTTGCTCGATTTGCGCCTGGAGTGCCTCTTCAGCATCGGACGACAATGTGGACACATACCGCTGCATCACCGTCAGTATTTTCTGCGTCTTTTCTTCGAGAGAGAGCACGTGATTTGGCGCTGCTTCGATGTCCGTGATCTGCTGCTGCTCAGCCGCGGTCAGTTTTGGCACAATGATCTGCTTGTATATATCGATGGTCAATGACAGCTCATCGACGTATTTCGTGTATGCCACATACATATTATCCAGTGAGACATAGAGCTGCTCGGCGCCACTCAGGAGAAATACATCAGCATTTACCGCCGCATCCGACTGCATCACATTAACCGCGGAAATCGTAGTAAAGATCTGAGCGTAGTAGGGCGCATCGATATAGTAGACATCGGGATTGAAGCCGTTGCGCTCACCGAGTGGCACGACAGCGTCATCGTCCAGGAGAATCGGTACGGGATTATCGTCGTAGGTCACATAGGTCGGCTGGGTGGTCACGAGATAGAGATAGTCTCCGATCATCCGCGACTGACTATACGAACCTTCAAAATCTAAATGCCGTACCTGCGCGGGGTTGGCGCGATCAGAAATATCAAATATTTTTACATACGTAAATCCAGTCGAACGGATCGTGTCAAATACCGGCCGCTCGCTCGTCGTCCAGTCCGAGCCGTAGACAATCATGCGGTCGCCATCAAGATAGATATCCTGAGGGGCATTGTCAAAGACAATCGTCGACATAATCTGCATCTCACCAGCCGGCCGCGCATCAATGATGAAGAGATTTTTCTCTGAGATGGCGTAGATATAGTCGCCGTCAGTTTTCACAATATCACCTTCGTCCACCCCTTCGACTTGAACATTCGTCGCTGAGTAGTCGGGGATAATATTGGCAGATGGCGCAGCCTTGAGATCAGCGGTACCCAGTCCAAAAGTCTCTCCCTGGCTACTCCCTATCGGGGTCGGTAAGGCCTCGACGGCAATGTCGCGTGTCTCATTAAGCGTGGCGGTCCCCATCCCGCCGTAATAACTCGCCTGGGTATTATTCGCGAGATACGTAGCCACATCATCATACGATGAGAACTTCTGCAGCTGCGACTGGGCGTCGAGCTGCGCATCCACAGTTGGAAATGATCCGGCTGCACTATTCGTGCTAGTGTTGGTATTCCCAAAATGCCCCACGAAGTGATAATGGTCATTCACGAAATATAAAGCTACCGCAACGACAACAACTACGAGTACCATGCCCATCGTTGTCCACGCGCGAGGCGCAGTGGTAAACATTTTGCGTTTGGTAATCGCGCGGCTGATAGGCTCGGCATCTGCCTGCTCCAGCGCCTGATCGATTTGTGAAGACAGCCAGCCATTTTGCTGGAGCTCCTCCCGGATTTGTTTGTCCGTTTTGCCATTGGCTCGCGATTGCGAGATCCAGTGGATGATATCGTGGTTGGCCATATGTATGGGTCAATAATCGTACCCATAGTATAGCGATTTTGAGCAGATAAAAAAAGTGGCCAGCATTGCTGCTAACCACTCTGGGCTTGTTCCGTAAGTCGCTTACGCCTAGACGACCAAGGAAACGTGATGACGATCGAGATACGTCGTGACCGACGATTCGATCTGATCAGCAATCTCCTGCGGGAGCTGCTGACGGAAGTACTCCAGTAGCAATTCAATAGCGCCCGAGGCCACGATCGCCTTCAGGACCGAGGGCAGGTTCACGTCGTAGATCCAGGAGAGGAAATACAACATGTACGCCTCATATGAGACCATCTGGGTCTTGTCGGGCGTGCGATGATTCTGGAACGTGTCCAGAAATTCAATCGGCTCAATCCGGCCGAGCTCCCGCAGATGATGGATTTCCATCTCCGCGGCGCGCTTGCGGTCATCGTGGAGATACTGCGCCGTCCGCTCGCTGAAGATGATGTACTTGTCACAATCTCGCAGCAGGCACGTGAAGAGGTACTGCGCTGCAGCAGACGCTGACGGCGCATCGGGCAGAGTCGGCGTTTCCGGCCCAACGTGATGCTCGATCACATACGTGATCAAGGAACGCGTTTCTTCACTGAAACAATCAAGCGCTCCCCACTCATCGAGGATGAGCACTGACTGACGGGCGTGATCACCACAGTAGGTGAGGTATTCGGGCAACGAGCCGAGTTTAACAGCGCCTTCGTACACCCGGCCGAGATCATGGACCCGAAAGATGAAATCCAGCAACCGGAAATTGACCGGCGCCAGTACCCGACTGAACTGATCAACGATTGGCTGCTTAGCCTCGTGTGCTTGAGACATATGCTCACGCTTACCGCGATTCCAGATATGGTCCGGGGGCAATAGCGCAAACAGATCGTCTTCGTGAAGCTCTACGATTCGTAGCGCTGCATCAATCTGCGCGTCAGTGCACAATGGCTCATCGGCATACTCAAGCACGCCCTGTGCCATCTCAATACGTACGGCCTGTCCCATACGGAACACTCCTTGTAGTTTTTCCTCGATCGTCCAGACTCGATGCAATGAAACATTGTATCAGTCTGCGCCGAGAAATATTAAGCTAAAAAGATCAAAACTAACCGCCCATGCTACCATGCCGGCGTGCTTTTGTCAAGATATGACAGGGCTGTCCAGGCTATTTATGCTCCATCACTCGCTGACGAATCAGTAACCCACCAGCCAACACCACTACACTAATGGCGGTGATAATAATGTATATCATCGGTGAGGAGGGCGCGCTTTCTACGGCAATGCTTTCTGGCTGCATTTCGTCAGAGGCGCCGAGCACTACGCCATGCTCAGCACCAGTAAGATCTGCATGAATAACGATGTCCTCGGCTACCTGCGGCAGCAGTCGCAAACCAGCCGACGTTTTGTCCAGCACCCCGCTCACCGTGACAGTCTGCCCCGGCTCGAGATCGGGCTGCACAATGCCGGTGGCTTTCTGGATATAGACGCGGAGGATGTTCCCCGCCTCATCCATCAGATAAATGCCACGGCTATTTGCCCGTTCGACATCGCCGGTTACCGTCAGGCGACTGCCGATCATATCCTCGGTCACCGCACCGATCGGGATCTCCCCGAGGTCAGGAATATCAGCGGCAATCTCCACATCATTTTCTTCCTGAACCGGCTCAATAATTTCATTTGGCTCGCCTGGCGTCACAACCTCTGTCCAATGCCAAGCGCCATGACTGAATGCAAAGGAAAAATCTTTGGTGGCCTTCGGAATGTCGACGCCAGCGATAATATTCCCCGCTGGATCAATCAAATATAATTGATCACCGCTATTGTTCAGGGTAATCTTGCTCCGCGGCCGCTCAATCACGAGATAGCCACCGGCCGCGATGCGATCCTCTGGGCCAAATGTAAAATAGCGCGACTGATCCGTCAGCTGCCAGCCATCCAGAGAGATATCTCGCGAGTCGCCATTGTACAATTCAATGAATTCGCACTGACTATCTGACGGCGAACAGCTTGGTAGAACTTCAGAAATAATCAACGCTGATGAATAATCGTAATCGATAATAGTAATCTGGTCGCCGACCTCACTCTCCACACCATGTTCGTCAATTACCGTCAAGGTGATCTGATACATACCCGACGACTGGAAACTGTGCTCCGCACGTTCATCTGTACTTCCGGTACCGTCGCCGAAATCCCAACGATATGACAACACGTCGTTATCGGGATCGCTACTGTCCCGCCCATCAAACGTAACAACCACGCCAACTTTGGCCGATTCTGCGCTCATAGTAAACGAGGCTGTCGGTGGCGCATTGTCTATATAATAGACATTTGCTTCGTCGGGCGTCACGGTATCGGTCCACTGCCAGACACCCTGTACCAGAGCGTAGGATTGCCCTTCGTGAGAGCTATCATATACAACAGTGCTCACCTCAGTACCATCCGCCCAATACAACCGAGCGGCATCACCAGTATTATTCAAGGAAATGCCTGTGGCTGACTTGGCAAACGCGACATATTCACCAGAACCAATAACCTGATTGGGGATGGTATAGCGGCGGGTACTATTGTCCCCGAGCTGCCAACCAGCCAGATCAACTGATACGGAGCCGGCGTTATATAGTTCGATAAATTCATCGTCATCAGTGCCCACTGGATCAGGAAACAACTCAACGATGGATATGGCTGATGAATAGACTTCCGTTTGCGAATTCTCGGTTGGGAGTTCGTGCAAACTATTGTGCGGGGTTGGCACATCACGGACGAGAAAATCCGCGGCGTTATTATCAGTATCACCACCAACCCGCTCTATGCTTTTATTTCCTCCCGGGTTGATCGCCGCTGCCGACTCAACGACTGTAGCTGAACCATATCCGACCAGATCCACTACTGCATCGGCAGAATCAATTAAAGCTACTGTATTATTATCGGCGATAGAGTTGCCGGTCGAATACACTACATCAGGATCATCATCTCCACTATAGCCACTCGGATGGGCAACGAGGAAATGCCGGCCGGCCGGAATGCTGGCCGTACCGAAATCGTCGACCAATACGTACTCACTGCCGCTGCCAGTGTATTTCACGAGCTGCCAACCGACTAATGAAACATCCGCAGCAGTTGGATTGAATAACTCGACAAACTCATCAGTACTGCTGCCACTCCCGCCACTGACGTGAATTTCGTGGATAACAATATGAACATTCTCAAGCGCCATAGCAGGATGGCACATACTGAAGATGAGAAAAATAATGAGTAGTGATTTCATATGATCGCTCCCTTTCTTCCGAATCGTACCGAGACCTTCCCCAAGAACGATACGACCCGGAAGAAAAGGAGTGGTGACTCCTTTTCTGGAGTTACTCCTTTTCCGAGATCGGCATCTTATTGACGTCGACTTCTTCCACGACAACCTCATCGTTGACTTTCGTGGTGTCGTCCTCGGCTTTCTTTTTAGCTCCACCGAGCATGATGAGATTTTCCATAATGATTTCCATGCGGGAGCGTTTCTGCTTTTCCGCATTCTCCCACTGACGGGTGTGCAGCCGGCCATCCATATAGATGCGATCGCCCTTCTTCAGGTATTTCCCGACGACATCCCCCAGGCGCCCCCACGCGACGATCGGCACAAACTCCGCCGACTCTTTCTTTTCTTTCGTCTTGTTGTCTACCCAGCGGTGGTTGGTCGCGAGACGAAACGTCGCGACGGACTGGCCCGACGGCAGCGACCGGACTTCCGGGTCTGCCGCCAAATTCCCAATAATTTGGGCTTTATTCAGATTCATATTGTGGCTTAGATTAGTTAATTAATGAATCCCTATCTGTCATGCGCGCTTGACAGTTTTAGGCAAATGAATAGAATGCAAATACAGCTCAGGAAATTTAACAAAATACGTCCGTTACGAAATCTATGTTATCCGAACCTATCTCTTGCGAGAGATTGCTCAGGATGATGTAGACCTGATGTGTTTTAAATTTCCATGACGAGCGCCAAAGACCCGACCGACCTCACCAAGACTAAGGTCGAGTTTTTGGTTTGTATACATTCATGTTACTTCCAAAGAGCGGACGACTGACTCAAATGTCTTTACCGCTTGAGACGAGTACAGAAATCCAGAAAATTCTCCATCATCAATTCTGTTAATATAATCTTCAAATTCATACTCCTTTATCCACAAGATCTCGCTCTCTGATGGCAGGTATCCAACAATAATTTCCTTTCTCTTGTCACTGATCCCCCGTAAATATACCTCACGCACAATTGTCCCGGTTCCATCCCCCCCATAGTCTGGGATGAATTGGAAATAACTATAGCCGGTGAACCCTTTTGGCGGGTCGGCAAAGGCTCCACATCCGTTATATTCAAGACTCGGAATCAGCGAGAGTTGTTCACAAAACTCTTCATCAGAGAAATCATACTGAGGCTCACTAACTGATGAAAAAAAGCGCTCTGTCCCACAGAGGTCCGTAAACTCATCAAAACTAAACCACAGTTTAAATGAGTCCTCCGCATTAATGCTCAATCCGCGGCAGGCATTTTGCTGGATGTATTCTCCCTGAGCATTGTTGTACTGAGAAATCTCATCTTCTGTAACCTGATAATAAAAATTGGGAATTGCCACACCAAGACCAACCTGAGAAAACAATAATTTACTATTTGGATTCCCCTGCTGGAAGCTGATAACATCACTCTTTTGAATATTCGTATTCGTTTGTATGTTGGTCAGCTGATTACTATTTATTACGAAGCTCCGCACTATGTCCCGAGCGACTTGGTAATTCTGCTCTGGATTGTAAACCGACTCATTGCCAAATGCGGTAGGATACGAAATGACCAACATCATATCATCCAGTCGTACATACAGCTTCTCATCTGTTTCGTCACTGGCAAACACATTAGTCAGGCCATATCCAACTGAATTTCCAACACCAACTTCGCCTATCGAAACTGTTGCCGGATGATTGAGTTCCATCATCTGCTGCATGGCAAACTCTTGAGCGGAAAGTAAATCTGGATTTTCGTTAATTATAATGGTTATCTGATAGCGCTGACCCTGTGGCGCTGCTTCAACATACACCAGTATCGACGAGTCCGTTTCGTCAATCTGCCAGCCTTTAGGATAATCGAAAGAAAAGCTAGGGTTAGAATGTGTGTAAACTTCCATTTGGCCTCCAGTAGGCGTGTTTGTGATTTGAGTTGAGGGTTCTGTTTCGCTACCTAACCACAGCCAAATAATAAACCAAGCTAATAATGCTAGAATAATTGTAAATAAGACTTTTGTTCTCATATGTAATTAAATTATTTATCACTGGGAGGCGGACTTGCCACCTCCCAATTTTTGTCAGCGAGGTTAATACCCATACACGCGCGCCGAAATAAATGATCCGTAGAGCCCCTGATTCTGATGTGCCGCGTCTTTCAGTGGATCCTTGACCCAGAATATCCTACCATCGAAGGCGAAGATTACCATGAAATGAGTTCCAAAACTGGTACCCACCTCGATGATCACCGGAATGCCACGTTGCAGATAGTAATAGATCTGACCAGCAGAGATATACCGTACATTTCTGGACATTGCCGGGTATTGTAACGCTTGGGCAGGCCGTATGAGGTCGCCACAGCCCGCCGTGCTGAATGCATAGTGGGAACGAGTTCCCACTTTCCAGTCATTTAGAGTCGCGGGGTTCATGTTGTAGTATCCCCACTTCGCATAAAGCATCGAGATGCAGCAGAGGTGGCAACCATAACGACCAATGGTGGAATTCCCACAGTAGTTAAACCCAAGTCCTTTATTCTTAAAACTCGGGTCATTCTGACTATAGAATGGTACCGATACATAGAGCTGCCAGCCTGCGGCTATAGACACGTTGCTACGTTTACCACCCTCGGCATTCATAGCGGCCGCCCCGAGCGCATTGATTGAATCTGCACTGATACCAATATACTCAGTGAATGGATAATCTCCCAGCCCATCACTGGGCGTACCGGGATCTGTAGCGGCCGGCGGGTCGGTCGCCTGGGACGGCGGATTGATCACGGAGGACTGGGTCGGGTTTTCGGAGATATCGGAGCAGGCTCCGACATAGAGTACGATAGCCAGGAGGCTGGCAATCATCCAGAGTACATGTGAGCGTCTCATTGTTACGCTCCTTTTTTCTTCGAGTTTACAATTTCAGTTTACGAGAATTTCTGCAGTTCGTTTGTAAAGATCACATGCGATACGGAGAGACCCACAGAGAAATGCTCCCTATCGCACGATGACTGTCCATAGTCACCTCGCTTTCCGAAGGCTCTGAGCGAAGCTCTATACAGAGCTGAGCCGAAGAGCTTTCTTACTCATCTAATGAGCGTTTTGTTGGTTTTGGGTTTTGCGTGTTAGTTGATAT
>JAXDBW010000010.1:0-12055 GCA_034678405.1 Patescibacteria group bacterium | reverse complement strand
CATAGCGGGGAGCTGCCAGTCAGTCAGTCGTGTCTCCATCGAAATCGAGCCAGACCGCTGACCGTTTTGCCGCCAGTCCACATCGACTACTACGTCCTTAGCCGTGTCACTAATAGTTGAGATGGTCACTGACCGCGTAAAAATATCAGTGACATCACTACTACCGCTGAGAGTCCAAACATCGCCGGCGAGTACCAAGCCATATGTACCATCAGTGAGATTATTCCACCCGCCGTCGCGAATACTTCGGGCTGCTTCAATCCCTTCGTCAGCGAGAAGCACGGCGCGTTCACGAGTGCCAGCCAGGGCCGTAGATTCCTGACCAGTGAGGTACGATCCGATCAGGGCGGAAATAACTAACGCAAAAATACCGCCGGCCACTAATATCTCGACGAGGGATATACCTGATTGTGAACGTGACCAGTGCATAGTTAGTAGTCCACCACTCCCTGACCGGTGATGGTCACGGTTACTGTTCGGGCGTTGGCGCTAAACGTCACATCTCCCGTTGTGCTCGGATCGCCGGTCAATTTGGCAAAAGTAACTTCAGCCAGGCCGGTGACTGAAACGTTTGGGTTGAGGTCAATCACTTCATCATAGTCTGTATCTCGCGTAGCAAATGTGTCTCCTCGAAATATAGTGACCGCACCCGGTGCGACCGCGACACCCCACTGACTGTCCCCATCCACTCCCATCGCGAGAGCCTGGGCCCGACGTACACTCTGAGCCAGGGTGATAGAGGCGATATCGACATCATTGCGCAGCTGATATGAGGAAAACGCGGGCGCCGCAAAACCCGCCAGGATCGCAAATAGAGCAACGGTAATTAAAACCTCAACCAAGGTAAAACCGTTTATTTTTTTGTTTCGTTGGTACATGAAACCATCCTCCATACGAGGCTTAGTATACCATATTCTGTCAAGCTGTTCACCCGATCTAATTCACCCGCACCAGTTCACCGACGATAAGTCCAATGACCATGGCGGTACCCCCGAGCGCCAACATGCGCAAACCCGAACGCCACCAAGCTTTTTTTGTAAATCGGGTTGTGGCCATGCCGAGACCAAAGAGGCCCAGGAGAGTAACAATGATAGAAACGGGCATCGCCCGATCCACAGTCAAAAGAAAATACCCAATAAGCGGCACCATTCCCCCGATAATATATGACCCGAACATCTTGAGCCCATTGCCCAGTGGATGCGATTCATCACTAGGAATGATATGCAGCTCGCGGTAGGCCATTTCTTTCAACATAAGTTTCTTATCTCGACTCGCTGCCGCAGTCATGGTATGTGCGAGATCCTCAGGCCACCCGTCCCGAATAAACATATCGGTTAATTCTCTACGCTCTTCACCTGGATACTCTCGAATTTCTTCTTTTTCCTCGCGCATGTAGCGCCGCCGCATATCGAGTTCGGAGCGATTTGCGAGATATGAGCCCACTCCCATAGAGATAGACTCAACGGCGATAATAACCATGCCTGCCAGAATAACCGTAAAGTGATCCTGACTGCCAATCGCGATACCGGTCACTGCCCCGAGGGTCGACACCATACCGTCCTCCATGCCAAACACAACCTCACGCAATGAAGCGCTCGAGGACTGGACAGAAGTGTGGTTATATTTCGTCATGACTGTATTGTATCATGCTCCACGACCTGCCGCGACTGGAGGTATTGCTCGAGATCTTGGTGCTCATACGTCCGATGCCAGATGGATGAGTGAATAGCAAATATCTGGAGGATGGGCACCAGGAAATGAATATACCCCTGCGCATTATCTACCCCCCGCCACTCATAGATACCCATGTAGTCCTGTGTTGTCGGGTTTACCATCCAGAGCTTCGTGCGAAATCCACTGAGCCCAGCCCAAAACGGAGTAGTGATGATACACAACCGCTGGAATAGCCAATGCAGCACAGTAATCGACTTGATAAGCTTCAGGCGAAAGCCAATGACGAGAACCACCGGCTCAGCGTCGAGTGGTTTGGTCTGGATAGTTTCACGAAATATGCTAAACCGGCCAGCATTCTCAATATCAAACTGCTGGCCGAGGCGGTGCTTCCGGAGTTGGAGTCCGGCGGCAGCATCGGGAAAATGGGTTAATGAGTCAACGACGTTCATGATGATTTGACCAGAGTCCGTCCCCACTCTTTTGCCCGTTCCAGTTCACCGCGCTTGAGTGGACCTTCTTTGCCAGTGACGATGAAGCCCATCGCACCAGCTGATACTCCTCCGCGGGCGATTAATGCACTTTCTGTCTTTTCTGCGGCATACTTAATTGTTTTCATAAGCATGCGGAGAGGGAACTTTTGAGATGCCTCTTCAAATCTCGTATCAAAAGCGGCCACGGTCTTCCCACGCAATACATGATCTGGGATGCGCGCGAGGAAATGCTGGACAACCTCGGTCGGACGACCACCCTGGGTGGGTGAACCGACTATAATGACGCCCACCTCATCCCAATTAACCGCCTCCTCCTGAGTAGCACGGATAGCGTGTCCCCCAGCTCCGGTAGCGATGGCCCGAGCTATCTGCTCGGTATTTCCATAGTGGGAATCATTAATGACGATGGTTTTCATGGTATTTCATAGAGTCAATCAAGAATGGAATAAGTATACCAAAAAATGCTTTACTCGACGACAAATATACAGGTAGATACATAGATTATGACACGTTAACCGTAGTCATCATACCAGCCTCGGCATGCTCTAATACATGACAGTGTAGCGCCCATGATCCCTCCTCCGTCGGCACCAACGCTACATCTATCGTCTCTTGAGGATTGACGAGGACTGTATCGCGCCAGTATGGCTCGTCGACAGGATTGCCATTACGAACGATGACCTTGAAGAATTGACCATGTAAATGCATTGGATGCAGCCGAGTCGATGCATTATCAAACCGCACGACCTGAAATGTATCCAGCTCCAGCCTACGCTCAGTACTATCAGGAAAGGCTTCATTATTAAGCGTCCATGATACTCCGTACGGGCCACCCACGCGTGCATCCAGCTCATACACCAGATCAGGAGTGCTATCAGCCGCTCCCTGCCACGCTGGCATATGCGCGGCCAGCGGGATAGCAAAATCAGGCGTCGTGACTGCGCTCCCGTCCGCACGTATACTCCCCAGCGGATTGTACCGACCAGCAAATCGATCGACGATAGGATACGTACCCACTTCAGGAACGGTGATGTCAATATCTATTCTATTGCCGGGTGCAAGCTCGAAATCACCTGGTGCAAAAGCTGCTCCCACCAGCATCCCATCCACCGCGATGATAGATGCATTGAGACTGCCAAAATCGGGAGTATAGACCCGCCCATTCGAAGCATTCACGAGCCGGAGACGTATCCGTTCACCCGGTGCTGCCCTGAACTCCTCGGACGGAGATCCGTTCACTGTAATAACGTTGCCCCAGCGACCATCGTGTACCAAATCATGTCGGGTATTAAACTGCGGATAGAGCTGGCCATCTTCCTGGAGCAGCCAGTCATCCAGGACCCATACAATGTCTTGTGAGTATTGATCTGCATACTCATCTTCCACGACGAGTGTGCCGTAGAGCCCATGCTCGACTTGTTCACTTCCGCGCACATGCGGATGGAACCAAAACGTTCCCGCATCAGGTGGGGTAAATTCGTACACAAACGTATCTCCGGGTCCAACTGCTGACTGAGTAACGCCGGGCACGCCATCCATGGCGTTGGGAACTCTGACGCCGTGCCAGTGAATAGTGGTGGGCTGGTTGAGGTCATTGGCTAGCGTTACCCGTAATGTATCGCCGAGCGCAATTCGTATGTCTGGACCCGGCACACGGTCATTGTATGCCCATACATGTGTCTGTACTCCGTCGATAATCTCCACGCTAGTAGCTGACGCGCGCAGTGTGACTTCAACTGTGTTACCCGCGTGCTCTGCTGCGCGAGCGTATGAACCAGTAAATTCACGGGTGAATTTGTCTTGACTATTCTCTCGGGGAGAATCAGATTGCCATATGCTCACCCCAATAGCCCCAGCAACCAGGATAACTCCCATGCCAATTCCTGCTCCGAAGTATCGTTTTGCGTATGTAGTAGCCACAATATATACTATTGAGAATAATATGCAATAGATAGTATACCAAAAAACACCTCGTCATGCGATGTGCTTCTTTGTCAGGGGGCGCAAGGATTTTCGTCCGGGGCAGCGATGGCGTGCCACTGGCACCCCATCGGCGCTCACTGCGTCACTCTATTCCATGTTCGCTGCTGCCCGTTCAAATTCGATGAGCGCAAAAAGCCATGATGAGCATCAGCCACCATGATCCTTCATGAGATCGCGATACAGGGGCGCAAGGATTTGAACCCTGACTTACGGTTTTGGAGACCGTCGTGCTACCATTGACACTACACCCCCACATGAATAATTTTTCAATATCTAATTTCTAAATCCCAAGCAAGTTCTAATCTTTAACTCTAAATTATCAAACGCTTTAGAAATTCGGCATTAGAAATTAGAAATTGTGCATCCACAACCAGTGATAAACAAATGAAATCATTTACCAGACACCTGCTACTTTGTTTCCTTGTGGACAGTGTGTTTTTTGCACCACTTGCAGTATTTTTTCAGCTCAATCCTATCCTTCAGGAGCTTCTTATTTTTCCGTGAATGATAGTTGATCCGATGACACTCGGTGCATTCGAATTTTATGAGATTGTCTTGTGACATAGTGATGTTATATTAGTCTGGAGCCAACGGTCGGATTCGAACCGACGACCTACTGTTTACAAAACAGTTGCTCTTCCGGGGCTTCGCGATCGCCGTTGGCGATATCGCTATGCCCGCCTCGGCTGCTCGTAACGCAAAACTTTTTGCGTTACTCGTGGCCTCGGCCCACCTGAGCTGGCTGGAGCCGGGAAGAGGACTCGAACCTCCGACCTACTGTTTACAAAACAGTTGCTCTACCAGCTGAGCTATCCCGGCACGAGCCCAGGTTTTTCAGAAAGTATGTGGCTATATTATTAAAGATGTGCTTATTAGCATTCGGGGCCCCGAAAAATGCACGGCATTTTTTGGGGAAAGGGACATACGCGCGGAGGGCGGAGTGGGCTCAGCAAGTCTGAGATCACGAAGTCCGGAGTGCGTAATGGCCCGCGGGCAGGGAGGGATTCGGTCACCGATAGATTTCCTGACGGAAATCTTCGTCGGCCCCGCCTCGCGGCGCTCGCCTTCCTTTGGAAACTCGCGCATCGCTGCGGCTTTCTCATCCCTTCGCTCTGCACATTGGTGCAGAGCTCTAGTGAGCTGCCACTCTTTTACTAGTGTGGTACGAACATGTTTCCGTACGTACCGGAAACGAGCTATGGGCAGGGAGGGATTCTCAATCAGGGTAGCGCCACATATTCCTATTCGTCATATGTGTCGACGCGCGACATGCGTCTCGCTTCTACCCGTTCGAATCCAGACCGGCCGGTATACTTATCAAAGATTCACGGATGCGGCAACTATGGTTACCTTCGTAAATGGTGGGCAGGGAGGGATTCGAACCCCCGAAGGCGAATGCCAGCAGATTTACAGTCTGCCCCGTTTGACCGCTTCGGTACCTACCCATGGAGCCGTTGCGCGGAGTCGCCAGGCAGAGCCTGGTCCGGCTGTGCCGGAAACCGCAACTACTCACAACGCTGCTCTACTTCCCCCGTTACAGCCGTTGCGCGGAGTCGAACCGCGGACCTACTCCTTACCATTAACCTGGTTTAGGCTCTTCGGCTCAATTAAGCCTAATATTACGCATAAAAACGTTGTTCGGCGCGTAACTGCGTGTTGGTCGGGACGACCTGTTCCGTCGACCACGGCGTCGTAAATGCCTCGAAATTCGCAGTACTGCAACGTATCGCGTATTTTATTGGTAAGTAGCGCGTCAATGATCACTTTATCACAATTATGCCATATTTTCAAGTGAAAGTGTATTGATATCTTCACGCATCTTCGTTTGCGGGAAATGGCGGAGGTATTTCGTTGTCATATCGATATTCTGATGGCCCATAAGTACTTTTAGATGATAAACATCAATATTTCTTAGGCTTAAATTCACTGCAAACGTATGACGGAATCTATGTGGATGAAATTTAACCCCCGATGCTTTTACTATATGCTTAACAACACTTTTCAAACCATCTGCTGTAAAACCCTCATCCTTTGTGGAAGATGTAAACAGGTATGGAGTCATTTTATTTTCTTTTTTTCTTGCATCAAGGTAGTCGTTCAAATGCGTCCAAAGTTTGGGATTGATTGGGACCTTTCTATGCTCGCGTGATTTTGACGTTTCTCCCCTAATAGTTAAAAGGCGCCTCTCAAAATCAATATCAGATACGTATAGTCCTACTAACTCACCACTTCTTATCCCAGTAAAAAGTAGTGTCAAGATGATGGCGATATTCCTTTTTCTTACATAATTATTAAGCCAATGAGCATTCAATATTGTTGCGGTCATAATTTTTTCAAGCTCCTGGTGGTTTAGCCACCTACGATCATCATATTTGACCTGAGGGCGCCTGATGCCTAGTAAAGGATTAACCCTTATATACTTTGGTTTACCTTTATTATCCTTTTGAGATACAACCCACTCAAAGAAGGTATTTAATTTTGACCAATAAGTTAATGTTGTAGAAGCCCTTACACCATTGACTTCTCTACCTTTTCCAACAATTCTTTTACGGGTCTCTAATTGCTTGAAAAATCTGTTCATAGTTTCTCTTGTAAGATCTTCCACGGATAGGCCGGGAATTAGCTTATTAAGTAATTTAAAGCTCTCGGCATATCCTTTCAGGGTAGAGGGCCGCAGTCTCTCGGAATATTGCTTTTCATCCATAAACTCTTGATGTAATTCTTTCAAGCTTTTCATATTTTTTTAGCTTTTTCTTGCTCGAGTAGCGCGCGAACATTATTCTGGATATTTTTCAGGCTCTCGCGGTGAACATTCAAAAAGGTCTCTGATTTGGTTGAGAAGTCTTCAAATATTTCTAACCATAACTTAGCTTCAGCGGCTTTCCCCTGTTTCACCGCTGTCCGGTAAAGACTGAGTAACACGTTAGGCGTTCGATCACGGCCCCACCTCTTTGTGGTCCTACTTACGTCTGCCCAAAAATTCTCTCTTGATTTCCAATCAAATACCGTTGCTGAGCTTAGCTTGAAGTGTTTGATAAAGGCCTCATCGGTCATAAAACCAAAGTCTTGTTCTCGTAAAGCCCTAGGTAATGCTGTAAACCTAATAAACTCCTCATATTCAGTCTTTTTGTACGGGCCGGTTTTCCTCGTTTTTACTTGTTTTGCACTCATAATTCACTCAACATTTTTTGGATTAAAAAACCTCTCAAAGATTGAACTTCGATGAACGACAAATCGTTCAAAGCTCCGCCTTTGAGAGGTCTTCAACTTCGATTTAGATCAAAGTTGTGGTGTATCCCCTTAGGGATATCTCCTCGTTTAATTTTCTTCAAATGAACCTTTGTGATTCTATTTTATCACAATAAAACAATTTGTCAACCTGTTCATACCCTTAAACTAATCTGCATCAAATCGGATTGAAATGAAATCCGACATTTTTAATTAAACCTTCCAAAATGCTGCTTTTATGGTAAAATGGAGACACCTACAATTTAGTGCCTAAACCGCGTTAACACGCGGCATGGCGTCAAAACCTTACGAGGATATTGAGCTCTCCGTCCAGGGCCCTCGTAAGGTCATGCTCCGAAAGGGGTATGGGATCGAAAGATCCACTGGCGGGGGGCTTTATGTTTTATATGAAAAAATATGTTCACACTAAATGGTACTGGTATAAGATTGTACGGGAAGGACAAAATAAACCCTGACAAATCACATATCAGTACAAAGTGGGTTACTTTTTTCTGGATACCGTTAATTCCTCTCGGGTCGTTTCGTGTTTGGAAAGACATAACACAAAATTCAGGCTTAATTACTTACGGCACCGAAACCAAGTATCGAATGCAAAAGGTAGCATTGAATTTTAAACAGATTTTCAAGGTCTATTCCGTCACATTGCTCATACTTGCAAGCTTCTGGATTATTGGCTATCTCATTGAGAGATAATCTTGAATGTACAGTTAACACTTTATCGATCCGTCAGTACATAGGCATCAGGGTTGTAAAATACCCTGTATCAGCGTAAAATAAGAAATTGCCAGTAGAAAAACTGGAATTATTAGATTTTTTATACACGTGATCAATAAACCATTAGACAAAATTATTCAAGATGACTTGGAAGACCTTATTAAAAACTCCGTTTCTGAAGGGAAACAAATCGAGTATAAAGCTGGTCTACCAGGTGGCAGTCCATCAGAAAAAAAAGAATTCTTAGCTGATGTGTCTTCATTCGCAAATACGATTGGTGGAGATTTGATTTTTGGTATTGAAGAAAAGGGTGGAGCACCAGTAAAAGTGACGGGGGTGGAAATAGAAAACGTAGATCAACAAAAACTCCAGCTAGAAAATATTATTCGTGATGGTATTGAACCACGAATCGTCTATTCAATTCAGCCCATCCTCCTGGCCAGTAAAAAGTATGTCTTAATAATCAGAATCAATCAAAGTTGGATAGGACCACACCGTGTGATATTTCAAGGTAATGATAAGTTCAATGCTCGTAACTCCTCAGGTAAATACCAATTGGACACCATAGAACTAAGGACCGCCTTTAATCTGTCAGAAACGCTAATCGATAAAATAAAAAATTTTCATACCCAGCGCATTATTGATATTTCTTCTGGAAAAACACCGGTCCCTCTTTATGAAGGGGGTAAAATTGTTTTGCATATTATTCCAATGAGTAGTTTTAATCCGGGAATCAAGTACTCTTTCGAGTCGTACAAAGCAAACCCCGCAAAGCTTGAACCAATGCGCAGTGGTGGTGGTTGGAATACTAGATATAATTTAGATGGATTTTTGAGTTATTCAGGCAGTCAGGATGATAAGTCCTATACCTATACTCAACTTTTTAGAAACGGGGCAATTGAAGCGGTAGAAGGTATGGCCCTGATGAAGGACAAGGGCACGGCTTACATTCCCGCAGCTTATGAGCCCATGATATTACATTACATCCCAAAGCTATTTGCCATAATGAACGAGCTTGAAGTTGCAACACCTGTATATGTTTTCGTAACGTTAATAGGCGTCAAGGGATTTAAAATAGTACCAACTGGATCAAATTTCTTTTTTGATGAAGCTGATTATTACCCAATCGATAAAGACACCATTTTTTTACCCGAAATACTGATCAATGATTGGCAGGTCGACTTAGAAAAAACCCTTAAACCAGCATTCGATTTGGTTTGGAACGCATGTGGTTATGAAAAGTCGCTCAATTACGATAAAGATGGTAATTGGACAGGATAAACTAATTTTTTGACCACCTTAAAAAACGACCTTCTCTAGCAGTCCCCTTACCAAAAAGTATTTAACTAAAACTTTTCGCCAGCGAACTAAAATCCTTTGTAGGATATTTTGACCAATCCTCTTCTTTTACGTACAGCATACCGAATGTAATTCTTTTCTGCCTCCGATTTGCGTCCTCACACCACTGTTTAAGTCGGGCAATTTTGAGTGGGTCATCTAGGTCCTCTCTACCTTTAGTTTCAACAACATAAACCATGCGTGGATTTACTTTCACGAGAAAATCAGGATAGTAGTAAGCTATTGATCCTTCGGCATTTTGGTAATCAAGCTTAAAATGCAGCTCGTAGTAGTTTTTAGTAAAAGAAACAATATCGTCGCACTTGTCGAGCCAGTCAGCGAAGCGTAGCTCAAAGTTACTATCGCCGACGATCTTATTAAACACACTTTTCTTAGGAATAAAATAAGCCTGGTCTGTCACCACGAACGGACGACTGCTGCTGACCTTAATATAGTTTCGAATTTCAGCATCACCTTTGTCCTGAACCGTCAGGGAGTTAATCTCATTCTTGAATGTTTCAATAATAGTTCGTTTTGCTTCCGTCTCTGATAAGTTACGTAGGATATTCGAATCACTTAAGTTAATGGGTTTCTCAAAAAGATAATCCTGGATAAAGGTTTTCATTTTACCGAATAGCACATCATAACAACTAAACATTCGTAGCTCTTTCATCACTGTTTGTGCAAAGTATCCGATTACACTTTGATAGTTTGGCTCTAAAGTCGTCGTTATCGTAGTAGTATGGTGCTTTTCTCCGTGTACTACATCCTTAAATACAATCTCTTTTTTCTCTGCTTCACTAAATTGTTGAATAGCGACTTTACTATGTTTAAAATTAGCTACATTAAGTTCTTCTAAATTCTTATATTCCCGCTGTATCCTCGGCGTTAAAACCGGTATTTCAATATCAAGAGCAGCGATATCCTTCTTTTTGTTGTCCCGGTCAATCTCGATTACATGCGGCACGATAGCTTTTGACTTGCTGCTCATCTCCCATTGCTCGAGCTCGACACCCTCGGCCTTAATCGACTCCACGAAATCCATAAACGCGGGAGTACCAAGTACACTGACATATTCCTTTACGTCCTCCCGACCAAAGAACATCCTGCGTAAACCACGACCAAGTGTCTGTTCCGGCAGAATCCGTGCCGGGGAGTTGTAAGCACGCAAGCCAACTATAGTGGTGACGTTGCGTACATCCCAGCCTTCTTTTAGCATCAATACCGATACAATAACTTTATAGGGACTTTCCTTACTATCGATTTCGTTTGCCTGGCGACGTAGTTTTCTTAACTCCTCTTCGTTTTTACTAGTTAGACTTTCAGAAATATCACCCGTTCTGTTTGTGTGAATAGTTAAAACGGCATTTTGTAATTCCTGATAATTCCGCTCTAGATATTCAGCTACCTCATCGCAGTTTACCGTATCATCAGTCATAACAAACAAAATAGCCTTCTTACCCGTTGGCTCCAGCTCCTTCGCGGTTTTTCGCCATTCCTCCACACCAAGATGAAGGTAATCTTGATACTTTTCAGTAAATATTGCACTCTCTCGCTCGCGGAGCTTCGCACGACTTGCTTCATCTGGTAGGACAGGTTTCTTTACGACCCGCTGCTGAATTGCCTCGACTAAGGGGTAATCAGCAATTGTCTGAACGAAAATTTCACCTCGGTTATTCTTAGGTGTCGCTGTCATATCAACTTGTAAGGCGATTTGCGAGTCCTTGAGTTTTAATCGATTGTGAATATCTTGCAATGATTTAAACCACGCCAGTTTCTCATCGTGTAAGTGATGTGCCTCGTCATTAAACACCACCAACTCATCAAGATCTCGAACAATCTTACCGAGGTCAATCTTAGAATCATTTGTTTTGCCAACTGGTTTCTTACCTAGAAAAAAATCCATAGTGTTCTCATCATCCGGACTTGGCTCACGAATGTCGCCCTCGAACACGCGATGGATGTTCGTAAGAAAGATATTGCCCGTATTTGAGATGGTCCCTACCTCGTCCTGCAGATGAAGTGTCAATTGGAAGTCATCCTGCCAATTCTGACCTGCGTAACCATTTTCTGGCAGTACGGGATCCTCGTAAAAAATACGAAGTCCTTCGAAATCAGTTTTTAATCGCTCCAATACGATAATGTTCGGCGTGATCATTAAAAAGTTTTTTGCGAGCTTGGAATCTTTCTCGTACAGTTTATGAAAATATACCCACGCTAATAAAAGACTCATAACTTTTGTTTTCCCGCTTCCGGTTGCCATTTTTATTACATACCGCAACCAATCCTCCTGAAACATCCCCGGGCTAACTCGACCCGAGGGGTCAAATCGAATGAGGTCGTACTTCCCCTCGAGCTTAGCAACGTCATAAAGCCAGATAATTGTTTCAACAGACTCCCGCTGAGCAAAATAGTACTGAAACTTTCCGATTGTTCCATCTTTTTCGGTAATAGGGTGTTCTTCGGTAAACCACCACTTTAAAAGCGCTACAGAGGTCTCTGTAGCCCCTGTATAGCCCTTTTCCCGCCATGCTTTGACCTCCTTGCGTAACTCGGCTACGAAGGGTGGTAAAAGCTTTTCGTAGCCCTTCTCACTAAGTACTGAG
>JAXDBW010000009.1:0-40776 GCA_034678405.1 Patescibacteria group bacterium | reverse complement strand
CCTGCTTGAAACTTCTAACGAATCGTACCCGCGCTCGTCGGCTTGGTCGACAAGGCAAAGAGCATGTCCGCAAACATTTTCTCATCACTCGACATGTACTCGACTATCTCAAATTGTTTGATTATTATCTGAATGCGCGACATACATTCCATGCTCATCAGCGGTACCCCCATTCATAGCTGGTGATAATGAAAACAATGACAAAAAAATCAGATATTGACGAGGCGGTACATCACAGCATGAGTATGCCCGTGCTGCTTTTCATCCACAGCAGAACATGTCACCAGAGTGCAGCCGCCCAAACAGCGCTACGCCGGCTAGAAAAACAACTCGACATAGTCGTGCATCGCGTGGTGGTGCAAGAGGCACCAGAGGCGTCCGCGTATGCAGAAGAAATAAGCGGCATCAAGCACGAATCTCCACAAGTATTTCTATATCATAATGGTAGACTCGCCGGCAACTGGGATCATGGTGAGATTGATTCAGACACGCTATTTGAGATCGTGATGCAATTGCCAAGTACCTGATAATGCCCTATACTACTTGGTAACGCCAATGCTATGGGCGGTTAGATTTTGACTTACAGTATGCGCAAGCGCGTTTGGATAACATTTATAGGGATTCTCCTCATCTCAGTCCTCGCTGGGCTGGTTAGCTACCCCAGTGGCCCGGATATTAGGATTGGGGATTACTATAAGCAAATAAAAGTACATCTCGGCCTCGATCTGCAGGGTGGGACGCATCTCGTTTATAATGCCGATACCAGTGACATCGCCCCCGCTGATGAAGCAGATGCGCTTGAGGGTGTGCGCGACGTCATTGAACGGCGCGTAAATACGCTCGGAGTGACCGAGCCGCTCGTACAGACAAATAAAAGTGGCGATCAGTGGCGGGTTATCGTTGAACTGGCTGGCATAACTGATGTGCAGCAAGCGATTGACTTGATTGGTGAAACTCCACTGCTTGAGTTTCGCGAGCAAAAGGCTACAGAATTATCACCTGAAGCACTCCAAGCGGCACAGGATAAAAATGCTGCAGCCAAAGCGAAAGCTGAAGAGGTCCTCCAGGAGGCGCTCCAACCGGACACTGACTTCGCCGCACTGGCAAACCAATACTCAGAAGATCCGGGTAATGTCGATCAGGACACTGGCGACAAGAAAGGGGGCGACCTCGGCTACTTCACCCGCGATGTGATGGTATCCGAATTTGGCGATGTTGTGTTTGATAAGATGTCAGTTGGTGAAATCTATCCTGAGGTTGTCGAGACACAGTTTGGGTATCATATCATCAAAAAAACAGGAGAGGATGGCGACCAAGTGAGCGCGAGCCATATCTTGTTTACTAAGGAGCCGACCGAGGGCACAGTTGATTTCGTGAATACTGATCTCTCTGGGAAAAATCTCGATCGTGCTTTTGTCTCATTTGAGCAGACGACAAATCAACCGCAGGTTAACCTTGAATTTGATAAAGAGGGTGCGGATCTGTTCGCGGAAATTACGAAACGCAACGTTGGTAATGTTGTTGGTATTTTCCTCGATGGACAGCCAATTTCACTGCCCCGCGTAAATACCGAAATAACTTCAGGGAGTGCGGTGATTACCGGTAGCTTTACACTGGAGGAAGCGCGGCTGCTTGCTCAGCGATTGAATGCTGGTGCTTTGCCCGTCCCGGTTACTCTCGTTTCACAGCAAAACGTCGGCGCCTCACTCGGAGCAGTATCAGTTGAGAAGAGTTTTCTTGCCGGCCTCATTGGCCTGGCACTGGTAGGTCTATTTATGATTTTGTACTATCGCTTACCCGGCCTTTTGTCAGTGGTTGCTTTGGTTATTTATGCTCTCGTCATTCTGGCTTTATTCAAGCTGATTCCTGTGACGTTGACACTCGCCGGCGTAGCGGGATTTATCCTGTCTATTGGTATGGCCGTCGACGCGAATGTCCTTATCTTCGAACGGTGTAAGGAAGAACTTCGAGATGGCCGACCACTCCCGCAGGCAGTCGAAGAAGGGTTTCGTCGGGCGTGGCCGTCGATCCGTGATTCGAATATTTCAAGTTTAATAACTACTATTATCCTCGCGTGGTTTGGTACGAGCATTATCCAGGGGTTTGCCATCACGCTTGGCCTCGGCGTACTCATCAGTATGTTTTCAGCGATTACGGTCAGTCGGACCTTCCTCCGGCTGGTGTCCGGGCGCTGGTTTGAACGACATCTTGGGTGGTTCGTCAGTACCCGCATAGAACGCTAACTATATGTTTGATATTGTCGGCAAAAGAAAACTCTGGTATACACTTTCACTGATCGTGATCGTGCCGGGTGTTATTGCGCTTGTTATGGGTGGCTTGAAACCAAGTATTGATTTCACTGGCGGGAGTCTGATCCGCCTTGATTATCCCGATGGTCGCCCGCCGGTAACTGAGATTACTAACACGGTTGCCACTTTTGACGTTGGCACTCCGGTTGTCCAGCCACTGGGAGACAGCGAAGTAACTATTCGCATGAAAGAGGTAAACCAAGAGATGTACCAATCAATTCTCACCGCGCTGCGCGAGGCTCACAGCCCAATAGATGAGCAAGCGTTTGAATCAATTGGACCAACCGTCGGCCAGGAGCTGCGTCAGAAAGCTACCGTAGCGATTATTCTGGTCCTTTCTTTAATAATTATCTACATCTCTTTTGCGTTCCGCAAAGCCGGAAGCCGCATTATGAAATCATGGGTATGCGGTCTGGGGGCGCTCATTGCACTGTTCCATAACATACTACTTGTAATAGGTGTATTTGCGGTGCTTGGCAAATACTTTAATGTCGAAATTGACGCCCTCTTCATTACTGCACTACTCACCGTGCTTGGCTTCTCGGTACATGATACGATAGTAGTGTTTGATCGCATCCGCGAACAGTTAAAAAAGTCACCACAAGAGTCATTTTCCCGTGTGGTTAATATGAGTGTCAACGCTACGATGATTCGATCACTCAATACGTCTCTGACCACACTACTCGTGCTATTTGCTCTCTATTTATTTGGTGGTGAGTCAATTCAATACTTCATTCTAGCTTTGATCATCGGTATTGGGGTCGGAACGTATTCATCAATATTTATTGCGAGCCCGCTGTTCGTTACCTGGCAACGATTGCGAAAACGATCCGGGTAACTTACCCAAACTAACCACAACTATCCGGGCGCTGGTAATCGGCGCGTGTTGTTATTTGACAAAAATAAGAATTCTGTCGCAATAGTAGAAATCTCTTGACACTTCGACTAAAGTATGCTATACTAAAGAAGTTACAACGAATTTCGATCTATTTTGCAAACACATATGGATGGAGAACACTCAATCCTGGATCGCGTAATCTCAAGCAAAAAAACAACTGAAATTGAACAGTTTAATCCAACTGAGGTCATTTCTCAGTTGTTTAAAAATCTAACCTCACGTGAAGAGGATGTGCTGCGGCGAAGGTATGGCCTCCACGGTAAAGAAAAAGAGACGCTAGAGGAGATTGGAGCGAGCTACAAGGTGACTCGTGAACGGGTTCGGCAAATTGAAAATACTGCAATCCAGAAGATTAAGAAACTGAAAGATTTCAAGTCTACGGTGAGCGTGATTGATCACACGGTTACTTCAGTGCTCGAGCAACATGGTGGAATTATGTGGGAGGATTTTCTACTGGCTCACTTGTTGCAGGTAGTTGGGGACAACGATACAAATCGGCAGAATATTCTGTTCATCATTTCGGAGTTACTAGATGATACCGTTAAACTCGTCAAGGAAACAAAAGATATTCGCCAGTCATGGCGAACCATGCATGCGCCAACCCACTTGCTCAAGGACGTCATCGCGCAGGTAGTTAACATTATCACTGAGAAAAACAAACCACTGTCCGCAGACGAATTGCTCAACAATTTCAAACAAACCGACCTCTATCAAAAAAATAGTGAACAACTAACGGATGATGCGATTATCTCATACGTTCAGATCAGTCAAAAAGTTTCACGCAATCCATTCGATGAGTACGGCATTACTGAGTGGGGGAGCATCGTGCCGAAGCGCATGAATGATAAAATTTATCTGGTGCTGAAAAAACAGGGTAAGCCGATGCATTTCACTGATATCACGAAACGAATCAACGAGACGAAATTTGATGACCGTAAAGCATATCCGCCGACCGTGCATAATGAGCTCATCCTCAATGATCAGTATGTGCTCGTTGGCCGTGGTATCTATGCACTCAAAGAATGGGGATACAAACCGGGCGTCGTAGCAAACGTTCTCCAGGAAATACTTCGAGACGCTGGTCGCCCTCTGTCTCGCGATGAGCTCGTGAGTAAAGTGCTTGAGCAACGCATCGTTAAAAAGAATACCGTGCACTTAGCATTGACCGATAAAACAAAATTTAAAAAGCTGCCGGATGGAACCTATACCAACGAATAGGAGGATCCGGACGGGCCCCAATCGGCACTATGTTTCAGTTTATACTATTTGACCCCACTGCGATAGCCGCAGTACTGCCGAGCGCTGACAACCCGTTCAGCGCCATGTTTTTAATCGTCGCAAACGGAGGCTGGATAATCTTTATATTTTTAGCATTGTGGGGCGCGTGGGCGGGATGGGTAGAGTATATCCGTAACCGCTATGCTAATGCCGTTGAGAATGTATTGCTGGCCATCGATATTCCTCAGCAAAATGAACTCAGTCCGAAAGCGGTTGAACAGATTTTTGCGCACCTACACGGCATCAAAAAATCAGGCGATCTCATAGAACGGTATATTGAGGGGTATACCCAGCTTAGTATCAGTCTGGAGATAGTCAGTATCGAGGGCTATATACAGTTTCTTATCCGCCCGCCCAAAAAATTTCGTGATTTAGTGGAAGCTGCAATTTATGCTCAATACCCCGATGCGGAAATAACTGAGGTCGAGGACTATATTGACATGGTTCCCCATCCGGAAAAGCTGGCTGATTCAGACTGGGATATCTACGGCACCGAGATGAAGCTGACCAATAACGAACTCTACCCACTCCGTACCTACCCCATGTTTGAGCATTCACTATCTCAGCGGTTGCTCGATCCACTTGCCTCGATGATGGAAATCATGAGTCGCATGGGACCGGGGGAACAGCTATGGATTCAAATTGTGATGGAACCTATCGGTGAGGGCTGGCGCAAAAAAGGTATTGCGCTGATTAATAAACTCATTGGCAAAAAATCAGAAAAATCAGGTCCCGATCTTACATACTTTCCTCGAGAAGTTTCCCGCGGTTTTATCGAATCATTCACTGCCTCCATTATTCCGCCGAGTGACCTCGATGGCGGCGCTTCGCAGAAAAAAGAGCGTGAGTGGCCGAGTCAAATGCAGCATTTGTCTCCGGACGAACGTGATATTGTGGAAAATATTGGCATCAAAATCAGCAAACTTGGATATGTGGCAAAAATTAGATTTATTTATGCCGCCAAGAAGGATGTATTTCAGAAATCAAAGGGCGTGAGCGGCGTTATCGGCGCATTCCAGCAATACAGTACCCCGCAACTCAATGGTCTGAAAAAAAATAAGAAGACAGAATCAAAGGTCCACTACATGTTCATCAAGAGCCGGACGCGAGGTCGTAAAAAGCGTATTCTCTACGCGTACCGTGGCCGCAGCATGAAACGTGGCCGCAAAGGGTTTATTCTCAATATAGAAGAACTCGCCAGCCTCTGGCACTTCCCAACACTTGATGTCAAGGTTGCCTCACTCCAGACTGTCGCGGCCAAGAAAGGACAACCACCATCAACCCTCCCCGTTGAAACCATGATTAGTCCAGTACCCCAGCGAGGCTCGGGAGTGGTCGAAGATGAAAAAGCGGCTCCGCCTGATAATCTCCCCGTTTAGTATATGGAACATGAATCAACCGACATAACATATTTTGCTAAAACAAACTACCGTAATCTACAGCGGAAGTTTGGCATCAAAGAAGACGATCGCCGCCGTCATATGTATTTGATTGGGAAGACGGGCATGGGGAAGACGACCGTGCTAGAAAATATGGTAATCTCGGATATACAGGCAGGGAAAGGTTTGGCCCTCGTGGATCCGCACGGAGACCTCGTCGAAAAAGTTTTGGATTATATTCCTTCATATCGGATAAATGATGTTGTATATTTTGATCCGGCCGATAGGGATAACCCAATAGGGTTTAATGTCCTCGAAAATGTAGATCCCGATCAGCGCCATTTAGTAGCATCAGGCCTAATGGGTGTCTTTACAAAAATTTGGGAAGGGGTCTGGAGCGCTCGGATGGAATACATACTTAATAACTGCATCCTTGCATTACTTGAGTATCCTGGCTCTACTATGCTCGGTATTTCACGCATCCTGGTTGACAAAAAATATCGGAAAAAGGTTGTCGACCGTATTACCGATCCAATCGTAAAGAGTTTTTGGGTGGATGAATTCGCATCGTATAATGACCGATTTCGTAATGAAGCCATCGCTCCAATTCAAAACAAAGTGGGTCAGTTTCTTTCGAGTTCTATTATCCGTAATATTGTTGGTCAGCCAAAAAGCACTATCGATCTCCGTACACTAATGGATGATGGAAAAATCGTATTGCTCAATCTTTCGAAAGGCCGCATCGGTGAAGATAGCTCCGCATTGCTTGGCGCGATGATGATTACTCGGTTGCAGCTTGCGGCCATGAGTCGCGTTGATATTGCCGAGGAAGAGCGTCGCGACTTTTACCTATATGTTGATGAGTTTCAAAACTTCGCGACAGAAAGTTTTGCGAGTATTTTATCTGAGGCCCGCAAGTACCGACTCAATCTCATTATTGCTCATCAGTACATTGAGCAGTTAGACGAGCAGGTTCGTGCCGCTGTCTTTGGAAATGTGGGTACGATTATGTGCTTCCGGGTTGGGGCCGCCGATTCTGAGTTTTTAGCAAAGGAATTTTTCCCCACCTTTACTGAGGAAGACCTCGTGAATCTTACAAAGTTTAATGTATACATGAAGCTGATGATCGATGGCGTCGCCTCGTCTCCATTTTCGGCGGTGACGCTACCTCCTGCAGAAGGGCGGACGAATAATAGAGAAACGGTGATCCATGTCTCACATGAGCGCTATAGCAAATCCCGAGCCGAAGTTGAAGAAAAAATACTGCGATGGAGCGGGGTGCAAGAAATGTATCGCGGAGCGGCTGAGAGCGATAATCGTTCAATGAATGGTGATCAGGGCGCGTATCAACAGCGGTCACGAAGTAATGACGGTAATTCTGATCGTCCCAAAAAAAGGGAGGAGAATAAGTCTAAACCAAAGGTTGATTTCGAATCACTTCAGGATGTATCGGTGACCCCGGACGAAGCGCCCATTTCTCTGTCAGAAGCCCTGCACCGTCAACCATCTTCATTTACTGGAAGGAAGAACAATAACAATAACCGGCGACCCAAGAGTGCTCGGCACACTGGTCCATCACATCCCGATAATAAACCCACCCCTCCCACCAAACCTGTGGATTCCGCTCCTCCCACACCGCGTCCCAAAACACAGCCACTCCGACCAGGACAAGTTATCCATCCGGGTAATTGAAATCAGTTCCAGCTATGCTATACTAGTAGTCTAGTATTAGCTAACCATTTATATGCGATCAAAAAACATCTTCGCCGTCATCATAATAGCCATCGGCGCCGTTTTACTGCTCGAGCAGTTTGGAGTTGATCTTAATATTGGAGCCGGTTGGCCGTTTTTCTTGCTCATTCCTGGCGTCCTGTTTTGGGTCGGGTATTATACGTCGCGTGATACACGAGATAATTTCGGACTCCTCATCCCTGGTACGATATTGATTGTCTACAGTGCCTATTTCTTTATCCTCGAAGCGACTAATGGTGCATACGCCGCGGAGCTGTCATTCATGTTCACATTTGGTGTAGCCTTAGCTTTTTTCGCTGCTCACTATCTGTCAAAGGCCAAACCGAAAGGATTGAAAATTGCTGGTTGGGTTTTGACGATCGTGTCACTGATTACCTTACTCAGCACAATATCTACGTATGACTGGTGGCCAGCGATTCTAATTGTCATTGGGGTGCTCCTCCTCTTGCAGCGCAATACAGCGCGGAAGAAAGCGGCACCGCGTGAGACAGCTGACAACGCCTCACCCGCATCCGATGCTGAGGCTACCCATAAACCGGATCAGGAATAGACCTCATGAGAGTACTCCCACCGAATACACGGATCGGTTCGTTTAATTACGATATCATCGAAAGGTACATTCTTATCGGCACGAGCATTGAAACCCGGGCTCATTTTGAGCGACTCCTGAAACTTGGCATGGCTGCTGATATTGACCTCCAAGAGGAGAAAATGGACACCCCATCTGGCGTAGAGTCGTTTTTATGGTTGCCAACAAAGGATTTCACCCCACCCACCCAGCGACAGCTGACTATCGGGTCTCACTTCATTGAGGATATGGTGAATCATAAAATGCGCTGCTATGTCCACTGTAACGCGGGAAATGGGCGAGCGCCAACTCTCGTTGCTGCGTATTACATCCTTGCTCACGAAATGAACCCCACTGAAGCGATCAAAAAAATTAAGACTAAGCGACCCTCGGTCAATCCGAATACTACACAGCGCCAAGCACTCGAGAAGTTTTATCGTTTAGTACAAAAAAGTCGTCGCCTCCCATAAACTATGCGCATTACTGACCTCACGATTACGAAATATAAAAGTATTGCCCAGACCTTTCATTTGAAAGAGCCGGGTACGTTGCATATGTTTATCGGCCCAAATAACGCCGGAAAGACGAACATACTGGATGCGATTAGTCAGCTCTACCAAGTCAATCCCGGCCGACTCCGATATCCCGATACCCGGTTGTCAGTGACGTTTGATTTATTCGGATCGAGTACCAGGACCCTGACGGTGGAGCAAACAAAAAATGTCAAGAAGTTTAAACTCAATGGTAAGCCCTATGATCCGGCAAAGGGTAAAAAGGTGCTTGCCAAACATATTATCCGAATATCAGCCCTTTATCCCCAGGAATCAAAGGTGATCAAGGATGTATTTGAGTCATTCCGTAAACAGTATCCGCATCGTTGTGAACTGTTCCTAGAATCACTACAGATCCATTTCCCAAAAATTATTGTCACCAGGGATTTCTTTAAGAAATCGGTCATTCATGAGGGCGGGGAGGATCGTACCTACGACCGTCTCGGTGCTGGGTTCCAGCAGATATTTGTCATCCTGTTGTATATTTTTCATCCAGTCTACTCGGTAGTCTTACTTGAAGAGCCCGAGATTCATCTCCATCCTGCTTTGGCGAAACGTTTGTTTAGTGTGATTGAGCAGGAGAATGAAGATACGCAGATATTTATGACCACTCACTCGCCACTGTTTATCAAGCCGACGAACCTCCATCGGGTGTTTCGCGTGTCACGCGACGCGGTGTCGACGCATGTTGACTCACCACGGTTAGGGGGGCATCGTCTTGACTACAATCGATTGAAGCAGGAGCTCAATGCTGAAAATCTCGAGATGTTTTTTGCCGATGAAGTTCTCCTCGTGGAGGGTTCGTCAGATCATATTTTAATGCGCGGACTTATCGACAGATTTTACAATGGCACGAAGGAGATCAAGGTAATTCAGACATTTGGAAAGAGTAATATGGATGTATATGTTGAATTACTCCAGATATTTAAAATTAGTTATATAGTATTGCTCGATCATGATGCTCTGTATGACACTGGACTCGAATTACTCCAGCAACACATTCGCGATGGATATACTCGTACGGAAATAAGCTTGATCAAATTACTCAAGCAGCACCATATATTTGTTTTGCCTAATGGAAGCATCGAGCGTAATTATCCTCGTAAATACCAGCGACGTCGGAAACACAAGCCAGCTAATGCTCTATACGCAGCCAACCGCATTACCCGCTCGGAATACAATTCTCCAAAAATGCGCAACCTCAAAGAGGTAGTTGATGCACTATAATTGGCCCAGCTCCATCCCTTGCGACTTGGGTGTTTTTTGGTATACTCATGCCAGTTTATGAATACAAACGTCGCAAAACTAAAGGTATTTGTGGGGTTGTCTGGCGGGGTTGACTCAGCTGTCGCGGCGTATTTGCTGGAGCAGCAAGGGTATGCCGTAACGGGTGTATTTATGAAAAACTGGTCAGATCCGCTCGCCGATGAGTGTCCCTGGGAGCGAGAAGCAGCAGATGCGCGTCGCGTGTGTCAAACCCTTGGTATTCCGTTTCGCATCGCGACGTTTGAGGATGAATATCGTGACCGGGTAGTTGACTACCTCATCAAAGGGTATCGCCAGGGCATTACTCCAAATCCTGATGTATTGTGTAACCGGGAAATAAAATTTAAAGTGTTTCTCGAATATGCTCTCGCCCATGGGGCTGACTATATAGCGACTGGTCATTACGTCCGACGAGTAGAGAAAAAAATTGGGAATCGAACCCAGTTTGAATTGCATAAGGCGACTGACAAAAACAAGGACCAGTCATACTTCCTGGCGTTATTGACCCAGGCACAGCTACGGCGCGCTCTATTTCCTCTCGGGCGACTGACGAAGCCAGAAGTGCGGCGTATAGCGAAGAAAGCAGGCCTCCATGTCTCAGAAAAAAAAGACAGTCAGGGTATCTGTTTTATTGGCAAGGTGAAGTTCAGCGATTTTATCCGCGAGTTTATCCCACCAGCACCAGGCCGGATAATCGATACGAAGGGCAACGTTATCGGACGGCATGATGGTGTGGCGTACTACACTATTGGGCAGCGGCATGGTCTCCACATTGGTGGCGGCGTGCCGTATTATGTAGTAAAAAAAAATAAGCGCACGAAGACAGTGGTCGTTGCCCGCGGTCACAGGCATCCCGCGCTGTATCATCAGCAGCTACAAGTACGACATATGCACTGGATCGGGGATTCACCAAAAGGAAGTTTTCGAGCGAAGGCACGAATTCGATATCGACAGCCGCTCCAGACATGTGCAGTGCGAGGGGGAATCAATCACTATCAGTTGACATTTACTCAGCGACAGCGGGCTATTACCCTCGGACAGTTTGTAGTATTGTACCGCGGTACCCGGATGCTCGGTGGTGGAGCGATCACCTCATATGAGTAAGTACCCGAATTTACAAAAAACCCACAAATAGTTATACTTTTTGTAGATATGAAAACTGAACAGATTAGAAAAAAGTTTCTCACTTTTTTCGAAAAACACAAACACACTATCATAGAGTCGTCGTCACTGTGGCCGCAGGACGATCCCTCAGTACTCCTCACCACAGCCGGGATGCAGCAGCTGAAGCCGTATTTCATGGGGGAGAAAGATCCCGAGACGGACTTTCATGCTCGTCGACTCGCGTCCGTTCAGCGGTGTTTCCGTACGTCCGATATTGACTCAGTGGGGGATTCAACCCACAGTACTTTTTTCGAAATGCTGGGCAATTTTTCGCTTAATGATTACTTCAAAGAAGAGGCGATTACTCTGGCATGGAATTTTTTAACGAAAAGGCTAAAACTCGACGCAAATCGTTTGTGGGTCACGTATTTTTCCGGCGATGGTGGGATTGCAGCTGATACAGAAACGGCAAAACTCTGGGAGCAATACCTCCCGGCGCAGCGGATTATTGCCAGTGGTCGGGCTGATAACTGGTGGGGGCCGACGGGCGACTCGGGTCCCTGTGGACCGAGTAGTGAAATTCACTATGATATCGGCGGTCCTGATGCCTCGACACCAGATGATGTTCCGAACAGTGGCAGTGACCGGTTTATTGAAATATGGAACTTGGTATTTACTGAGTATCACATGAGTACCAGCGGAAAGCTCAAACAGCTGGAGACCAAAAATATCGATACGGGTATGGGTCTCGAGCGACTCGCTATGATTCTCCAAAAGAAGCGCGCTCTGGGTGATATCGATGTAAATGCATCAATCATTTCAGTGGTGACTAGCGATGAACATTTCGGTTCTACGACACCTGCTGAAGACATCTGGCGAAGCCGCATCGTCGCGGACCATATCAAAGGTGCCGTGTTTCTGCTCGCTGATGGGATTGTATTTAGCAATAAAGAGCAGGGATATATTCTCCGGCGGATCTTCCGACGCGCGCTGGACCAATATTTGCAGCCTCACTATGATATTGGGAAACTGGTTGACGCGGTGATTGACGTATATGGCTCTCACTATCCGATAATTCAGCAGAAAAGAGGAGAAATCGTGCAGCACATGGAAACAGAGCTGGCCTCATATCAAAAGGTACTCGAGCTCGATGTCGATGAAGTCGTCAAGAAAATATCTCACCAGGGCTTCGGAAAAGAAATGGAGTCACACGGCACGCCCTCCACGCGATCTATCAGCGCTCACGATGCTTTCGTGTTGTATTCGACGTATGGTTTGTCGTCCGACCGTCTTAAGCGAAAGGGGTATGCGTTTGACGATGAAGAATTTCAGAAACTTGTCGCCAAACATCAAGAGCAATCGCGGGCGGCAAGTCAGAGTAAATTCGGTGGTCATGGCTTGAACAGTTCTGAATTAAGTGAGGAAGATCGCCAGAAAATGACTCGTCTTCATACAGCGACTCATTTACTTCATCAAGCACTCCGTCAGGTTCTTGGTGAGCACGTCCGGCAGCAGGGCTCAGACATTAATCCCGAGCGACTTCGCTTCGATTTTGAGCATCCAGCCAAAATGACGGACGACCAGATACAAGCAGTTGAAGATCTTGTTAACGAGCAAATTGCTAAGGATTTGCCAGTAACCAAGAAGCAAATGCCCTATGACGAGGCGATGCAGTCGGGTGCGCTAGCTTTTTTTAAGGAAAAATACGGAGAAATGGTCACTGTGTATAGCATAGGCGACTTCTCTAAGGAGCTCTGCGGTGGGCCCCATGTCGAGCATACCGGTGAGCTGGGGACATTTAAGATCCAGTCGGAAAAGTCATCATCGGCTGCAATCAGGAGAATTAAAGCGACACTATCCTAGGCTAATATTAGCAAAAAATCATTTGTTGCCAGTGCTACACTCCGTCACTGCTTGACAGCTAATCATAACCTGGTATACTACGAAGCATTCTAGAGACAGGCACTTACAACACTGACATTCACGCATTCGAGATGCTATCGGCAGGATCAGCGCATAATCAGCGCACGCGTTCTTGCCAGCCTACAACCGGTAAGAATTTTTTTATACCACATGGAGGATAAACAATCCAAAGCAAGTAAAAAAGGATTTCTCGAGGTGTCTGGGGTAGTCGAGGAACTGCTGCCAGCCGCTACGTTTAAGGTAAAACTCGAGAATGGTCATATCATCCACGCTCATCTCTCGGGTAAAATGCGCATGAATAAGATCCGGATACTGCCTGGTGACACCGTGAAAGTGGAAATGACTCCCTACGACCTGAGTAAAGGCCGCATAACGTACCGTACCTAACTAATACCTATGAAAGTTCGATCATCAGTCAAAAAGATGTGTCCGAAATGTCGCGTTATCCGTCGCAAGAAACGCGTGTACGTTATTTGTGAAAATCCTAAACATAAGCAACGCCAAGGATAATCTATTCCTATGCCCGCAGCCCGTATTGCCGGGGTAACATTACCCCAACAGAAAAGAATTGAAATTTCGCTGACCTATATTTTTGGGATTGGCTTAGCCAAGTCTCGAGCCATTCTCGAACAGGCGAATATCAATCCTGACACGCGTACTGAAAAGCTTACCGACCAGGAAGTAAATAGCCTGCGCGACATTATCGAGAAAACACACCGAGTCGAGGGAGAACTGAAGCGAGAAATTTTGCTCAACGTCAAGCGATTGAAAGAAATTGGAACCTACCGTGGCTCTCGCCACAGCAAGGGTCTCCCGGTCCGGGGTCAACGTACCAAAACGAATAACCGCACTGTCCGCGGCAATGTCCGACGGACAATGGGTTCGGGTCGAGCTAAAGCAGCTGAAAAAACCTAACATTGTATTATGGCTGAACAAGCAAAAAAACCAACGCCCAAGTCGCGTAAAGCAAAGAAGAAAAAATTTGTGGCGCATGGCCATGCCTATATTCAAGCAACTTACAATAACACAATCATATCGATCACCGATGATAAGGGAAACGTCATCTCGTGGTCTTCGGCAGGGCATAAGGGTTTTAAAGGCCCTAAAAAATCAACCCCGTACGCCGCAAGCATTATCGTCAAGGATGTCGTGGACAAAGCAAAAGTCTACGGTCTGAAAAGCGTGGATGTGTTTGTCAAAGGCGTCGGTTCTGGTCGTGAGTCAGCGATTCGGACGCTGACGGCCAATAATATTGCGATTCAATCAATTAAGGATGTTACACCAATTCCGCATAATGGTGTCCGTCCTCCTAAGGTACGAAGAGTCTAACAGCTATGGCACGATATACTGGCCCAAAACATAAACTGTGCCGGCAATTTGGTGAGAAGCTCTGCGACTCACCCAAGTGTCCGGTGATAAAACGTCCGTATCGACCTGGTCAACACGGGCCAAAAGGCAAGCAGCGCTTGACTGAGTACGGTATTCAGCTACGAGAAAAGCAGAAAGCCTCACGCATATATCATGTGCTTGAGCGGCAGTTCCGGAACTATGTCGCAAAAGCGAAAAAATCCCGAGGCAACGCCGGAGCAAACCTTGTGCAGCTGCTCGAAATGCGTCTCGATAATACACTCTACCGTCTCGGTTTTGCTCCGAGTCGAGAAGCCGCTCGACAGGCTGTCAGCCACGGCCACGTGCTCGTCAACGGCCGCAAAGTAAATATTCCATCCTATCAAGTGAAGGTGAAAGATACTATTAGTATCAAAGAAAAGCTGCTCGCGAGTCCCCTCTACGCAGAGCGTATCAAAGGACTCAATGAAAAAGACGTACCGGGATGGCTTCAGATTACTAATGCGAGTAAACTCGAAGGTAGTGTCACCGGTGCGCCAGTCGACGATGATCTCCAGCAGGGTTTTGACACTTCTTTGATTATTGAATTTTACTCACGATAATATTTAACCAGGCACTCGCCACAACACTATGGAACAGCTCAGCCTCTCCGAATCAATCGACATAAAAGAAACCGGCGAAAACCAAGCCGATATTATTATTGGCCCCGCGTACCCGGGATATGGCAACACACTGGGCAACTCACTTCGCCGTGTCTTACTATCATCTCTGCCTGGTGCAGCTGTCACCGCGGTGAAGATCAAAGGGGTGACCCATGAGTTTACTACTATCCCTGGTGTTAAGGAAGATATGGTGCAAGTAATTCTTAATTTGAAAAAGCTTCGTTTCAAACTGCACGACACTGAGGAAACAAAAGTAACCCTCAAAGCATCGGGCGATGGCAAAGTGACTGGTAAAGACATCAGCCTCACCAGTGAAGTGACGCTATCAAACACTGATTTGGTTATCGCGACGATATCAGACAAGTCCGCAACACTGGAAATGGAATTGACGATCAAAGAGGGTCGAGGATACCAGCCAGTAGAGAACCTCGATAAAAAAGAAAGTGAATTAGGCGTTATCAATGTTGACGCCATATTTACACCAATCCGGAATGTTAACTATCGAGTCGAGAATGTTCGTGTTGGCCAAATGACTAACTATGACCGTATTATTCTATCGGTAACGACAGATGGCACCATCACTCCAGAGGAGGCGGTTCGGTATGCCGCCCAGACACTGGTTGATCACTTTGCCGTTATTGCTAAACACGGTGATACTACCAAGCCAGAAGTAGCAGCAGAAAAAAAAGAAGACACCGCTGAAGCAGTAGTTGAGGAAAAAGAAGAAAAGCCAAAGAAAAAACGTGGACGACCGAAGAAAAGTGAAGAATCAGCTAAGTAACACCCATGCGGCATCGCAAGATTAAAAAAAATCTCGGAGCACACCGCTCACTCCGACGCGCGACGGAGAAAAATTTACTACAGTCCTTCTTTCTTCATGGACGCATTCAAACCACGGAATCTCGGGCAAAGGCTATCAAACCTCGCATTGAGCGGCTCATCACCGTGGGAAAGAACAACACTCTCACCGCACGACGCACACTGATTGCTCGAACGGGGAGTGCCGCCGCCGCCAAGCGGATTCTCGACACCGTTAGTCCTCGATTCGCCGAGCGGAATGGGGGGTACACCCGAATTATTAAGGTGCGAAATCGCGTCGGTGATGGCGCGCGCGTCGTCATTCTCGAATTGGTATCATAAAAGCATTATGGCTACAGAGCAATCAACAATAACTATTGATGCAACGGATCGACCAATTGGCCGACTCGCATCTGAAGTGGCGAGCTATCTCCGTGGCAAGCGAAACGCTTCGTTTGCTCCACACCTCGCCCCCGCGGTGCACGTGGTCATCCAGCATATCGATCGGGTCAAAGTCGATGAAAAAAAGCTAAATCAGAATCGAAAATGGCGGAATACCGGATATCCTGGCGGCATGCGCTCTCGCACATGGCAGGAGCTCTATGCCGACGGCCCAGACAAATTATTTATGGCCGTTATTCATAATATGCTTCCGAATAATAAGTTACGTCCAGCCATGCTTCGCCACATAACGTTTGAAAAGAACTAGGATTATGCCAACTGTAAAGAAAAAAACAACCCGGACGACTACGAAGAAAAAAACAACCACCCCAAAACCAAAGAAAGTCGTCGAGACTCCAGTGGTCAAGAAAACTCCAAAAAAGCGCAAGGAGTATCTCAGTGCGGTTGGCCGGCGCAAGCGGTCGGTAGCGCGGGTTCGTTTTTACCCCGGTGGTGATCAGGGGATTGTTATTAATGATAAAAAAGTTGAGAAATTTTTCTCTCAGCCCGCCCTCCAGCGAATTGTCCGTGAGCCGCTCGTTGTCGCCAATGCAGAATCCGCTGGTGGTTTTACTATCAAGGTTGCTGGCGGTGGGGTACGGGGTCAGGCCGAAAGCATTCGCCTCGGCATTAGCCGCGTCCTCGTCAAACAGGACGAATCGCAAAAAGCGGTTCTCCGCTCACATAAATTACTAACCGTTGATGCACGGGTCAAAGAGCGTAAGAAATATGGCTTGAAGAAAGCCCGCCGCGCTCCACAGTGGCAGAAACGGTAATACGCCATGGACACATCAGACGAGAAGACAGCTGTATCACCGTCTGCACCTAATGGCCAAGAACGCATCCTCAAGAACACGAGCTACCTAACGCTCGCATTTATCCTACAGAAGGTACTGTCCTTTCTGTATTTTATTTACATCGCCAGAGTGCTGGGTCCGGTAGACCTCGGTTTGTATGATCCGGTTAAATCCCTCATTCCGATCCTCCTGATTTTAATTGATTTTAGTTTGAGTGTGGTGTTGGTCCGGGAGATTGCTCGAGCACCACACAAAGTAGAGGATTATTTGGGTAGCATCCTCGGTATAAAAGCAGTATTTGCGTTTGTTATTATTACTGCTATGGGGCTCTTTACCAATTTTTCCGGGTATTCGGCTCTGGTCAAAACAGTGTTGTATCTCGACGCAATAGTAGTTGTGCTTGACACATTCACACTTACGTTTTTTGCCGTGTTCCGCGGACTACAAAACATGAAGTTTGAAGCTATGGGAATGGTTGGGACGCAAATATTTACTATTATATTTGGTGTCTTGAGCTTACAACTTGGGTGGGGGCTGCAGGCCTTATTCATCGCCGTTGTTATTGGTAGTACCTTTAACTTTATTTTTTCGTACACCGTACTTCGGAAAAAGGCCGGAATACGAGTCAGACTCGGCTGGGACACAAATATTATTAAGAAGTTTTTGCGGATTGCTATCCCATTCGCGGTGGCAGCAATTTTTGTAAAAATATATACGTATACTGATCGATTTTTGCTTCTCTATTTCCATGGCCAAAGCCATGTCGGGTGGTATGTCACGGCACACAAATTAACCTTTGCCCTTGAATTTCTTCCCTCAGCATTCGCCGCAAGTATTTTCCCGGCGATGAGTGCATACTATATTTCCTCAAAAAAAGACCTCGCGAAGACATTTCAGAAGGCTATGCATTACCTCATGGTACTCGCTATACCTATCTCCGTCGGCATGGTTACGCTTGCGGACAAGATTATTATTACCGTATATGGCGCTGACTTCGAGACTTCTATTCTGCCACTACGCATTTTAATTTCAAGCCTGATTGTTGTTTTCCTAAATTTTCCGGTCGGTGCCTTTTTGAACGCCTGTAACCGCCAAATTATTAATACTCGGAATATGGCGATTACTGTCGTGATAAACGTTGCACTTAATCTATGGTTGAGTCCTCAGTACTCTTTTAATGGTGCGGCGGTGAGCGCATTTGTGAGCGGGTTTGTCCTATTCTTCCTTGGTCTGCGGTGGGTTGGTAAGATAGTTGAGTACGATAAAAGATTTTTGCTCAAGACCCTCGGCAAGGTACTAGCCGCCGCCAGTATCATGGGTACAATACTCTTTGTCAGCAGAGAGTACGTTACTATTTTCGTTTCTATTCCATTTGGGGCGATCGTCTACGCTATTGTGATTTATGCCGTGGGTGGGGTCAATCGGTCCGATATCCAGGCACTATTTGGATCATTAAGGAAGAGATTTTCATGAAGAAATCACTTCTCGTGACAGCCGACTTTCCTCCGACGTATGGCGGGGTCAGCCACTCCTTATGGAATTTTGCAAAATCGTTCTCATCCGATGAGATAGTAGTACTCGCACCTCCAGCCACAGTAGATATTGCTAGCCCTGTCACCATTGAGCGGAGGCCGTTTTTGTATCAGCTGATATGGCCTCACTGGCTACGCCTCGCCTGGCATGTATGGAGACTGGTGAAGAAATACCCCATCGAGATAATCCAGGTAGGACAGATTTTGCCGGTAGGTACAGTGGCGCTACTGTTGAAACGCATCCTCGGCATCAAATACGTGGTATATGTCTATGGCCAGGACCTTGTCATTTCCAGCCGCTCCGCTCGTAAACGCCGACTAATACGAGCAATTTTACTGAATGCTGATGGGATTATTGCCAATAGTCACTATACAAAAAAACTAGCTCAAGAGTACAGAGCCAAAGTGGGCAAAACTGTGGTCGCCTATCCGTCAGTGCCGTCCCATCGGTATACCGAAGTGTATGCTCAGGATCTGGAGAGTTTTAAACAAATCCATAAACTTAACCGAGCTTTTGTACTCCTCAGTGTAGGCAATCTCGTAGCCCGCAAGGGGATTGATTATACGTTACGGGCCCTAGCCCGAATTCGGAATCAGGTACCCACGTTACGTTATTGTATTGTAGGCACCGGTCCGTTAGAACAAACATTGCGCACAATGGCTCATGCATTAGGACTGACTGATATTGTCCAGTTTGCCGGTCGTGTGTCAGATGAGGAATTGGCATTGTATTATACCGCTGCTGATGTGTGTATCATGCCCTCCCGAGAATTGCATGATGCCAATGGACACGTCGTTGACGTCGAAGGATACGGGATGGTGTATCGAGAAGCTGGACTATACCGCAAACCAGTGATTGCGGGACGTAGTGGGGGGGTACCTGAGGTTGTACAACACAATAAGACTGGGATACTAGTAAACCCAAGTTCGATTAGTGAAATAGGTGAAGCAATTCTGACACTCTATCGAGATCCGCGCCTTCGAAATGAATTGGGCAGAGCTGGCGAGATAGCTGCTCGGCAGGATCACCCAGTCGCCGAGCAGTCCGCAGCTATCCATTCTCTGATTGCTACCCTATGAGCAAGCCTCTCGTCAGCGTCATTATTCCCTGTTATCAATCAGCCAAAACGATCGCACGGACGATACATGGCGTGCTGGCTCAGGACTATGACCCGATTGAGGTTATTGTAGTAAATGATGGCTCCACCGACAATACTGCCGAAATTCTGAGTAGTTTTGCTGATCGGGTTACAGTCCTGTCCCAGGCGAATGCCGGTGCCGCCGCCGCTCGAAACGCGGGGTTCGCCGTTAGCCATGGCGAGTATGTTTTCTTTTGTGATGCCGATGTACAGCCAAAGCCATATATAATTTCTCGTCTCGTGCAGACGCTCTCTGCTCATCCTGAGGCAGCGTACTGCTACTGCAATTTTCGTTTTGGTATTCATACGTTTGACCTATTCCCATTTGATGCCGAGCGCCTACGGAAAGAAAACTACATCAGCACGATGTCACTGATTCGACGGAGAGATTTTATCGGCTTTGACGAATCGCTCAAGCGATATCAAGATTGGGATCTGTGGAAACGTATGCTGGACGACGATAAGGTCGGCGTGTGGCATAATGAGCGGTTATTCAGCGCCCCATTGCAGCGGCAAGGGATTTCCGGGTTTTCTCTGGGGTCAGCCATCCGTATATTATTGCGGCGGATTTCCGGTCGTCGGTAGGTTGCATATTTATTAAATAATCGGTAGCCTTATACACATGCGATGCACGATTGTTATTGTATCATGGAATGTCCGTCCGCAACTGGAACAGTGTCTTCGTTCGATTGGAGAAACAACAGACCGAAGTACGGTCGATGTATTTGTGGTTGACAATAACTCTTCTGATAATTCAAGCGCCATGGTACGTGAGGAGTTCCCTTGGGTACGGCTTATTGCAAATAAAAAAAACAATGGTTTTGCCCGAGCATGTAATCAAGCAATTGCGCAGACCACCGATGGCGATATACTATTACTCAATCCTGATACCGAATTGACGCCTCAATCACTACACACCGCCTTGGCAGTACTTCATGACAAGCCCCAAGTTGGTATACTCGGCTGTCAATTACGATATCCAGATGGCACTATCCAGTCGTCAGTACGTCAGTTCCCAGACCTTTTTTCGCACGTGATGATCATGCTCAAACTCCATAACTTTTTCCCTAGCATGCGAGCGGTTCAGCGCTACTATATGAACAGCTTTGATTATACCCGTGATGCGGAAGTGCCGCAGGTGATGGGAGCTTTTTTTCTCATTCGCAGAGATGTTCTACGCACAGTGGGTTTGCTAGACGAAGGTTTTTATATTTGGTACGAGGAGGTTGATTACTGCGCCAGAGCGTTTGACTATGGATGGCAGACGTACTATACCACCCAAGCGACGGTCTTACATCATAAGGGAGCCAGCTTTACGCAGCGCAGCCCAATCAGGCTACAAATGATTTTGAATCACAGTATTATCCGGTATTTCCGCAAGCATGGCAGCAGGTTTGCAGTTGCTATACTGAGTTGTATATATCCAATCAGTATTATGTTAGCCGTACTACAGCAGATAGTGGGGGCAAGAAAAAGAAATAGAGATCTCTAACTATGTTTCGTCTCGAGTCAAAAATATTTGCCATTACAGTAGTCACCATCGTCTTAATTGAATGCCTTTCCCTCGTAGGCCATATCTTTCCCATGGTCAATGAATTAGTATTCATGATAATTGTGTTCGCGACGCTTGGCCTCAGTCTCTGGCGCCTCGAGTATGGCTGGTGGATAGTATTGGCTGAGCTGGTTATTGGCTCATTTGGATATTTGTTTTCCTACGACGCTGGTACGTTCCATGTATCAGTTCGGCTGGGCATTTTTTTTGTTGTGTTCCTGGCTTGGCTTCTCTACGCAGTTCGCAAAAGGCGATTTACTATACGGCACACCTGGTTTTTTACTCCATTGGTTCTCTGGCTTGCTATGATTGTGATTGGGGTAATCAATGGCGCGCTGCAGGGTCATCCATGGCAGGATATCTTCTTTGATATGAATGGCTATTTATATCTTGGCTTATTCCCCGTTGCGATTACGGTGGTAAATAGCTGGAAACGTATCTACCAAACAGTCTCCGTGTTACTCGCTGCAGTAGTAGCGATTTCAGTCAAAACCCTGCTGGCTTTGTTTTACTTTGCCCATGCGACTGATACGCACTACATCCGGACTATATATACATGGATCCGAGATACGCGAGTCGGGGAGATCTCCCCAGTGGTGAGTAGTTACTATCGTATCTTTTTCCAAGGTCATTTGTGGATAGTTGTGTGCTTGATTGGGTTGGGGATTCTGCTGATAGTTACCAAACGTCGGATGCCCCCTTTGCGACAGTCGATAGCTCGTTTCGCGCTATTAATTCTGCTCAGTACGGTATATATAGTGAGTTTTTCCCGTAGCCTCTGGCTAGCTGGTGCGGCAACGGGACTTATCCTGATTGTGTGGCTTGTGGCGAGTAAAACATTGTCGCTACGGCGAATTCTGGTACTCGCAGGTATCGGGGCACTTGTTTTAGTAGTTGATATTGGAGTTATTTCAGGGATTGTTAATGTTCCTCTTCCCGGATCATCAGGGAGTGGTGTATCAGCTACGTCGCTGGTCACTGAGCGGGTTACTGACACCGATGAGTCAGCCATAGGCAGTCGTTTCCAGCTATTATCACCGCTCGTAAATGAGGCATTCGCAAGACCGTTTTTTGGCACTGGATTTGGCACTACTGTGACATACCAATCCTTAGACCCTCGCACAGCCGCAGTAAACGGGGGAGCATATACCACATATTCGTTTGAGTGGGGATATTTGGATATTATCACAGAAACGGGGCTTGTTGGTATGATGGTTGTGCTTTATTTCTTATGGGCAATCCTGCGCCGAGGAGTCCAGCTGCTTCCGGCGACTCGGCATGGTAGTGGGTACTATCTTATTCTGGCGGTTCTCTTTTCTTTAATTATGTTGATAGTCGTGCATGCCACCACGCCGTATATCAATCATCCGCTAGGATTGGGCCTCATCATCCTCAGCGCTGCGACCATATACGCTATCGAACGAGAATTACGCTTTACAAATACCTCGGCGGGAGTTGATCATTTAGATCGAAATTAGTATACTATACGGCACATACCTCTAGCTTAGGCATGAACGATTTATCCATCATTATCGTAAATTATAACGCACGGGGACTCCTGCGGCAGTGTCTCCGTTCTCTTTTTAATAGTTTGGCCGGTGCCACAATTAAATGGAGCATCACCGTTGTTGATAACAACTCTCATGACGACAGTACCGCAATGGTACGAGAACAGTTTCCTGAAGTACGCTTAATTCCACTGGAATACAATGGAGGGTATGCCAAAGGAGTTAACGTCGGGATCAAATCAACCGAGTGCCGCTACTACCTAATTCTCAATATGGACACAACCATTGTCCAGCCCCGCGCACTTGAGCGCATGGTAGAGTTCATGGATGCACATCCTGCGGTTGGTCTCGCTGGTCCTAAATTAATCAATGCTGATGGCACAACCCAAGCCTCGTGCTGCCGTTTTCCTAAATTTCTGTATCCGGTGTACCGCCGGACTTTTTTTGGTAAGCTGCCGTTTGCGAAACGAGCTATTCGGGATTTCCTCATGCTCGATTGGAACCATAATGAAACGATCCCGGTTGATTGGGTGATCGGGACTGGTATGATCGTTCGCCATGACGCCCTGGAGCATGTTGGGCTTATGGATGAGCGATTCTTCATGTACTATGAAGACGTAGACTGGTGTCGGCGGTTTTGGGAACACGACTGGAAAGTTATGTATATTTCTGATACTGAAATTGTGCATTATCATGGTCGGGGATCCGCGAAACAAAGCGGTGTCATTTCGGTGATTCTGAACAGACAAACACGCATACATATTACGTCCTGGTTTAAATATGTAATCAAATACGCCGGTAAAGATTTACCGCGAGCGCATGTGTAAATACACGATTTGTCTCCCTCGATGCATTCGAGTTAAGAAATTTTCTGATGTTGGCCCTGACCGATTCCCAAAAAAGACTCAGCCATCCTGATAGAATTACCGTCGCAAAAGCCCTACTCATAGTTGTGCCGCTGGCTGCGGCCATAGCTGCAGTATGGAAGTTTTTTATTGTTGCAGCCGTGCCCTTCCGTCTTGATTATGCAGAAGGGTTTATTTTTACCAATACACTTTCAATTTTAAGAGGACAATCGATTTATCAGCACGTAGAGAGCGTGCCGTATATTTTTGGTTTTTATACACCGCTCTATAACTACGTTGGCGCATTCCTATTCAAGATTACGGAAAGTAGTATAGTAGTTTTGCGTGGCGCAACCTTTGTTTTTTACCTGAGTACCGGCCTAACTATCTGGTACTTAGTGAAGAAAGCAACCGGCAGCGTATACGCGGCTAGTTTGTCAGCCCTCCTTTTTCTCAGTGGATTTATAGTTTCTCAGTGGAGCAGCATTGCCCGTCCCGATATGCTGGGCGTGCTCCTTATTATAATTGGTATTTACATTTTTACTCGTCGAGAAGCCACCCCTCGCGTGAGATATATTTGGGTTCCACTTATTTTTGCCCTAGCTTTCTTTACCAAACAGAGCTTTATATTTGCGCCAATAGCCGCATTTATAACGCTGCTATGTACCAATAGAAAACAGGCGCTCGTATTTGCCGCAAGTTATGCATTCTTTGTCGGTACCGGAGTTGCGGCGCTGAGCTTTTTTACAGAGGGCGAATTTTTTCGACAAATATTTATATATCCCAGTGCCGTACCGTATAGTAATGTTCATACCGCCTTTAGGATAACGGTTTTAACGCTCATTTCTGCGCTCCCGCTTGTTATTATCGGACTGCGAAGGGTCGTTCAGAAACCACGGGATTTCTTTTCGCTGTATTTCATCAGTAGTTTTGGCACGTTCTTAATGCTATTAAGAGACGGAGGGATTCAAAACTATTTGCTTGAATTTGTGGTGGCACTGATACTTGCATCGGCTATCGGTATGTCATGGGATACGTTCCAACGATTACCATCTTCTCAACTGTTTACTGGCGTTATCCTGACGATCTTTTTTTTATCGTTATGGTCTTTTTCCGCTCTGCCGTGGCAAACCGAGGACTATGTACATGAGCGTCTCGCGGTATTCAATGAAGAAATATCAATAATAGGCGAGGGCACCACAGCGTTAGCTGAAGATCCGCTTGTCGCCTACGCATCCAAAACTGCAGTTGTCATTGACCCATATACCTATGGACAAATCGCCGAAGCTGAACTGTTACCGACCAATGCCTTTTTCGCAACGATTGCCGATGGAACATATCAGTATATAGATGACTACGGCGCGTTTGATAGAGTGCCCGGTCTCATGGAAGTGATTAATGATAATTTTGAAATCGTCGCTCCACTCCAGTTTTCTAAGGCTGTGCGCCCGTTTGATTACAGCCTCTACAATAGAAATGTTGTTACTGAAATTGGCACACTGTATCATTTTACCTATTCCCAAACAGGGTTTTGATACCCCTATTCTCCCGGCTGTATTGCCTCGGTTAGACCTTGAGTTTCAGTACAGCGCCTGTTATAATAATCCCTGCTGCATGGCGAATCTCATATAGTATATATGGTATTGTATGTACCCAGGCGGCATTTTTAAAACCAGCGCATGAGCGTTATGAAAACACGAAAACGCAACTTCCTAGAGGGCAGAATTCGAGCGAAAAAAGCAAGCAAAAAGAGAAAAAAAATCCTTTGGTATAGCCTCAGTATCACTGCCGGGTTATGTGTGGCCATTGGTCTGCTCGTGCTGATTTATTGGGATCCAGCCCATGAGCTGGTAGCAAAAGCCACTGCAGGCAAAGATGCATTCCTTGAAGCAGAGGAGTTACTGGTTGATCAGGATTTCAGCCAGGCGCAGACTGTTCTCGATGAGGCGATCATACATTTCCAGGAGTCACAAGAAATTTTTAAAAAGTTTTCATGGTTGCAATATATCCCCTGGGTTGGTACTCAGGTACGCGCCGTCGACAATTTGTTTGCCGTTGGTATTTCTACGGGCCAATCGATTAAAGAAGTCTCTGCAACCGCGTCTTCTATAGTTACTCCACTTACGCAGAATGAAGAAATTAGTCTCGCCACGCTCAGCGAAGAGCAGACCCATCAACTACTTGAAGATATATATAATGCAAAACCGAAACTCGAGGAGGCAAAAGTCTCAATCGATGAGGCGGTTACCTATCTCGATGAGATTCCGAATGACCGACTGATCGGAAAACTCAGAGAATTAATTGCTCCACTCAAAGAGCAGGTACCACAATTACAAGATGGCTTGGATCAGGCAATTTCACTCAGTCAAATATTGCCATTGGTAGCCGGCTACCCAGAGCCAAAGACATATTTGTTTCTCCTTGAGAATAATGAGGAGCTGGCACCGTCCGGCGGTTTTATAGGTACTTACGGCATTTTAAAGATATCTGATGGAGATATTACTTCGTTTACGACCGATAACGTGTACAATTTAGATGAACCGGCCGAGGCGTGGCTTGATGTAGATGCCCCGTGGCAAGTGGCACGATACAATGCAGCTCCAAAGTTATTTCTTCGCGGCGCAAGCTGGTCTCCTGATTTTCCGACCACTGGCGAGACCGCACAGTGGTTCTATACACAGGAACGAGGCCCGGAGAAGAATCTAGATGGTACGATTGCTATTACCCCCACTTTTATTGAATCGCTGCTTACCTTGACTGGGGACATATCTGTCGGTGGACTTACATTTAATTCAGATAATTTTATTGAACTATTATCCGAGCAGGTGCAGCGGGGGTTTTTACGTCAGGGCATTCCGTTATCTGAGCGTAAGGAAATTATTGGGGTCTTGGCTGATAAAATTCTTGACGATATACTTTCTCTTCCCAAAAGCCAGTGGCCCGATCTCTGGAAATTGATCCAACAAAATATTGATCAGAAGCACATACTTATTTACTCAAATGACGAGTATGTCCAGAGCATGATACTGAAGGAAAACTGGGGGGGCGCTATACAGGATGTCGATCATGATTATCTGACGGTTATAGACGCCAACCTCGCCAGCCTTAAAACTGACCCGGTGGTACAGCGAACCATACACTATACTGTCCAACGCGATCGAGATAATGTAATTGCAGATGTTACCATTGATTATGAAAATACCGGTACTATCACCTGGAAAACAACCCGGTATAGAACCTATACACGGGTATATACGCCGCAGGGATCAACCCTCCTTAGTAATGATGGTGCAATGGTAGATTGTAAGCTTAGTGAAGAGGGTTCTGTTGAGACGACGGAAGAGTATAATAAAACAGTTTTTGGAGCATTTATTTGTATCGAGCCGGGTGAAAAAAAATCATTACATTATAAATACCGACTACCGGATCGGATATATGACCAATTTAGTGCAGGGACATACACGTTGCTAGTCCAGAAGCAGGCTGGAGCTAAGAATCACGCGCTGTTTGGGCAAATTGATTTAAAAGAAATTCCTGATGCGGTCAAGCCACTTGACAGTACCATACAGGTTGAGCATACTAAGGCTCTTATCAATACGCAGTTATCGCAAGACCTTGAGTATGTGATTACGTATTAGATTTAAATAGCATAAGAATAGAAGCGCCGTGCTTTCATCACGCAAACTCGCAATTGATCTCGGAACCACCAACTCCCTGGTACACATACCCGGACGGGGGATTGTGATAAATGAACCATCGGTAGTAGCCATATCACTAAGTGATAAAAAAGTGATGGCGGTAGGTCTCGAAGCGAAGGAAATGCTTGGCCGTACTCCGGATACCATCGTGGCGTCACGCCCACTCAAAGAAGGCGTTATCGCCGATTACCGCACGACTGAGGCGATGATTAAATATTTTATTAATAAAGCGCTCGGTGGGGTACGATTTTTCCGCCCCGAGGTGATGATTGCGGTACCGGCCGGCATTACTTCAACTGAACGACGTGCCGTAATTGAAGCCACCCTTCAGGCCGGAGCCAAGGCGGCCTACATTATTAAGGAAACGGTCGCGGCCGCGATTGGTGCAAATATTCCCATTGGCTCCGCCTCTGGACATATGATTGTAGATATGGGTGGCGGCACGTCTGAGGTTGCCGTAATCTCTCTGGGAGGGATTGTCGCCAATGCATCTGTCCGCATCGGGGGCACAAAACTTGATGCGGCAATTCAGGAGTATATCCGCCGAAAATATAATCTCGCCATAGGTGAACGGACAGCCGAGGACTTAAAAATTGGCATTGGCTCGGCGTTGCCACTTGAAGAAACTATGTATATGGAGATACGCGGCCGGGATTCAATCCAAGGACTTCCCAAGACAGTGACCGTCGAGAGTATTGATGTGACTGAAGCAATCCAGGACGAGCTCAACGGGATGATTCAGGCGATTAAGTCCGTTCTCCAGGAAACTCCGCCAGAGTTGTCTGCGGACATCATGGACAAAGGTATGGTACTGTCTGGTGGCACTTCGCAACTCCGTAATCTCGACAAACTATTTGCACAGGCGATTGGCATTCCGGCATATGTCGCGGATGAAGCACAACTCTGTGTCGCCAAAGGAACTGGGGTAGCCCTCGAAAACCTAGAGTCATATAAGAAAAGCATTTTAGCGACGAAATAATGCGCATCGGGATTGATGCATCTCGGGCAAATGTACCAGATAAGACAGGGACCGAATGGTACGCCTTTGAGGTAATAACGCAGCTGCTGGCTCGGCATGGCCGGGAGCATGATTTTGTGCTCTATACCAAAGAGCCACTGGGGCCAGAGTGGCCCGCCCTGCTGCCTCGCACGCGCGTACGGGTTCTGCGCTGGCCGCCTCGCTTACTGTGGACACAAATACGGCTGGCCTGGGAAATGCTTCTGCACCCCCCGGATGTGCTATTTGTGCCCGCTCACACAATCCCCATAATCGCTCCGTCTAATACCGTTACCACCCTCCATGATATTGGGTTTGAACGTTTCCGCGATCTCTATAGCCAGAAATATATTGGCCCGCAGTGGCTGAGTATATTCATAAGGATAGTATCACTTGGTAAATATGGTAGTTCAGAGCTCGATTACCATCGTTGGTCGGCTCGCTTAGCGCTTCGCAAGGCACGCAGTATCATCACGGTATCTGCATTTTCGAAGCAAGAAATGATCGATGTGTACCATACCAAGGCTGAGCGGATTGTCGTCGCGCCATGTGGGTATAATTCTGAATTTCATCCAGCAATCACCCCTGAAGAGAACGTTTTAATTCGAGAAAAGTACTCGCTCCCTGATCATTATATTCTATTCATTGGGCGTCTCGAAGAAAAAAAGAACGTCGCGGTAATGCTCGATGCCTACCGCGAATACCGAGCTCGCGGGGGTAGTTACTCTTTTGTACTTATCGGCAAGCCTGGGCATAATTATGCAGCATTTCAAAAAGCATTGCACCAACCAGGAGTTATTGAGCTGGGGTGGGTACCCCACGAGGACATACCAGCAATTATGCGTGCCGCGCGGGTGTTTCTATTTGTGACAGCCTATGAGGGATTTGGTATACCCATACTTGAAGCGATGGCCTCTGGCGTGCCCGTAATTACCAGCACAACCACTGGGTCGGCTGAAGTTGCCGGTCAGGCGGCAATCACGGTAGAGTATCATTCAACACGCTCCATCGCCGACAGTATCTACAACCTATCGGTAAGCCAGGAGCTGCGCCACGAATATGCCCAAAAGGGGATTCAACACGCTCAGCAGTACAACTGGAAGCGGACAGCCGATATAATCTGGGACTGCCTCCTCCAAGACGTTTAGGGAATGGGTTGCCAAATAGAGCGATTTATGTTATTTTATGCTATACTAAATGCGAATATATGGAATCACCTCCCACCGTTATTGGTCATGAAGAGACCCAGCGAATGCTACTACAGTCGATGCAGTCATCGCGACGAGCACATGCATATATTTTGTATGGACCAGACAGTATCGGGAAGAAAACACTAGCTCAAGTCATACTCCAGAGCAGTGCGGCAAACCCAGCCGAGCCGCTAGAACGAAATGCCGATTTCATACATATTGCCCAGGAAGAGGATGCTCAAAACATAAGCGTCGATCAGATCCGATTACTACATGATAGATTAGTTGTCAGGCCGGTAGTGCCGGGCGGTAGCCACCTGGTACTCATCGAAGATATCGACTCCGCGACTGAGTCGGCAGCAAATGCTTTGCTCAAAATTCTTGAAGAACCTCGCGCCGATTCATTATTTTTCTTAACGGCGACATATCGCAGCGGCGTTCCGAGTACTATACAATCACGGTGCGTGATGGTTCCAATGCATACCCTCAAAACAAAAACAATCAGCTCTTGGCTACAGCAAGTTCATACACTTTCATCCGCAGAAGCTCGGCAATGCGCTACGTTAGCAGAAGGTCGACCGGGATTGGCACTTGCTTTTGCCTCTGATGCTACCGTCAGAGATGCGCGTACTACATTAGATAACGTTTTGCTCAAACTGCTGAGCCTTAATCCCGCCCAACGTATTGCCCACATTCCCACTTTTTTCGGCGGGGCATTAGAAAAGGAATCCGTACAACATACTCTTGATCGTCTGGTGGGCATTCTCCGCGATGTTCTATTATCCAAGAGTGGCACACTCTTATCCGATCACAGCCCGGGACAACTTACCCGAACGGCCGCGGCCCAGCATTCGTTCGGAGAACTGCGCGCCATGATAGACCGCGCTCGCAGGGCTCAGAAATTGTCACTCACCAACGTTACCCCTCAACTATTACTCGAATATACTCTCTTATCTTCATAATATATGAAACGTGTTTATATCCTCGGGAGTATTATACTCATGGTCACGGTACTGGTTGGGGCCACGGGATGCAATATAAAAAAGTCCGACTCGACTAGCGATGGTGGGTTCTTCGCCTCAACTGATTTCGGAGAAAACTGGATCCAAAAAGTATTTGTCAGCCGTACCGAAAAGGGTACTCGAACTATTGGAAGTGTTGGCACGGTGAAGATGCTCTTTGACCCTCAGGACGACAACAAACTGTACCTACTAACAGAAGGAAACGGTATTTATGTCACGCCGGATCTCGGTGCCCACTGGGTGCCCACGAGTCTATCAAGTGGGACCTATATCGACATATCAATCGACTACCGAAATCCAAAAGTCATTTATGTGACACAGGGCTCAAAGATTTTAAAAAGTGTCGACGATGGGAAGACGTGGAATGAAATATATACCGAAACGCGCCCCGGGCAGTCACTGGTAGCGGTACAGGTCAATCCAGGGCGCTCAAATATTGTGTATGCCGCTACTACCACCGGTTTAATCCGCAGTACTGACTATGGGACTACCTGGCAACTTCTTGATTGGAAAACTCCGGTAATCACTAGGCTGGTAGCCAGCGCTGAACACCCTGGTACGTTATTTGCCTTAACAACACTGGGTATTTATAAATCGATCGATGGAGGTGAGGAGTGGGGCGTGATCACTGATCCACTCAAAGAGTTTCCCGGCGCCCTCAGAATACTCTGGCTCAATATCGACGTAAATAATGAACACATCATTCTCGGTACTTCAGGCGGAATATTCCGCAGTACGGATGGGGGAGCGGTATGGTACGAAATTCCGACGCTATATGATTTCCGCAAGGTTCCGATCGTTACGGTCATTGATCATCCGACCGATTTAAACAATATTATTTTTGCCGTTCGAAATATTTTATTAAAAACTGACGACGGAGGGGCAACCTGGAAAACACTAAAAACTGTCCCGACCAATAGGAGTATTAATTACCTAATTAATGACCCCGTAACTGCCGACACCCTCTACCTGGGCACCAAGTTACCGGCTCAAAAGTAACAGTATACACTATGACACACATAATCATTCGCACCCCACGGTTCGACGAAGCTCTTGCCCACCTCAAAGGCGAACTATCGAATATTCGCACGGGGAGGGCACACCCTGGCCTCGTCGAAAATATCAAGGTAGACTACTACGGTACCATGACCCCAATTCTGCAGATTGCCAGTATTAGCGCTCCTGATTCACACTCATTAGTCATCCAACCATGGGACCAAAATGCTACCAAGGAGGTGGAAAAAGCGATTATCGCTTCTGATTTAGGTTTTAACCCAGTTAATGAAGGGCATGCGATTCGTATTCCCATCCCTCCGCTGACTGAGGAGCGTCGTAATGAATTGGTAAAGCTCATGCATGAAAAAGTAGAATCAGCTCGCGTCAGTATCCGTACTATTCGTGAAGATATTTGGAAAGAAATCAAACATGCAAAGACTGAACGGGAGATTACTGAGGATGATCAGTTCCAATATCAAAAAGAGCTTCAGGACGTCGTTGACGAGTATAACGACTCAATCAAAGCACTCGCCGATACAAAAGAGAAGGAAATAATGACGATCTAGCAGTATGCTGACGACAATAATTTTATTTGTAGTTATTCTGGGCATCCTCGTTTTTGTTCACGAGCTAGGTCATTTTATTATGGCTAAGCGAATGGGCATGGCCGTTGAGGAGTTTGGTTTTGGATTCCCACCGCGGATGGCTGGCATTATGCGTCACCGTCAATCGAATCGTTGGACCATCGTCTGGGGCAAAAAAAACGTAGACACGGCACATACCTATGACACTGTCTACTCAATCAACTGGTTACCCTTCGGAGGATTTGTAAAAATAAAAGGAGAACAGGGGGATAGTGCCAACGCGAATGATAGCTTTTCTCACAAACCAATATGGCGACGGGCGGTAGTACTGGTAGCAGGAGTGGTTATGAATGTTATTTTGGCTTTTGTGCTTATATCGGTGGGGTTTAGCATCGGACTTCCCGGAGCAATTGGTGACACAGCGCCCGATGGCGCAATAGTGTCAGAGCACCACCTCCAGGTCCTCCAAGTCGAATCAGACAGCCCCGCCGCGTCAGCCGGCCTCCAAACAGGGGATATTATCGAAGGGATTGATGAGTATAATCCCCAGACCGTTCAAGACTTCCAGAACTATACCCAGCCGAAATTGGGACAGGAGATTGTTATTTCATATTCTCGTGGAGACACTGAGGCGACCGCGACAGTTATTCCCGAAGCCCTCTATAGCGAAGGGCAGGGCGCGATTGGCGTTGGGCTAGCTGAAACTGGATTAGTTCGATACCCGTGGTATCAAGCAATATGGGTAGGTTTTAAAACAACTTTTCTTTTGCTAGCACAAATAGTTCTAGCTTTTGCAGGTATTATTGCCTCGCTTATCATGGGCCATGGAGCCGGCGCAGATGTCGCGGGCCCGATCGGTGTCGCCGCCCTCACGGGGCAGGTGGCGCAGCTCGGCTTCATATACGTACTTCAGTTCGCGGCCATGCTCTCACTCAATCTGGCGATTATTAATATCATTCCATTTCCAGCGCTTGACGGAGGACGCTTACTATTTGTGGTGATTGAAAAAATACGAGGAAAAGCCATGCAGCAGCGGACCGAAGCGCTCATTAATAATATTGGCTTCCTCACCCTGATAGCGCTGGTGCTTTTGGTTACGGTGAGAGATATTTCTCATTTTTTGTAATCCCATATGAAACTATCGACGTTATTTCCGAAAACGCAGCGCCAAGCACCAAAAGATGAGGTGTCGCACAATGCTCAAGCACTTGAGCAGGCTGGCTATATCAGTAAGCTTTTTGCTGGTGTCTACTCATATCTACCACTAGGATGGCGCGTCATAAAAAATATTGAACGCATTATTCGCGAGGAAGTTAATGCTGCCGGTGGTCAAGAGTTGTTTATGCCGGCACTCCATCCAGAGGAGCTCTATGAACAAACTGGCCGGGCGGATATAGATGTACTTTTCCATTTAGAAATGGCGAACAAGAAAAAACTAGTGCTGGGCCAAAGTCACGAAGAAGTTATCGTCCCGCTGGTTAAGAAATACATTCAATCATATAAAGAATTACCCCTCTACCTCTACCAAATACAGACAAAATTTCGTAATGAACTACGTGCTAAATCGGGCATACTGCGAGGACGCGAATTCATTATGAAGGATTTGTACTCCTTCCACACGACCCAGGAAGATTTGGACGCATATTATGAGTATATGAAGGAGGTGTATTCGCGCATTTTCCAACGTGTCGGTCTTGGAAACCGAACTCACCTCACCTTTGCTTCAGGTGGAACTTTTTCCAAATTTTCTCATGAGTTTCAGACACTGACTGAGGCTGGTGAAGATACTATTCATCTCTGCGAATCGTGTCACATCGGTGTGAATGACGAGATTATAAAAGAGTACAATAGGTGCCCTCAGTGCGGAAAATCCACACTGGTAGCACAAAAAGCGATAGAAGTGGGCAATATTTTTCCTCTTAAGGACAAGTTTTCGAGTAAGTTTGGTTTAACATATACTGACCAAAACGGTGATGAGCAGCCAATTCTTATGGGATGCTATGGTATCGGACTCGGTAGGGTCATGGGTGCTATCGCTGAAGTACACAATGATGAGCGGGGACTTCGCTGGCCAGCTGCAGTAGCACCGTATACAGCGCATATCGTCTCAATCGGTGTTGACCAGAAGGTGCTCGCGCACGCGGAAAAAGTCTACGCCCAATTCGAACAAAATGGTATTTCGTCTCTGTATGATGATCGAGACGAACGCGCGGGCGTCAAGCTCGGTGACGCTGATCTTATGGGAATTCCACATCGTATCGTAGTCTCAGAAAAAACCGGCACGCACGTAGAGCATACCGACCGCACCACCGGGCAATCGACGGTACTACCCGTCGCCGCTTGTTTAAAGAAGATAACAGAATAAATCATGAGTATTTTTGATAACTTTCTCGGTCGATTTTCAAAGGACATGGGCATCGATTTGGGCACTGCCAATACTCTCGTTTATGTACGAGACCGGGGCATTGTGATCAATGAACCGAGCGTCGTCGCCATAAATAACCGGAATGATCAGATTCTTGCCGTAGGCATCGAAGCCCAAAAGATGATCGGCAAGACCCCAGCTCATATAGTTGCTTCACGCCCGCTCGTGGATGGGGTGATTTCTGATTTTGAGGTTACGGAAAAAATGCTTAAATATTTCATTGATAAAGTGCATCGAGAAAGTTTTTCCATCTTGCCTCGACCGCGCATTGTCATTGGTATCCCACTCGGTGTAACAGAGGTAGAGCGCAAAGCGGTAGAGGACGCCTGTCTGAATGCTGGAGCACGTGAAGCGTTCCTGATCGAGGAGCCCGTTGCGTCAGCGATTGGAGCTCGCCTACCCATCCAGGATGCCTCGGGAAATATGGTAGTAGATATTGGTGGGGGAACCACAGAGATCGCGATTATATCACTGGGTGGCGTTGTCACGTGGAAGTCTCTCCGGGTAGCCGGTGATGAATTTGATCAGAATATTATTCAGTATGCGCGAGACCATTTTAATCTCTTGCTGGGAGAGCGAACTGCCGAACAAATAAAAATACAAATAGGGTCAGCCCTCCCCTCGGAGGAACCAGTCGAAACTACGATGCGCGGCCGAGACCTTATAACAGGATTACCAAAGGAGGTCACGGTCAATAGTAATCATATACGAGAAGCGATTAACCGTTCACTTCGACAGATCGTTGAGGGGATAAAAACGACGATTGAGATTACCCCTCCAGAATTAGTAGCTGATATATACGAACGTGGAATTATGCTCGCTGGGGGCGGCGCTCTCCTCCGCGGACTAGACACCCTCGTCAAACAGGAGACCAAAATTCCGGTGCATATCACTGATGATCCGCTCACTGCGGTGGCCCGCGGCGCCGGTATTGTACTCGATGATCTAGAAAATTTAAAAGAAGTACTATCGAGTGATGAAACGGGATCTTCTTTGATTAACTAACTATGAAGAAGTTTTTTGGTACTCGTATCGGTATTGTCGTGGCCACCGCTCTGGGAATCGCCCTACTCGTAGGTGCTCAGCGACTCGGGGTGCTCCGTCCAGTAGAAAACGTCGTAACTACTGTTTTTGCGCCGGTGCAAGAATTTTTTACTTCTGCAGCAAAAAACACAAAGGGGCTAGCTGGTTATTTCCAGAGTATTTCCCAGCTCCGTGAGGAGAATCAGTCACTTAAAGATCGCATTACTGAGCTAACCGACCAAAACCTCAGGCTCGAAAACAATATCAAGGACGCGTCCGTTGCCCGCGAGGAACTAGACTACATTACCAATACCCAGTTCAATTCCGTTACCGCCAAAGTGATTGGACGAACTGCCGATGAATATCTTAAAACGGTTATCATAAATAAAGGCGATGCGGCAGGCATCCAGGTAGGGTATCCGGTCATGACTGGCGGTGGCGTCCTGATTGGCACTGTCATCGACACTAACAGCGCGGTATCAAAGGTACTACTCTTGAACGACAACCAAAGTGAAGTTAGTGCGGTAGTGCAAAACGATCCACGAAGTCCGGGGATTGTTCGTGGCGAATTCGGACTCTCACTCAATATGTCATTGATCCCTCAGAGCGACACCATTACTGAGGGACAGACGGTCACCACCTCAGGGCTCGAGGAAGAAATTCCGGCCGACCTTATTATTGGGACGATTAGTAATATAGTACGCAAGGAAGGCGAGTTATTTCAGGAGGCAACCATTGATCCACTCGTGGATTATGCGACTATTCGTATCGTGACTGTAATACTCCCGTTTGATGACTAGGCACATTATTTATATTATTTTAACGATACTGCTCATTCTTTTTTATTTGAGCTACCTCGAGGCATTTGCGCCGATTCAAAAGTATGTGCACATACCGCTCATCATTGCAGTGTTGCTCGCGGTCACCGTGAATTATGAGCGAGGATATACTTTTGCTCTCGTAGCGGGGGTGACGTTGGATCTATATTCTAGTCATATATTTGGCACGTATACCCTTGCCATGCTTGCACCGGTTATTGTTATGTATACCGCCTTCCGACAATTATTTGCCCGTAAGTCCCTATACTCACTCATTCTAGTAATGGCAACGAGTACCGTATTGTATCACGCGATTGTTTGGCTAGTGACGCAGGTTGCGTATTGGCTTGATTGGCGCGCGTATAGCAGCGCCCCACTAGCAGAATACCTTCCGCAGGTTGGGTGGCAGGTAGTTGTCAATTCTGTGCTTATTGTGTTATTGTATACCTTCCTTCACTTCGTGGCGACACGATTCCGCCTGCGGTTCCGTATGAGCCAGCGGGTATAGTGAGTAATATTTCATCGGATGACAAAACCTGACGATATTTTTAGCATCGGCAACTCTCACTCAGAGCGAGTGCCTCGGCGGCACTATCGGGTCGATTGGGTTGAGAATTCATATAGTCCTGGAGCGCAAACATCTGGCTATGTTTCGTCCAACTTTGAAACGGGGCGCCTCCGCTGGGTGTTTTTGGGGGTTGTCGTATTCTTCGGCATACTCTTTTTTCGGACTGCCTATTTACAAATAATTTCTGGGAATGAGTATCGTATCGCGGCTGAAGACAATCGCATTCGGATTCACGAAATTAAAGCACCGCGTGGCGTGATCTACGACCGCACTGGGACTGAGCTCGCAGTGAATGTACCGAACTTTGTTGTATCATTTACCCCCGCTGATTTACCCGTCGATCCAGCTGAACGCGTCGCGCTTATCGAGAAGGTCGCCGACACCACCGGTGAATCCGTTGAGGCGGTTACGCTAGTCATTGATGACGCTGACAGCTACTCGTACGAGAGTCATACGCTGGTAGAGCATCTAGACTATACGAAAGCTATCATGCTCCAGCTGCAGGCAAAAAACCTTCCGGGAATTTCTGTAACTCCCTCAACGTTTCGTGAGTACGTCGGCGGTGAAAGCTTCTCCAGTGTCATCGGATACTTGAGCAAGATATCTGAAGACGAGCTTGCAAATCGTCCTGATTATTTATTTGATGATGTCATTGGAAAGGCCGGCATTGAACAATACTATGAGTCCACATTGCGCGGAACGTACGGAAAAAAAGAAGTAGAAGTTGATTCGCTTGGCAAAGAAAACGCCGTCATTAGCGAAGTCGCCCCAATACCGGGGAAAAACATTGAGCTCAGCCTCGATAAAGGGCTCCAGGATACACTGGCAAATTCTTTAAACGATGTTCTCGACCATAATTCAGCGGTTACCGGTGCAGCCGCTGTGGCTATTGACCCCCGTAACGGTGAAGTGCTTGCCCTTTTGTCTGAACCGTCGTTTGATAATAACGAATTCAACCGAGGGATCAGTAGCGCCCGGTACCAAGAAATGATTAATGATCCACGTAAACCACTATTCAACCGCGCTGTTTCGGGCGAATACCCATCAGGATCGACCATAAAGCCACTTATCGGCGTCGCTGGCCTAGCCGAGGGGATTATTACCCCTTCGACAACGGTGCAGAGTACAGGCGGCATTCGCATTGGCCAGTGGTTTTTCCCCGATTGGAAGGCCGGCGGCCATGGCACGACAGACCTCAAGAAGGCAATTGCCGAATCGGTGAATACATATTTTTACCTCGTTGGGGGTGGCGATGAAGATCGCAATGGACTTGGCGTCGATCGGATACGGACGTATTTAGAAAAGTTTGGTTTAAACGCACTTCTCGGCATCGACCTACCGGGTGAAGCAACTGGCTTTCTTCCGTCAAAAGAATGGAAAGAAGAGGTGAAGGGTGAACGATGGTATATTGGTGACACGTATCACCTCAGCATCGGCCAGGGTGATTTACTCGTTACACCACTGCAGGTGGCAAATTACATCGCTACGATTGCTAACGGCGGTACCCGGTACCGGCCTCATCTTGTCCATGCGTACACTGACCAGGATGGCACGGTCACCCAAGCGGTAACACCTGAAGTAATAAACCAGCAGGTAGTTGAGCATAAATACATCACTCCTGTCCAAGAAGGCCTGCGTGAAGCTGTGCTCAGTGGGAGCGCGCGCCGGCTGCAGGAGCTGCCCGTGACAGCCGCTGGTAAGACTGGGACTGCCCAATTCGGAGCTGATGAGCAAACGCACTCATGGTTCACTGCCTACGCCCCATACGAAAACCCGGAAATCGCCATTGTGGTATTGGTCGAGGCTGGTGGTGGGGGAAATGACACAGCACTTCCAGTAGCTCTCGATGCGCTTAAATACTGGTTTAATCGCTAACATTAGCAAAAATATACTGTGGATAAGCGTGTTGACACCAGGCCGAAACTGCAGTACAATATCTTGGCGTAAAATCAGCAATACCATATTTCATCTGCCTACCCATGTTATTCAAGTAGGTAAGTAGTTAATATCGTATTTATTTCTCAGGCCAGTATGGCTACCAGTCAAGACACATTTATTACCAAAGAAGGACTCGCGAAGCTCAAAACTGAGCTCGCTGAGCTAAAAAATACAAAACGGTCCGAAATTGCCGAACGTATTCAGACTGCCAAAGAACTGGGCGACCTATCAGAAAACGCAGAGTATGTCGAAGCGAAAAATGAACAAGCATTTGTGGAGGGGCGCATTATGGAAATTGAAACTATTCTGAGAAATGCGACGGTTATTGAAAAAACCTCAAATAATGGGATTGTCGAAGTTGGTTCACGCATTAAAATAATGGAAAATCAGGACGAGCGTGAATACATGATAGTTGGCTCAAACGAAGCTGATCCCAAAGAAGGTAAAATCTCAAACGAATCGCCTCTTGGACAAGCTTTTCTAGGCAAGAAAAAAGGTGATATTGTCGAAATTGAACTGCCAAAAGGCACAAAACGAATAGAAATAGTGGCTATTCACTAGCCAGGAATTGGGACTAGCCTAGTATTCTGATCTGTTTGTTGCTCAAATAGGTTGTTTTTGGTATCATAAGCCCATAAATAAAGGCTTAAAAGCATGTCACGCATAGACGAAGAATACCAGATCCGCCTGGAAAAAGCGGAAACACTACGAAAGGCTGGAATAAATCCATATCCATCCTCTGTACCTCATTCACACAGCATCGAAGCGGTTATTACCGAGCATGCTGGATTGGTGCAGCAGAATGCTACGCTCTCTATAGTGGGAAGGATTAAAAGCATCCGCGGGCACGGTGGATCTACATTTATTACGATTTCCGACAGCACCGGCACTCTCCAGGTATATATAAAAAAAGATGAAGTTGGTCATGCGGCTTATGATTTGTTTCAGTCATGTATTGATATTGGTGACGGCATCAGTGCCACAGGCACCCTCTTCCACACGAAACGAGGGGAGCTGACGTTGCTTGCCAGCTCATGGGTCATTAGTTATAAATCGCTCTTGCCGTTACCAGAAAAATGGCACGGCTTGTCTGATGTAGAAACGCGCTACCGTCAACGCTACCTCGACCTCATCGCGAATGAAGAGGTGAAACTAATCTTTACGCAACGAGCGAAACTGATCAAGGCAATTCGTCAATATGTAGAAGACGCGGGATTTCTCGAAGTCGATACTCCCATGCTGCAGCCAATCCCAGGTGGAGCGACGGCTCGTCCGTTTATGACACACCACAATGCCCTCGATACTGATCTCTACCTCCGCATCGCCCCGGAGTTGTACCTCAAACGGCTCATCGTCGGTGGATTTTCGAAGGTATATGAAATAGCCCGCTGTTTTCGTAATGAAGGTATCGATCGTGACCATAATCCTGAGTTTACCCAGATAGAGATGTACGCAGCATATTGGGATTATGAAGATATGATGGAGTTTACTGAGGGTTTGTTTTCCAAAGTGGCGGAGGCGCTTCATGGCAAAACAACGATTACTATCGATGGCAGTAATATATCGTTTATCGCACCATTTGACCGTCTGACATTCCATGATGCGATTCTGCACTATGCTGGTATCGACATCGACTCAGCCGATGACGCAACGCTGCGCGGCGCTCTCCACGACCGTCAGATAAACATCGCGACCGATACGCACCGCGCGAAATTGCTGGATGAATTGTTTAAGGAAACGGTCCGGGCGGAGATAGTGAAGCCAACGTTTATTATTGATTACCCAATTGAGCTGTCACCACTAGCGAAGAAGAAAAGGGGGAACGAACGATACGTCGAGCGCTTTCAACTCATCGCGGCAAAGCGTGA
>JAXDBW010000008.1:0-21979 GCA_034678405.1 Patescibacteria group bacterium | reverse complement strand
ACCGTGACTGATGTGAATTTCGGTAACATGCCCGGCACCTGTAGTTTCTCACTCGTCAAATCAGTCGACCACGATACCGCTCAGCCCGGCGATGTCCTCACCTACACCCTGGACTATGCCAATACCGGCTCCGCTGACTGTACTGGCGGTGGCACCCGGATCGACGATCTGATCCCGGCCAATACGACCTATGTCGCTGGCAGCCACACTGAGACAAATCAGAATGACACTGACGGCCAAGGCATCGACTTCGGATATATCTATGACAAATTCGGCTCAGCCAACCCGACAGGTTTCAATGGCTCACTCCTCAGCTGGAATGCCCATGTGGTATCCCCCGGCGAATCAGGGCAGGTCAGTTTCCAGGTCACGGTCAACGACCTCCCGGCTTGTACTGATCTCTCCATCGACAACTACGGGACCATCTATGCAAATGAAGTTCCTCAGGGTATCGATTCAAATACTGTCAGCACGCACGTCACCACCGCATGTGGCGGGACGATCACCATTATCAAAGATGTGGTAAACGCCCTCGACCCAAATGATCAGACCACGTTTGACTTCACCCTGAGTGGCACTGCCGCTGACACATTTGTCCTCGGCGACAATGGTCAGAAAGTCTACACCAATGCCACGGCTGGTAGCTACACGGTCAGTGAAGCGCGTGATACCAACTACGACACCCAGATGGTATGTACCAGTGACCTCGATGGATTCACCTATACGGGCGACCATCTCGCGAACGATTCGTACGTCTCGTTTGACCTGCATAACAACGAAAGTATCAGCTGTACCTTTACCAATACGCGTAACGTCGGCGCACTGAAAGTGCGCAAGGCACTCGATGTGCAGGGTACTGGTCAGTACGCCATCGACGACACTCTCGCGAACTCACTCGGGTTCCGCTGGGGCTTTGTCGGTGAACCCACCACCCACCTCATGCATGAAATCATCAACCCGATTGCCAGTGGCGCGCACAACGTGACCGAAAACGACGGCGCCGTGGCTGGCTATCACTTCACTGGATGGTATACCACCAATATCGTGGGTGCCAGCCAGTACAGCTGCAGCAACCCAGAGGGTACCACCCTCCCGGCGACCGTCACGGTCCCTGAGCGCGATCTCGTGCAGCTCGTCTTCTGTAATTCCCGCGATACCGGCGACCTCCGCATCAAGAAATACAACGATCTCAATGGCAATGGCCAAAAAGATGCTAACGAGCCATATCTCATCGGTTGGGACTTCACCGTCTCACAAAACGGTCAGATAGTGGCGACTGGTACCACCAATGCAAATGACGGTGACTTCCTCGTCATCCATGGCCTACCCGTAGGTGAATATGTCGTAACTGAAACTCAGCAATCTGGCTGGGTGAGCACCGATCCCGGTACCGATCCGATCACCAAGAAGGTGACGGTCACTGCCGGCACCACCACGGATGTCTCGTTTGGCAACTTCAAATACGGAAAGATCTCCGGCTACAAATTTGAAGACCGCAATAGCAATGGCGTCTGGGATAATGGCGAGCCGACTATCGCAGGCTGGGAAATCAACCTCGGCGGTGCGAAGACCGACTCCACCACCACAGATCAGAATGGCTACTATGAATTCACTGGCCTGACTGCCGGTGACTACACCGTCACGGAAACCCAGCAGGCTAGCTGGACGCAGACGACCGCTGATCCCAACGCTATCACGATGACGAGTGGCAAAACCGTGTCACACGTTGACTTCGGTAACTTCCACAATGTCACGATCACTGCCTACAAGTACGAAGATATGAATGGCAACGGCACCCTCGACGGTGGCGACCTCCCGATCCAGGGATGGAAACTCACCCTCGATGGCAGCCAGGAACAGTCAACCGATGCTACTGGTATGGCATCCTGGACCGTCACCAGTGCCGGTACCTACACCGTGGCTGAAGAATCACAAACCGGCTGGGTCCACACCTCACCGGATAGCGTCGATGTCCCGGTCACTTCTGGTGCTCAACTCCAACCCGTCGTCTTCCTGAATTTCCACAAACCGACGGTCACCGTGACCAAATTGTTTGACACTGATGGCAATCTCCAGACCACCAATGATCAGTTCGTCAAAGCTGGCTGGACTGTCCAACTCTGGCAGAATGGCAACATGCTCGAAGAGCAGCAGACTGACCAGAACGGCCAGTACACCTGGTCTGACCTCCTCCCCGGTACCTACACCGTGAAGGAAGTCGTCCCGGCTGGCTACATCAATCTCGGAAGCAACGAATACACCTTTACCGCAATCTCTGGCTACCAGCATGCCTACACCTTCTACAATTTCGAACTCGGCACAATCTCCGGCTACAAATTCAACGATCTGAACGGTAACCATGCCTGGGACAATGGTGAGCCGACCCTCGCTGGCTGGAAAATTATGCTCTCCAATGGCCAGTCCACCTACACCGATGCCAACGGCTACTATGAATTCACCGGTCTCCTCGGTGGTGCCTACTCACTCTCCGAAGACATCCAAAGTCAAAACGGCTGGGTGCAAATGGTAGCTCCGTCCTCGGTGACCGTTACCACTGGTACTGACTCCACCCACAATGACTTCGGTAATACCAAACTTGCCTCTATCACCGCGAAGAAACTCATCGATGCTGATGGAAGCCTCCAGACCACTGGCGACCAAACGGTGAAAGCCGGTTGGACTGTCCAGCTCTGGCTGAATGGCAATCAGTACGGTGGCGATCAGGTCACGGATGCTACTGGCACCTACACCTGGTCTAATCTCCTCCCCGGTGACTACACCGTGAAGGAAATCTTCAACTCAGACGACTACACCGCTCTGACCGCGACGGAATATCACATCACCATCCAGTCAGGCGATCAGAAACTCGCCACCTTCGTCAACTTCGAAAACATCGACGTGACTGTCTGTAAGTATGTCGATGCAAATGGCGATGGCGACCTCACCGGCGACAGCGTCTACACTGCTGGCTGGGATGTCTATCTGAATCAACTGAAAGCCACAACCAGCCGAACGGGCTGCTACACCTATGAGCACGTCGGTCCTGGTCACTACACCGTGACTGAAGAGAATGTCCCTGGGTGGACCCAGACCTATCCGGCCGCTCCTGGCACGTACCAGTTCGATGCGGTCTCTGGTCAGGACACATCCTACGACTTCGGTAACTTCGAACAGCCAAAGATTAAAGTTCGGAAACTCATCGATGCTGACGGCAGTCTCCAGACCACCGGCGACCAGACCGCCAAACAGGGCTGGGCCGTCGGCCTGTACCACAATGGTCAGTTCGTCGAAACGCAAGTCACTGATGCAAACGGCTACTACCTCTGGTCAAATCTCCAGCCCGGCACCTACAAGGTCGTCGAGCACGATCTGACCGGCTACACTGCCCTCACCCCAACTGAGTACGAATTCACTGTCTCCTCGGGTGACTTCATCAAGAAAACCTTCATCAACTTCGAAAACATCGACGTGACTGTCTGTAAGTATGTCGATGCAAATGGCGATGGTGACCTCACTGGCGACAGCGTCTATACCGCTGGCTGGGATGTCTACCTGAACCAGACGCAGGCTACTACCGACGAGAACGGTTGCTATACCTACACCGACCTCGGTCCTGGTACCTACGATGTCAGTGAAGCAAATGTCGCTGGGTGGACCCAGACCTATCCGGCCGGGACTGGCACGTACCAGTTCGATGCGGTCTCTGGTCAGGACACATCCTACGACTTCGGCAACTTCGAGAATGTCGACATCACGGTGAAGAAACTCATCGATGCTGATGGCAGCCTCCAGACCACTGGTGACCAGACAGCAAAAGAAAACTGGGAAGTCGAGCTCTGGAAAAATGGTCAATATGTCGAAACGCAGTACACCGACGCGCAGGGCGCCTACACCTGGACCGACCTCGGCCCCGGTAGCTACACGGTAAAAGAAATCTTCGATGCAAATGAATTCACTGCGCTGACTCCGACGTCATACACATTTGACGTGACATCCGGTACTGATGTCGAAAAAACGTTCGTGAACTTCGAGAACGTCGATATCACGGTGTGTAAATACATCGATGATAATGGTGATGGTAACATCAGCACGGACAGCGTCTATACCGCTGGCTGGGATGTCTATCTGAACCAAACAAAAGCCACGACTGAACAGAATGGCTGCTACACCTATACCAATGTCGGTCCTGGTAGCTACACAGTGACAGAAGACACTAGTAATGCTGACTGGATCCAGACGTACCCGCTCGCGGGCAGCTATGCCTTTGACACGATCTCTGGCCAGGATGTTACCTACAACTTCGGTAACTTCGAACTTGGTACCATCACCGGCTTCAAATTTGAAGACGTTGATAACAACAGAAAATGGGAAAACTCTCAGTATGGCGATGAGAATGGCCTCGCCGGTTGGGAAATCAACCTGCACGCTGACGACAATGGTCAGCCTGGTCAGATCATCGGCACCACCACGACTGATCAGTTTGGCCGTTTCGAATTCAGCAACCTACCAGCGGGCACCTACTGGCTCTCCGAGACCCTTCAGCCCGGCTGGGCACAGTTTGCTCCAACGAGCGGCGTGTTCGGTCCGATTGTCGTGACATCAGGCTATGATAACAACAACCAAGAAGACTACTTCGAGTTTGGTAACGCAGAAAAGCCGACGCTCGACATCGAGAAATACAATGACCAGGAAGTCCTCCAGGGCGGCGATGGTCTGGTCGCGCCGAATGAAGTCGTGAACTACACCATCGACTGGTCTGTCTCAGGCAACTCAATTACCACGAACGTCGTCCTCGTCGACCACATCCCAGCTGAACTGACAATCGACACCGCGTCGATCACCTCCACGATGGCTACTATCAATGGCACGCCGACATGGGATCCGACAGCACGCACTATCACCTGGGATTTCGGTACCCAGCAGCCAAATGCGAGTGGCACCGTCACCTACACCGCCACCGTCAACCTGCCACTGGATAACGGCACGCCGATCATCAATGTAGCCCGCCTGTCGGCTGACAACGCTGATCCGGATTATGCTGAGGATGATTCGGTCGTCACGGTCGCATCCGCGCCGATTCTCCACATCGATAAGGTTGTCGACCTCAATAACGAACTCGGCTTCGTAAACCCCGGCGATACTGTCACCTACACCATCACGGTGTGGAACACGGGCACTGAGACCGCGTACAACACGCAGCTCTCTGATCTCCTCCCCGATGGATTCACCTATGATGACGTCCCTGGCTCGGTCCGCAACTGGTCACTCGGTGACCTGGTGCCGGGTGCTGATCCAGTCGTCGTGACCTACGATGTCACCGTGAGTGAAGACCAAGCCGCTGGATTCTATGACAACGTCGCGGTCACCTGGGCTGATAACCATGGCAACGTCGATGACGACGCCACGGTCGAAGTCCGTGTCCCGAGTGTCCTGTCCGCTGAACCCGAGCTCACCATCGAGAAGACCGTGAAGGAAACCTTCATCAATCCGGGCGACACAGTCACCTACACCGTCGTGGTCACGAATATCGGTGAAGCAACCGCCTTCAATGTCATGCTCCAGGATGTCCTGCCTGCCGGATTCACCTTTGACTCTGGTTCTATCACCAAGTCATGGGAACTCGGGGACATCAATCCTGAAGAATCACGGACCGTCACCTACACGGTGAATACGAATAAAGCCCTCCTGGCCGGCGAATACGAAAACGTCGCCGTCACCTGGGCTGACAACCACGGCCAAGTCTCAGACTTCGCCTCAGTGGAAGTCCGCAAACCGCAGGTCCTCGCGGCCGAAGACCTACCCGTCACGGGTGGCAATATGCTCCTCTGGCTCTATAGCCTCGGCGCACTGTTCGTCCTCTCCTTCGCCGGCTGGATGCTGCGACTGACCGCCTCCCGTCAGAAATAACCATTTCCCAGAAGGGGTGCTGTACATACGGTACCCCTTCTTTGGTGGGACATCCTTGTTATCCCGAGCTTGCCTGCCCCGTCACTCTACGAGGGGCCCGGAATCTCTGTCCAACTAAAAAAGTCTGTCATCCCCTCTTAACAAGAGGGGAATTGCCACCACCATACTAAATCAAAAACGAGCCGTGTGAGGGGAGCTGCTCAGTTATGTGCCCCTCCCTTGACACTACACATGCAAATTGGTACAGTATCCTACTGAGAATGATTGTTAATAACCTTCCATTGCCGCGCCTCCCTACTCCAGCGTATAATGACACGTAGCATCAATAACAACCTCCAGTACCTGTGGATAGAGCTAATCAAATTAAACTAAACTTAGCCATAAATTAATTAATTCTTAGCGAAATCTATGAATAATACATTCATTGGTCGCTGGCGAAGTCTCACTACCCCCCTGCTAGTCGTAGCAGTGGTGGTTTTTGGACTTGCCATAGCGGCTCAAGCAGCTGATGCTGCTCGCCTCCCACAGTGGGCTACTGTCAATAACACCTCTAGTGTTACGGTTGCTCCCGGCGCAAGCGTGTCAGTTAAATTTAATGTCACTACCAACGGCTCCAGCAGTGCCAATGACTGGGAATCTACCAGCTGGAAAGTTGCAACAAATCCCGGTGGTAGCTTTGACTGTGAAAATACTGACAACCACACGACTGATGGCAACTACACTGAGACATTCAGCATCAATGCTCCGTCAACGCCAGGCACATACAATCTCTACCTCAAGGCGCATGATGGCAACAGCTGTTCAAACAGTGGTGCCAGCGGACTATTTACTCTGACAAATGCGATAACCGTTCTGCCACCCTATGGTGTGGAAAGTTACGAAAGTAACTATACAACGGTCAAAAATGATTTCTACCAGGGCGAAACCGTATATGGTAAGGGCTGGAAACTAAATGACAACTCCTACCTGCGGCTCGTCTTCCGAAATCCAGGCAACTCGGTTGTTAAGGAATGTGACTGGAATTACGACGATCATACGACCTGTTCCTATAACCTACCTGCAAATGCACCTCTAGGTGAGTGGGATATTAAACTCCAAGAGTGGTCAGTCTCCCATGGTTGGAAAGATAAAGAGCTAGACCATTTCAATGTCTTGCAAGCCAACTACTGTGGAGACGGCCAGGTAAACCAAGCGTGGGAGCAGTGTGATGGCACAGACGGTGTTGGCGACCACCAGCGCTGTACAAATGAGTGCCAGTTGGTGGATGTTCCTTACTGTGGAGATAATAAAGTAAACCAGGAATCAGAAGACTGTGATGGTGGCGATGCCTGTACTGCTGAGTGCACGTGGAAGCCTGTTCAAGTAAATGGCTACAAAATCGTCTGTGAAGACGAAAGTGACCTGCCTAACTGGGGTCCGAGTGGAAAGCAGAACGAAGCCTACATGAATGAACCTGATGAAATTACGTCAAGTACTGCCGCTACTTATGCAGCAAACAGCAATGGTAACTGTCAGGTTGTCGAAAACTGGAACTTCCAATGGGGTTTCAACGGTGAGGTTGATGACCCGGACAAAACCGCCACTGACAATACGTTCTACGGAGAAGCGGGCGGCAACTTCTCAACCTTCTCACCCAGCACATCAATCAATGTCGGAGATGGTCGTACTGTATGGTTCCGTGAAGTACTGCCAGAAAACTACCTCCCATTCACCTACCGTGCTCAGGGAGACGAGAATACCGATGACTTCACTGCAGAATTCTATTGTGGTTCCGACATCCTTAACTTCGATAACTACGAATACATTGATGCACAACCGGGAGAATCATACTCTTGTGTTGGTTTCAACGTCATGAAAACCGGCACCGTCACCTTCTACAAGGACGTCCGCTGGAACAACTCAGAAGTTGATGTCGATGACAATCAATCATTTGAAGTCAAGGTCGATGGTGAATCCGTCGGCTATGTCTCAGAGAATTCCCCCCTGCAGGTGGAGTTGCCGATTGGCACGCATAACGCCGTAGAAATGGGTGAGAATGGATACGCCATCATCAATGGTGAATCTGAATTCAATGTCTCCTACAACGAAAACACCGACGTTTACTTCGAGAATCAGCTTGCGTGTAGCGAAGGTGCTACCTGGGCTTATGGTGTGATGGATACTGACCAGGGCCTGAAGAAAAACGGCAGCCCGGTCGATGCCAATCGATCTAATGCCCTCGCTGCCCTCGGGCCAGCTGACGGCAATGCCGTCGGTACATTCTACAGCCTCGGCTTCGGTGGCTCCCTCACCGTGAAATTCCAATACTCAGTCATCGATGGTGAGGGTAATGACATCTCAGTGCATGAGACTACTAATGGCACCTATCCTGAAGAAACTGCCCTCGTCGAGGTCAGCTACGACGGTGTTACCTGGTATGAGCTGGGTACCGCCAGTAATCTCAATGCCGGTGCTGACTCCTATTTCGATCTCTCCACCATCGGTCTCCCGGTCGTGAACTATGTCCGCCTGACCGACACTTCAGATGCCAGTCTCCACACCAGCACCGCTGATGGATTTGACGTCGACGCAATTGACGCAACCCACGGCATGTGTGAAAACGTCCAACTCTACAACATCCACGGCTACAAATGGTACGACGTGAATGGTAATGGTGTCCGCGACTGTGCAAACCAAGAAGAAGGCAATGTCAACGCAGCTTTCATTGATGTAGTTCAAGTAGAACGCCTCGACATCTGCGAGGAGTACTCAGAAGACCTCCTACCTGACTGGACTGTCTTCATCGACGAAAACGGCAACCAAACACTCGACGACGGTGAGATGAGCACCACCACTGACAGCTCTGAGGAGCACTATGGTTGGTACTGGTTCCAGAATCTCCTGGCCGGCACCTACAATGTCTGTGAGATCGTCCCGACCGACTGGCAGCAGACATTCCCCTACTTCGACTACAGCACCATGTGTCACACCGTGACCCTCCCCTATGGAAATGATGGTGACACCTGCTACGCGAACTACCAGCCGAACGCTGTGGAAAGTAACTCTGAGTGTAACTTCGGTAACCGTCTCGCTCCTGAGCTCAGTATCGATAAATCAGTCCTCGTCAATGGCGAAGAATCAGATATCGCTGAAGAGGGTGATGTGCTCAGCTACACCATCACGGTGATGAATACCGGTGATGCAGCAGCAACCAACCTCTATATCGAGGACACCACCCCGACCAACACCACGTTGGTATCCGGCAGTGGCGACATTGGTGATGCGACCGACAACCTCGACGGATCATTCACCTGGGGACCATTCAGTCTCGCTGGAGGCGACTCATTGACCGTCACCTTTGATGTCACGGTCAATGACGGACTCGAAGTTGGAGTTACAGAAATCACCAACCAGGCGACGCTCTACCAGGCACCAGATGAGGAGCTTGAAGCAACAAACTTCCTACAGAAACTCTTCGGTGTCCGCACAGCAAACGCTGCCGAAATTGGATGGAATAAAATTGCCCAGTCAAACATCGTCCTGACGACCGTCACCATCCCTGAGCCTGAGGTAGAGACCCCGGGTGTCGTCCTGGGTGACGAAGCACTCCCCGGTCTCTCCGTCGAGAAGACTGTCGGCTCTGCCTTCACCAACCCGGGTGGCACCGTCACCTACACGGTGACCGTCACCAACAATGGTGATGCCCTCGCCGAAAATGTGACTATCATCGACACCCTGCCAGATGGCCTTCACTTCACGGATACTGCCGCTATGGACCACTCATGGGTCCTCGGTGACATCCTGGATGGAGAGTCCGCCTCTGTCAGTTACGATGTGGTCGTCGACAAAGACGCCACCGCTGGCAACTACATCAACACGGTAGTCGCCTGGGCCGCTGACGTAGACAATGTCACTGACACCGCGACCCTCGAGGTACGTGAGCCACAGGTGCTCGGAGCCGAAACGCTCCCGGTCACTGGCGCTGGAATCGCCACACTGGTGATTTCCACCTTAGCTGGCCTCGGTGCAGTCACGCTGACCAACCGCAAACGGAAGTAATCGCTGAGTAATCAAGTAGTACAACCCAGCCTCTCGCGAGAGGCTGGGTTTTGGTTTAAGGAGCCCCACCTTTTGTCATTGCGAGCTGAAAAATGCGATAGATTGCTTCGTCATAATACTCCTCGCAATGACAGCATGGGGGCCTGACCCCGTTAGAGGCGTATGCCTCTAACGGGGTTGACAAAACTATATTGCCATGCTATTATCATCTGTTAAAACATCAGTAAATACGTTATACTTTCTATTGCTATGGCCGAAACCAAGCCACAAAAAAAGAAATTCCACCAGCACGTGATTCATCACACGCGGCATTTCTTGATCCCGCACCATGGCAATGGTCATAAGCCGCACGCGCTTCGTGCCCCAGCCCTCCGATTATATGCCTCGGCGGTTATTTTGGTGAAATTATTTGTCACGACATTCCTCTTCATGACCAATCCGTCAGTGGGACATTTTGCGGAAATTACCAAATCCCAGCTCCTCACCCTGACCAATCAAGCTCGCGCTGATGCTGGTGTCGCTCCCCTCGTCCTCAATGACAAGCTGAACTACGCGGCCAGCCTGAAAGCGCAGCACATGCTGACCAATGATTATTTCGCCCATACTGCTCCGGACGGCACCAAGCCATGGTACTTCATCAAACAGGCCGGCTATACCTATACTGCCGCTGGTGAAAACCTCGCGATGGATTTCACCCAGGCTGAGACTGTCTTTGACGCATTTATGAATAGTCCGAGCCACAAGAAAAACATCCTGAATGATAAATATAGTGAGATGGGTGTGGCTGTCGTCGATGGTACCCTCCAGGGGAGCGAGACAACGCTACTCGTGGTCTTCTTCGGCGACCCATACGTCGTCCCAGTCGAACCAGAACCGACTCCGGAACCAACTCCCACGCCTACTCCTGAACCAGAACCTACTCCTACTCCCACACCGGAACCAACTCCCACGCCTACTCCTGAGCCAGAACCAACGCCGGTCCCAGTGACTCCTCAGCCATCATGGTATCGCGCTGAGCTGTCTGACCAGAGTGCGACTGATCTCGGTATCAAACCGCTGGAGAAGATTAGCTTCTGGGTTGATTTCCTAAATACCGGTACCGCTACCTGGACCAACTCGGGTGACTATTTCGTGGCGCTCAACGTCGCCAATCCCGCTGGTCGGCATAGCGAGTTTGAGGACGAATCATGGGTCGAGTACTATCGCCCTGCCATCCTGACCCAGGATCGCGTAGCTCCTGGCGAGACCGGCCGTTTCGAATTCACGCTGAAAGCGCCTGAAGAAGCCGGCGTCTATGAAGAGGACTTCAGTCTCGTAGCCGAGGATCTGGCCTTCATCGATGGTGGCTCGATCGAGCTGCCCATCGTCGTGGTCGCGCCGCCCGAAGTCTCAAATGAACTCGAGGTTCAGGTCGTCCCGACACCGACGACGACTGAACCAACCGAGCCGCCCACGGTCACGGGAGTCACCGAGCAGCCGCTGGCGATCGACCAGTACACTGATACGGCTGTGAAAGCCCAGACGGTCGAAGCGACTGAACAAAACCTTGCTTCCACCCTTGTCGAAATCGTTCGGAAATTCTATATAGTCTTCCTCATCTTCATCGTGGTGGCGCTGCTGATCAATATCATGGTGGAGATCCGCGTCCAGCATCCGCATGTGATCGTTCAGTCCATCCTCGTCATCGTGATAATTGCCAGCGCATTCTTGCTGCACGTCCACTTCCTCGAGGGTATCCCCGACGCCGTCCGCATTATCTAGAGCGCTATATATCCTGATACAAACCCCGGTTCATCGCTGAGCCGGGGTTTTTGGTATTTTATGCTCACTTCCCTTTGTCATTCTGAGCGAAACGCAGTGGAGTCGAAGAATCTCTATGACTCTATTCCTAACTCGTTGAGATTCTTCGTCGCTACCCACGGTAGCTCCTCAGAATGACGGAAGGATAGTATTCTGCTGGCCAAAAAACAGCAATAACGACCTATGTGAGAGGTCAAATACCCGCTTGACCATTAGCTAAAAAAGCCGTAAGATATACTAATTATCTAATTTTCCTTAAGGAACATATCCACCTATGTCTACCCGCACCGTCTGGAGGGCTGGTATCGGCATCATCGCTGGTATTCTCTGTCTGGGGCTCGCTCTGGGCGCCCAGGCGCAAATTTCTAATAACCCGCCGCAGATCACCTCTGCCCCGACGCTGACCGTCACGGCCGGCACGCCATATACCTATGTGGCTGCCGCCACCGATGATGATGGAGACACCCTCACCTGGAATCTCTCCGTCGCCCCGGCTGACATGACCCTCTCCGGCAGCACGCTTACCTGGGGCCCAACGGTCACCGGCATCTACAATACCGTCCTTGAGGTGACCGATGGTAATAACGGCTACGACTCTCAGACCTGGCAGATTTCTGTCATCCCCGGTGCCGTTGCTCGCATCACAGTCGAGCCGAATGACCGCCCAACCATCGTGCATAACGGCAGCAACAAACAGTTTGTCGCGACTGCCTACGACGCCTACGGCAACATCGTGCCAACGCCCGATATCACCTGGACCACCGACGCCACGTACGGCTCGGTCTCCAGCGACGGGCTCTTCACGGCGAAACAGGGTGGCATCACCTATGTCGCAGCACAGAGTGGTGAGGTCAAACAGTCAAATGGCGTCGTCGTGAGCGATGTCGCGGGAAACATTCTCAAGAATGTAAATACGAGCGCCCCCCTGGCAACTAACACCAATACAGAGACCAACGCGAATACTAATGAGGCTACGAATGCTAACACCAATGCTGACACAAATGTAAACGCCGCCGCCAATACGAATGAAGCGGTAACTAATGACAACACTAACGCCGATACAGAGGAAATGACTGGCGATGAAGAAATGACCGAACTGCCAGCTGCAGACGAAGCCGCTATGAGCGAAGAGGTGACTGATGACGAGCCGTGCACCAATATGGCCCACTGGGCGATCATCCTCATCCTGGTGCTCTATGGCGTAGCCATCATCCTCTATTATCGCTATGAGAAGACCGCTCCGACCAGTGCCTGGTGGATTCTCCCGACGCTCCTGACGATCATCGCTCTCATCATCTACTACCAAAATATTTGCCCCGGCGAATATCTCTGGTGGCCCTGGACGATGGTGGGTATCGGCGCGATCACGACCATCTACTACAAAGGCCGCCGCTCTGATACTGATGATGGCAGCGACCTCCAGGATACACTACCGATGTAAACCTGTCAGTATACTCAAAAAATCCCGCTCTTCGTGAAGGGCGGGATTTTGATTTCTGATATTACTGGAGGAAATAGTAGAGTAGTAGTACGACACCCAGCGCTATGCGGTAGTAGCCGAAGACGTTCAGAGAGTGGTTGGACAAAAATTTCAGCAGGACCCGGATAGCTATGTACCCGACGATCGCTGACGTCCCCAGACCGGCCAACATCACGAGCCACTCCTCCCGGCCGATTCCCTCTTGCGCGGCATCCACCATTTTTTGCAGTCCCGCCCCGAAGACAATGGGAATCGAAAGGAGAAACGAAAAACGAGCCGCCGTGTGTCTCGGCAGACCGATGCTCATCCCAGCGAGGATAGTCGAACCAGAGCGCGACACGCCGGGAATCAGGGCTACGGCTTGAGCGGTGCCGATCGCCAGAGCGCCTTTCCATCCGAGCTGCTCAAGTGTCCTTTCCCGTCGAGCATACCGTTCTGCCACGAAGAAAAGAAGTCCGACCACGATGAGAGTGACGCCGACTACCCATATCGCTCGGAGGGCGCCCTCAATCGTGTCCCCCAGGAAATACCCAACGAGACCGGCGGGCACAGTACCAATCACGATAAGCCAGGCCAGTCGCTGATCTACATCGTCCCGCACTCGAAAATTGGCAAGGCTTCGGACAAATGCTACAATGTATCTACGAATGTCGCGCCAGAAATAAATAACGAGCGCTATGAGCGTCCCAATGTGTAGCGCGACATCAAAGCTGAGATTATCAGCAAAATCGAAATTCAGGATGTTGTGGGCGACCACTAAATGTCCTGAACTCGAGATCGGCCAGAATTCTGTCAAACCCTGGATAATGCCGAGGATAATTCCGTAGATGAAGTCTATCATATGGATACGTGGATACACATTATTGCCGCCCCCATCGTCACTATGATTATCGTACAAGCCATCAAACTGGCGACGGACGGTATTAAAGGGAATTTTAACATAAAAGGATTTTTAATGACATATGGCGGCATGCCCTCTGGCCATGCGGCCTATGTCACCGCCCTCTCCACCGGGGTTGGACTTGAGCTGGGCTTCGACAACCCTCTCTTTGGAGTGGCGGCTGTTTTTTCTCTCCTCGTCATCACTGACGCAATGTTTCTCCGCCGTCGGATCGACCTCGTGGCCAAAGCGACGAATAATCTGATTGCTGACCTGCCCGAAGATCAGCGGAGCACCTTTAGCCATCTCAATACGCAGATTGAGCATACTTTTGGCCAGATTTCGGTCGGCATCCTCTGTGGTATCGTCATTGCCTGGCTCATCCACTTCATTTAGCGCTGACACTGCGGGCAGTACGTCGTCCCTCGTCCCCCGAGGGTGATTTTGCGTATGGTCGTACCACACCGCTCACAGGGCTCTCCCCCGCGGCCGTACAGGTGGAGGGCAGGTATATAGCCATCGGGAGTGTGTGCGGCATCCACCGTGTGTTTCCCCGCGGCGCGCTGGGCTCGGACTGCGTGGCGGAGCTCTCGCCGGATGGCGTGGTAGAGCCTCTGCTGCTCTGCCCTGGTGATTGTATGTACTCGACGAGACGGACGAATGCGCGCGAGGTACAGCGACTCTATGGCATAGATATTACCAATCCCCGCCACTGCCGTCTGATCGAGGAGGAGCTGTTTGATCGTGTTGCCTGGCCGACGCCGCAGCAACTCTCGGAAATATCCCAGAGTGAAGTCAGGACTCAGTGGCTCGGGTCCCATCTTGCGCTCAGTGAAATATGCGGGGACTGCATCAGTGTTGATACATTCGACAAAACCAAACTGGCGCTGGTCATTGAAATACACCCTCGCCCCCTGACTGAATGTAAAGTACACGTGCGAGTACCGGTTGGGTAGATCATCCGTCCCGCCCTGGATGGGGTGCCCACCGACGAATGTCCGTCGTCCCTTCACGTACACCAGCTGACCGGTCATCTTCAGATGCACGATGAGAGTATGTCCTCCGGTGAGGTGCCAGAGGAGGTATTTACCTCGCCGCTCAATGCTGGTAATACGCTGGCCAACGGTATGTCGTTTCAATACCCGAACACTCCCCCGAATCATCTTGGGGAGGCGGATGGTAACTGAAGTAATTTTTTTCCGAACCAGGGCGCGTTCGAGGGCGCCCCGAATCGTCTCGACTTCTGGTAACTCAGGCATGCTGCTAAATATTCAGCCGCTTCTTCAGGATGTTCTGATAGATGTCTTTGCGAGTGACCACTCCGACAATAGTATTATTCTGACCCACCACAATCACTCGATGGATGCCGCGGACCAGCATGATGGAGCCAACTTGCATCAGTGACGCGTCAGGATTCACGGTGACTACTTCTTTCGTCATCATATCCTCGACCGGCTTATCGGCTGATTCGATCGTTTTCTCCTCAAGCTGATCGAGATCAATCCACACTCCGGGGCTATCATAGAATTCCGCGTGAGAGGGGTAGAGTGCTTTGAAAAGGTCCTTTTCCGAAATTACGCCAGCGAGCTGACCATCACCCGTCACCACTGGGGCGCCGGAGATATTGTGTTCACCGAGGATCTTCGCTGCATCAATCAGCGTCGCCGTGTGAGGCACGGAGACTACCTTTTTTGACATAATATCGCGAACTTTCATAGCTTCTATAGTATAGCCAATCTAAGGGGAAAAATAAAGCCTCATCAAGCGGAGAGCTAGAATGGTTTATCGGGAAACCCGATTGAATCACGCCTGCCTTTGTGCTCCTCGATCTTCTCTTCTGCCTTGTGCCAACCCTTCTCCGATGATCTCATAAAATACAAAATCACGCCGAGCCCGAGGCCAATCACGACCGGCAACCCAAAACCCTCCGGGTCAGTCGCCCAGTCGAGGAATTGTTGGAGTAGTGAGGGAAAATCAGGCATCTGGTTTCTCAACTACGAGTTCGACATGCTTACGTAGGCCAATGATAGTACAAATGAGAATCAGTACATACAGAATCAGGCCATAGGCGCAGGCGGGCAGCTCGTCCAGTTTCTGCACAAACATCTCGTAGTACGTCAGAAAGGCTGAAAATCCAGTGCCGACGATACCCACACCGAGTAACCAGCGCAGTACGAGTCGTTTATTCTTTTCGGCCAGTCCGAGGACGGCCAAAATACCAACAATGAGAAACATGAAGAAACCATACACACAAGTCGGCAGTCCAAAGATCAGAATCGGCTCTGGGCCACCACAGGTGATAATTGTCTCGGTACAGCCAGGGCCCCAGAGATTATACCAGGAGAGGTACCCCGACAGCGCGATGCCGCCGAGACTAAAGATGAGGATAAACCAGAAGAGTGTTTTGAATGTCATTGTGATTAGTATTTATTTAATAGCCCCATGTTTTTTGCCGATTTTGGCAAAGGCATCGATTGCCTTGTCCAGCTGTTCAGTCGTATGTGCGGCTGAGATCTGGACGCGGATACGTGCCTGGCCCTCGGGAACCACAGGATACGAGAAGCCGATCACATAGATCCCCTCCTCCAGGAGATCACTGGCCATCGCCGTGGCCAATTTCGCATCATAGAGCATCACCGGTACGATGGGGTGCTCCCCGGCGCGGACATCGAGACCGATCTGGGTAATGCCCTGACGGAAATGCTGCGTGTTTTGGCGCAGGGTATCCCGCAGCGAATTATCTGACTGAACGAGCTTGATAGCCGCCACCGATGTGGCTGCGATAGCCGGCGCGAGCGTATTGGAGAAGAGATACGGACGCGAACGCTGCCTGAGATAGTCCACGATTTCCTGACGAGCCGCAGTGAAGCCACCAGACGCGCCGCCGAGCGCCTTGCCCAGCGTACTGGTAATGATGTCTACCTTATCGAGGACGCCTCTATACTCGGCTGAGCCACGGCCACCATCACCGACAAATCCAGTGGCATGCGAGTCGTCAATCATCACCAGTGCGTCATATTTCTCCGCGAGGGCAACGACTCTGTCAATGTTCGCAATGTCGCCATCCATGCTGAAGACACCATCAGTGACGATGAGCCGACGTTTGAATTGCTGCGCTTCTTTAAGTTTCGCTTCGAGATCCTCCATATTGTCATGCTCAATCAAGAGGCGGTTTGCCTTGCAGAGTCTGATCCCGTCGATGATGCTGGCGTGATTGAGTTTGTCAGAAATGATCACATCTTCTTCACCGAGGAGCGTCTCGAAGAGTCCCGCATTGGCGTCGAAACATGACGAGTATAGGACAGCATCATCAGTGCCGAGAAAATCAGCAATAGTTCGTTCGAGCTCCTTGTGCACGTCGAGCGTGCCACAGATGAAGCGGACTGAAGACATGCCATACCCGTAGGTATCGAGCGATTTTTTTGCTGCCTCGATGAGTTTCGGGTGGTTACACAGACCGAGATAGTTATTGGCGCAGAAATTAAGCACCTCCTTGCCATTAGCCCGGATCGTCACCCCCTGCGGCGTCTCAATCACTCGCTCTTCTTTGAAAAGCCCTCCTTCCCGGATCTGCTCCAGTTCATCCTGGAGCGATTTTTTCAATTCACTATTATACATAGATTGGTTTATTTAGTCATTCCTCTTTTCTTGAGCTCGGCTTCGATATCATGTGCCAAGCGGTTGCCCACGCCTTTAATTTTTTGTAATCCCGTCAGCCAGCCGTGCTGGTATATATCGTCCAGTCCCCGATCGAGGCTCTGGATGGCCTTGCCCGCTCGGAAATACGCATACGAACGAAATTTGTAGCGATCGCCTTTGTCCTGGAGTGCCCGGGCTTTGCTCAAGAACACTTCCGCGATATCTGCGTTGAGTCGTTCTTGCTCGGGGGTCATAGATCAAAATTATCTGCCTCCATCTCGGTCCACTGTTCATCTTTCCATACATACGCTGTGAAAGTATGAACCTCTTCACTATCAGAATATTCGTATTGAACGGCGGTATCACTACCAATCCGATTTGAGCCCAGACCTTTCATCCCGAGTACCTTCGGGGTCGTCGTCCGCTCGAGCTTCATCTTGCCAACAGGCCCATCAAATACAATAAATTCGACCTGTCCTGGTCGATCTTCGAGCGATTCGGTTTCGTGCTCGATCACCGTAAACTGTTCTTTGACTTTGTCGAGGATGTCTCCCCAGCGTTCATCGTTCATTGATTCTGATAAATACCCTTATGAAAGAAGGCTCGAGATGCGACGATGAGCCTTTTCGAGAATTTCTTTTGACTCGTCAAAGGCGAGCATAGCATACGCGGACTCATACGGTAGCCATTTGTATGCCAGGTTCTCTTCATTGAGCGTCACGCCCATGCTGTAACTCCGGGCTAAAAAAAACACTGCTTGTTTGGTGACTGGAGTGCCGTCAGATTTAGTAAATGTCCATGTCTTTTCCTCGCGGAAATCATCAACAAACTGAAGGTCTTCGAGCTGGGTTTCTTCAGCGATCTCCCGCTGTGCGGTCTCAAGCTCCTGCTCCCCCTCCTCTATGTGTCCACGGACAAATTCCCACCCGTGATGACGGTATTGTACCACTAAATAGTAGATGGTATGTGCTTTACTATAAAAAATGACGGCCCCAGTCGATTTTTCGCGTTCCATAGAAATACCGCGATTTGATTGTCGTCTAGACTAGATAGTCTAGTAGAGTAACCAAACGACGACGGCAATGACAATAACGACCACCAAAACGATAAGCCAGGTACCCATGCCACCCTTTTTCTGGGGTTGCTGGCCCTGACCACCCTGCATGGGCTGGTTTTGGGGCTGTGCCGCCGGCTGCTGGTTTTGTTGCTGTTCGTCCATAGTAGTGCAGCCTTATTGGATTAATGCCTATAGTGTAACGCATTTACTATGTCTCGTCTAGCAAGCTATCGGATACGACTTGTATGGATATACAATGATAGTAGAGCCAGCAGGTAACCGTCCTGGATGCTTCCGCGCCGAATCATACGACGAACTGCGCTCAGGGAGTACCACTCTGGCCGAACGTATTCATTGAGCTCCGGAGTTGCCTCTCCCTCGACTAGCTGGCGAGCGACATACGCATAAAACACAGTATCACTCTTCGCTGGACTCGCATAAAACATCCCGAGCCGTTGCCATCGATGCGCTGCATAACCCGTTTCTTCCTTGAGCTCACGCTTGGCTGTCTGGAGAGGCGTTTCGTTTTTCTCAGTCGCTCCGGCAACCGGACCGATTATGTATTTACCTACCGGATAGCGATACTCACGCAGGAGTAGCAAACGCCCACGAGCGTCGACTGGCAGGATGAATGCCGCTCGCGCTCCTCTATTTGTCAGATAATACTCGGTCCGACTACCATCTGGCAGCTGGATGATATCTTTTTGGAAACCCACGAAACGATTCTTCAGAATCGGCACGGTTTTGATTCGTTTTATTGCTTTGGGACTAGCCATACTACGTGATCAAATAAATACCACCAACGATAATAATTATTGCCACCAACTTACGAACCAAGATGGGGCCAGTGACCGTTTCACGGAGCACATGGGGAAACCACCGCGATAGGATGACCCCCCATACAAAAATAAAAATATACTGAAGTGAAGCAATGGTCTCCACGAGAGCGAGATACCACACGCTCAGAGCGATGGTATAGAGCAGCTCCGCGCCAAACGAAAATAGATCGTTCGCTACATTGAGGGCAACTGCCCGTGGCGTTGTGGCGTGCCACGCCAAACGGATGTAACGCCACAGCGCCACCACGATGATCGCCCCCACCGCTGCCTGTATCAGCGCCAAACTCGCGAAGACCGTCCCATACGAAAAACTTTGCAATAAATATTTCACTACCAAAGCATGCCCCGCAAACGCAGTGCCACACATGGACATATACCGCATCAACCGTCCAGATAATAGCGAGCGAAACGATCCAGAAAACGAAATCAGTACGGCCCCGACCAAAACACAACCAACGCCGATGTATTGGGACAGATCAAATACCTCACCGAGGAGTACCGCGCTAAATACGACGATCAACACCGAGCCAATACTAAAGAGCGGCACGATCCGGGAGGCCTCCTCCGTCCGCATGGCCGAGAGGTATGCCCACACAGCCACTACATAGCAAATCGCTCCAACACCTGCCCATCCCCAGGACTCAGAACCACTGACGAGTGGAAACCAAAACAGCAGCACCGCCCCGAGCAGTGCCGACACTGCACCAAATGTCACTGCCATCAGGAGCGGGCTTTTGATCAGCCGACTCGCCAGTATTTTGTGAATAATATTCCCGATCGACCAAATCAACCCTGCCCCGAGCGCCAAGGCAAACCCCACTGATGGATTCATTTTTTCTGTTTCAGTTCCTCAACATCCTTAGCCATCTGCTCTACCGTCTTCCGAATGGACTGGATGGCTGTTTCCGCGCGCTGATCAACTTCGTAGTCAAGCGCGTCACGGATTTCATTTTCCCGGGATTCTCGGTTCTGAGCCATGAGGACAAATGTCGCGAGGAAGATTGCCTCAAGTGACACGATCAAGGTCAAGAAAATAAATGGATACGGATCAAATGCCCCATCTCTGGCAATCACATTGAAAATAATCCAGGAAATAAAAATAATCGCGTGCGTCCATACAAACCATATATTGCCGGTAAAGTCGGCAATCCGCTGGGCCAACTTATCTGACCAGGACAGTTTTTCCTCAATTATTTTTCGCCGTGGCATACTCAGAGATGCTTAAAGATGCATTACTGTTATTGTACCCCTTTTTGCGCAACTTTACCACTTTACCTCCCGGTAATTCCGCTCTACCTGTGTAGCAATCTCATACACCAGTTTCATATCTCCCGCGCAGCGATCAATCGCGGGGGTATTAAATCGATTAGACAATATCACACTCCGGTCTGACATTTCCAGTCCGATGAGATCGCTTTTCTTGACCCGCATCACGAGGGACATCATCTGTGGATCAAAAACTTGATAGGCAAGTTTTTTATCAGTACCGCGCAGCCGCCAGTTTTCATTAAACTCTCGTGCAGCAAAGTCCATATCCTGGAAATCTTTAGTCTGGAGGTTCTTATTTTGTAGACGATGCGATTGCGCTTCAAACACATTTTCTCGAACGACGGAGAAATAAAAGGGCACTGGTCGCATCATAAACTCATAAAAAATAAAATACCGATAGATGAGCCTGCTCTGATCTCCCGATCCCTCCGTATGTGAATATTTCTTCGCTACATATATATGGAAATCTCGCCCCTGATAGGTGCCTGAACCACCAAAGATCCGAAAGTGCTCCTTGTCTTTTGTCGGTAAAAAAAGTTTAGTAGGATTGCGCGCGGCGATTCCCTCATCGTTAGTACCACTCTGAGACAGGTCATCCAGTGGGAATTGCGCGTTAAACCGATTGAAGAATAAAATAATGCGTCGCTCAACAATGCCGCTGGGGTTAGCATCGAGAAATAACCGGCTCATAGCAAATACAATCAGCACAAAGGGCAAGGCAAATATATATTGCAGGGTGTATGACCCAAATCGCAGAGAAGCCACAGCGGACGCGACAAACAAAACGACCAGCGCACAAAAGTAAAATATTATGCCCCGTACATAGTGACGACGAAATGCCTGATACTCGCTCGGGATCGCCTGGGCCACCTCATCCTTTGTCCACCCGTCATCCAGCAACTCGGCGATGATAGTGGCGGGTGACGCGCCGGATCGCTGCTGAGCTGAGTAGAAATCCCGGATGGTCTGTAGTTCCTCGACGGTTGCAGGAAAAATATCTTCCTTAAAGGGTGCCCGCTGGCTAACAGGCCAAAATGAAAAAATCATTTCTTTTTCTTAGGTGAATAATA
>JAXDBW010000007.1:0-12639 GCA_034678405.1 Patescibacteria group bacterium | reverse complement strand
GTCTTAATTTCATTATTCATCGAAATCGGCCAGCCGTGTGCGTAAAAACAATCTCGCTCAATACGGATGAAATAAGAAGCGCTCGTTAATAGTATGGCACAGAGCAACAATGCTCCGACAATTGTTATTTTTCTCCTCATATTATTTCCTCTAAATCAAAAACTGGCTAATCGTCTAGCATTTCTATCAGGTACTCTGCTGCATTTTTGCACGCCGCGCTTTGCTCCTCAGTGTTCAAATTATCACAGATAGACGGATCTTTTTCATAGTAGGCAGCGCCAGCGAGACAGTGCTCAGCGCTATCATATGTTGCCCCGGTTTCTATATATGACGGAATTTGTAAACACCATCGCCACAATTCTTCTTCCTCACTATCTCGGCTGTATGCTGCGAGAACGGTTGTCTGCAAACCACAATCGACATCGCTTTCATTTTTATACTCTAAGCAATTCTCAACATGTGCCCACGACGCTACTGCATAACAATTGGAGCGCACTCGATCATCGGTAATCTCTGTACATTTTTGAGGATCAGAACTTTCTATTGCATCCCGCTCTGTACAGCAATTCATTAAGCCCTCAGTATCTGGGTCCTGACAAATATCCCCGGGGCATTCAGTCCAAAAACTCGGACTTAAGGCTCGGCCATCAGCTACGTAGTCCTCGGCAAGCGGCGGTACTTCTGACTCTGAAAAGTAGGTTATATACACGACATACGCCCCTACTACTAAAAATACGAAAAGGACAGCAAATAATAGATATTTTTTTCTCATATTTTTCCCTCCTATATAGTTAGTAATAATTTGTTTGTGGTTCTGATGACTGCTCAATGATATTCAGCTCACAGTCCCACTTCCAGAGGTCTTTATTGAAGTCGCGGCAGGTGTTATTGACGGTCACGGTGAATGTTTCTGTGTCAGTGTCACCATTATGCTCGGCGGTGACGGTAAAGGTATAGTATCCGCTCTGGATCGGGCTGACAGGCCAACCGAAGTACTGGCCATCCCAGGCGAAAAGTGATGAGTCTATACTGTATTGTACGGGATTTGCTTGCGGATTACTAATGACGCTGGGCGCGATGCGCAGTGTCTGACGCTCGCCGATCGACCGGTCTGGCAGCTCCTGGAGTATAGGATTCCACGCCAGCGGATCAGTGTCCGTAGAATATTCATCAATATTCGTGGCGCCGTCCTGGTCAGGATCAAGTCGGCTGTCATCGAAATTAGGATTCAAGCCGTGGGTAGTCTCCCACTCATCGGGCATGCCGTCAGCATCCGCGTCAGCCATGACGGTCACGGTTATCTGGTCAGTAGCGACGTTGCTGTCGCTGTCAGTAGCAGCTAGGGTGATCGTATGGGTGCCGGTAGAAAGCTGCACATCCAGCACATCGCCCGTACCCAGCGCTCCATCAATGTCGGATGTCCATGACAGATTTGCCGTATCAATATACCCATCCTCCGGGTCGTACCCATATCCCTGCAGCACCGTGAGATCAGATTCATTAAGTGACCCACCATCTGCCGGACTGGTGACATGGGCGGTAGGCGCTTTCATGTCAACCGCAAATGAGCCATCGGACATATCAGTATCCGATCGCATACCATCACTCCCCTCGACCATGATGCGGCACATAACGCATCCGCCAACCAGGCTGGTATCCCAATCATAGCTGGTCTGAGCATAGTCTGACAGGATGACGTCCCAGGATGCGCCGTCGTCAGCACTGTAGTAGAGTGTATATGTCAGATCATCATTATCCACGTCACTGCCCGTCCAGCTGATAGTCGTCTGGCCATTGATAGTCTCACCGCCATTTGGACTGAGCATGGTGACTGACGGCGCATGGGTAGAGAGAGACCGGCTGGCTATGACCTGACCATCATGGAGGACGTTCACGGTATTCGTATCTGTTTGCCATGGTATGTAAAAGGCAAATGGCCCGAGACTTTCATCGCCCGCGTCAGCAGCAGGACTCAAGTCAAACTGCTGCTCGTACAGTACTGACGAGCCATCGCTGAGCTGGATGGCGTATTCTCCGTCTGAATCTGATGGTGTAGGAGTGTATTGTCCGGTATCTATGTACCACGGATTAAGTTCCACACTATCATCCTGATGGATAATCCCACTGATGTCGATGTGATCTCCACTGAGAGTGTTCTGTATTGATTTTGTCATCTGCTGTGCATACTCAGCATCAAATATGTACTCATAATCAAATTTCTCTATCCAGTAATCCTCTGAGTTAAAAAATTGGGGAAATGGATTATCTATTTTATCGGTTGTTTGTCCCATTATGGTGACTCGCTGCTGCGGGCCATAAGTATCCTGCCCTATAAACATATGGCGTCTGTTCATAAAGGCAGTAATGCCGGCCATTGTATCAAATGGCCCGTCAATTTCAACAATGTTGCGTCCTGGGGTACCAAAAGCCTGATAATTCTCACAAATTAATTGACAGCTGCCCTCAGCAATACAGCTGCCACACCCGCTAGTTGAAAATGGCCAAATTTTATATTGGTGGGTAAATTCGTGTGAGAATAACTGATCTATTAAATAGTGGCCATTGTTGTTTAGCGTCTGAATAACCATTGAGTTTGCATAGGGCCAAGATATTCCGACCTCCTTTAACCTCCCCTCGCCTCCAAATCCCATTATATAATCCGCTTTCTCATTTGCATTCATTCGATTATAGGCTCGCAATAAAGCTCCGAGCCTACTTGATAACGTTTCATAAAAACAATCTCCAGCACTAGGATCGCACGTCATGTCCAGCCGAAATCCCGACTCTGGCTCAAATGTATAATCGGAGTATGGAAAAATCTTCTTAAATAAATTATCGGCTGTCTGCATCTGACTTTCATCTGGACCCTCGCCCTGGTACATGATCGGCACACTGATTATCTTGGGCCCGGGGATGGTGACGAGGTTGACAGCTTTGGTCGCAGCATTATCAGCTGGATTCACATCATTCACCCAGCCTGGCACATTGATAGTTACAGTAAACTCGTACTGCCCTTCAGGCAGCTCTCCCAGCCGGAAGTCAAAGGCGTTCTCTGATCTGGCTCGCTCTGACTCACTGTATGATGACCGGATATCAGCCAGAGACAGATCGTGCTCGATTGGATACGGCTGGCCGTCCTTGGTTGCTGTCAGAGTGGCCGTCACGAAATTCAGGTGGTCGAGATTGTCAATGCCCGGAAAGGCGCGAACATAGGTGAATTTATCGGCAACTAATTTGTCGGATGCAACGGCCTGAGTGACATCGATATGGTCGATATAAACATTGGGTGAATCTGCCGGGACCAGCGAGATATCACGCACTATTTGATCACCATCAGCGACTGCGATGCCGCTTGCCGTCTGATCGAGATACCCATTTTTCTCGTAGACTACATCATATGTACCATCCGCGAGATCGGTAAACACATACTGCCCGGCCGTATCCGTCATCGTACCGTCGATAATCAGTCCGCCCTGCTGCAGCATCACGGTGGTATCGACTATCGGACTGCCGGATGAGGAGTCAGTCACCGCGCCATATATCCGCGCCGGCCAGACAGCCGTGCCTTTGTAATAGATTTCACTGTTCCCGTCCCGCATATCACGCCACACTAAGTGGAGATTTCCGGCAGCGTCCTGTGCCATACTGGTCTGGGATGAATACGCAGGATCGTTGGTAATCTTCTCGGGGCCCTGCAGAATTGTCCCAGAGATGTCTACCTGCATATAGAATAGTTCATATGCCCCTCCCTCAACGTCGAGCCAAACTAGGTGGGAATTATGACTGCTGTCAACCGCGATACTAATGTCAGTAATCCCATCACTTTGTCGAAACAGCTCCACTGGTGCAGTCACCTGGTTTCCTAGTCGGTCCATGACATAGAAGACAAGGCCCTTCTGACCGTCAGTCATATAGCCGATGCGGACCACGTGAATGTTGTACGCCAGCGCATCAAAAAAAACGGTGGCTAAGTCATCCTGGTCGGATGTGCTGGGGATCAGAATGGGAGATCCATTCAGTGCCCCATTATAAAATATCATCTGGTCGAATACGTGATACTTGCCTGCCACGGGGGCGCTGTACATGACATGAATGCCTAGGCCATCATCAATGATAATCCCATCACCGTTATAAATACCATTGGCAACTTTCTTATCGTTTACGAGGGTGGTGCCATCACTGTCCAATTTCTCATAGTATACTTCCCAGCTGCCACTCCGACTATCTGTCCAGGCTACGTGTACCCGATCATATGGATCGACCACCATACCGAGCCCAGCACCTGACCAGCCATTCGCATTTGTCAGACGCTTATCATCTATGAGTACATTTCCATTGCTATCTAGCTTTTTGTAATAGACTTCGGTCGCATTCAGTTGATCGCGACCATCAGACCATACTAAATCAATATTACCCTGGGTATCAATCGCTGCCTGGGGGCTACCGGGGCCACCCCATGTCCCAGGGTCCACAATAGCAGTATCTCCGAGGACAATCTCTCCGGTTGTGGTCATTTTGCGCAAATAAATATGGCCGCTCTCTGTCCAAAAAATAAAGATATTTCCGGCGCTATCGGTAATAATATCCGGCGTTTCTGAATCAGAGCTGGTATTTGTCAGTCTCACATCCGGCCCCCATGTCACTAGAGTAGCAGTTTGAGCAATCTCATTTTTAATCGGAGCAAGATAATCCTCAGCCTGCAGCAGCGTACGGGCGTGCACTACCGAAGGCACGGCAAAACAGGCGACGATGCCAATATAAAGCAATATTTTCCCCATATGTCTACTACTATTGATTAATCATACTCTGTAGTCCATCTACCATATTATGACAAATCAAACATTAAGAAAAGATAAAGTTTCATTATCCGTCGTCGTCCCGTGGACGTAATAGGTGATATTCATATTTAATAATACACCACTGAAAAATAACTAGTCACCGGACTTTGCCTGTCACCAGTGAGCAGTCCAGAATTGGTATGTTCTAGAATGTTTACTCCCGTAACCTTATTCTTCTGGAGCCAAAACAATAATACCCCAATCGATGGTGGCGAATCAACATAATCATTAAACTGAGGCCCAAACGATAATATTGTCTGGTAGTCGAGGGTTCGCAATGCTCGCTCAGTTACTGTGTCATGCTGTGTCGCTTCATCCGAGGTGAGATAATGAGAAAAATCTACCGCCATGATAACCACAGTATGTTCATCGACGATAACATCGAGTGCCGCCGCGAGGCGCTCGATATCAGCAATTCGTAATTCAGCCTTCAATATGAGTGGGACGACCTGAGCTGCTGGGAGATAGTAGCTCACATACGGGACAATGCCCGCGATTGAGTGTTCATCACGCGCCACTCCATCATCCTCAGTGGCATACCCCTGCTCCACAAGCCAGTGGATAGTATCACGATCCGCCGGTGTCGTACCTATCCCCGACCGCCACGTTGCGGCGGTTGTCAGTACGGGATTGCCGCCGCGCTCGAAATGGTTGGGACCAACGATAACAACGCGTTGGGGAGACTGTATCTGGAGTAACGAAAAAAATTTGGCAATAATCTGCCCCTGGGTAATATCGTGAGGTACAATCCCCGCACGGATTGGCTCGGCAGTTGGCTTCACTGGCTGCTGGTTAGCCTCATGTATCGCCCGCTGAAACTGGTTAGCAAAGTAGTAGGGCGTCTCAATAATTCGGGATTCGCCCCTCGTTGAACTTTCCTCGCGGCTATCACCTCCCGAAACCATCGTCTGAAATATGACAATGGTTACGGGAGCTACTATGATAAGGACAACGAAAACGTGCCAGCGTTTAATCATGGCGCTACTCGATAGTCACCTCTTGGCGTGTACCGTAGTTGACGCTGTTAGTTGCGACAAAACCTTGCACCTTTGGCGATTCTGCTATATAGGACCCCCGGCCCGTGACAATAGCATAGTAGAAGAATTCTTTTGAGTTTGGCTTACCGCTCCAGAATTTCACGGCCTGTCCACTATGCTCATACGGATACTGCAACAATTGATCGTATGGGAGATTTCGGGATGCGAGATTGGTCAACAATTTCAACCCGGCAGGTAAATAATCAGTTACTTGATATTCGGTATCAATCGCAGCGCTGCGGATGGTTGGCGAGAGTATTACTTTCACGATGTCATTTGCATGAAATGTCGTAGTTCGCTGACCGTTTACTTCATACCGGCGGGCAATATTCAGATTTGCGTCCGTCGCCACCGTGGCCGGATCGACCGGTATCTCATAGCTGCTAATCAGCCCCACAGCTCCCTCGATCGCACCGAAACTGATGGCGCTGAGCTGCGCGGGGGTGACGGACAGTCTATACGTATCTTCGTTTGTCAGTGATACCGACTGTGACTGACCATCCAGGATATACGTGAAACTCACTGGGTCGGCGCTCAAGAGTGGCAACGCGGTCTGAATATAAGCAAGCTGATCGAGCGTGTTCAGATCATACTGAGCCCGATTGTCCATCGCATATGTGTAGAGCTGTGACGCCTTGTCTGATGACACTGCCGCCGCGACGATGGCCGCTTGATACGTAAACTCGGTATACTCATCCTGTGTATTACCAATCTCAACGCGGATATATGGATCAATCGCATTGCCATATTCATCGAGGATATCCTGAAGCAGCGATGCCGCATACTCAGTCGCACCGAGATGAGCGATGGCTCGGGTGAGGTACAGCTTCATATCGGGTCCAAGCTCGTGATGAGCTAGAAATAGATTGATGTCCGTCAATACCGGCCGATCCAGTGCCGCCATACCGAGGAGCGCGTAGACTACTTCGTCTGTGTTGCTGTCCGTATTGTTCAGCACGCTTTCAAAATACTCCTGAGCAGATATAGTATCAAAGAGTCCTGGCGCGACGAGGAACGCCTTTGCGGTCAACAGTAATTCAGCTGACGAATAAGGTAGTAGCGCAATCCCCCCCTCAGGCACTTGATAATCAGTAAACGTTATGCTCTGCGCCTGCTCGGTGACATCGAAGTATTCTGCCAATAACTGCTGTGCTCCCCAGCGCCCGATCACCTGCTCAACCCTGTCGCCAGACTCCCATATCATCCACCGCAGATCATTGTAGTACTGTCCACGCTCAAGATTTGTAAAAACAAGTGAAGTACGCCCATCACTGCTGCCACCGATCTGCATACCCTCTTCTAGTCGATAGTAGTTTGCGGTACCCTGAGTACTATTTGAATCATGATAGGTAAATTTCTGAATCACTGCGTCCTCACGACTGCCCTGAGTGGCCGCAACGCGTATCTGGTGCTGCCCGGCAGGAAAATCTGGCAGGTCTACCTGGACTGTCTCGGCTGGGGCTCCCGTGAGCACTATCTCATCATCACTGAATTCAGGAAACGTGACCGTGTAGCGGACGGTCTCATCGCCACGGTCACGCCCATAACTACGGATCAATACCTGCGGGTGATCACCGACAATATAGTCTGAGGCCACAGCTACATCAACGAAAAATGGTAAGGTTGAGATAAGTCCTGTCTGTGTTGCGCCGGCGCGGAGGTCGGTGGTGATAGCATGGACCGTAGTTTGCCAAGCCGTGACATTATCAGGCAGTTTGAAACTCACCTGTGCGTGTCCACCCCGATCGGTCGTCACACTTTCAAATACGGCAACGTCCTGAAAATTCTGGCGGCCCCCCGCCTTTTCGTTGTGGACGTAGAGATTATCTGCAAAAAATGTATGCTGCTCCGCGACGTGCAAATTATAGACGGTCAGCAACTCGTGGTGTGCCTCGACAGTGCTGACCTGCACCTGACGACCGGACGTGTCAATCATATGATCACCAGGCCGAGCGTTACCGACTGGCTGCCATGCATCATTGAGCCACACGACGTGTTCAGGCGTAATGCTCAAAACACCATTGATAACCACATAGTCGCCCACCGTATGCTCAAGGGTATTATAGACCAGCGCCGGTATGAGGGTATGATCCTCGGGCGACGCATAGGTCATGACATAGTCCCCGATGGATACATCAGCGATTGATTTGGTGCTGCCATCAGCCATGAGTATCTGAGTGTCACCAGCGAAACATCCGCCCCCTTCAGCCACTGGGGTGATAGCTTGTTCGTGACTCAGATATGAATAGTTAAGTGGACGTGGTATGTTTTCGTATAAGTCAGCTAGGATATCATTGCTGTTTGCCCACTGAATAGCGGCGAGTGCCTCATCAATCGCCGAAACGTTTACCTCGGCGCGTACTGGACTATCAGACGTGTCCGTCACGGCAATATCGAGACGCACCGTGTCCCCTGGCCGGTAGGCATCCTTATCCTGATTGATAGAAATCTGCAACGCTTTGTCATTTTGATCAAAATCAATCGTCTTCGATGGCGTCAGATAGTAACTACGACCATCAAAAAATACTGCATACACATATATATTTGGTGCATAACTATCCTGCATAGTGAAGCTCAGAGACGCTTCTGCAGAAGGGGTCACATCAAACAGTCCGCGCTGCCCTTTGAAATACAGCACTCGTTTCATATCCTGATTCTCGAGCTGTTCATCATTGCGATACAAGCTCAGCTCTACAGAGTCGCCTGCTTGATATGACGGATTGCCAGTGCCATCTGTAGTACTCTCGAGATGGTATTGCACATACCCCTCACCCCAGTAATAATTATAACCGCTACTGCGATAGAGATATCGATTGACCGTCGCCGCACGCCCATCCGGATCGACTGATTTGATTTCTACCTTATAGTTCCAGTCGTCCTGTGGGGTAAAATTTCCGGAGAATGTACCGTCGGCACCGGTAGTTACCGTCAGCGACTCAACTTCATCAGAATGAGATTCGTAATTATACGTTTTGTGGGTCTTCTTGCTGATGTAATCATAGCGTGTCCCCGTCTCTGTCTTCGTGTAGTATTCATGAGTTATGGTCATAGTGACGATTTCATTCGCCACCGGATCTCCCTCATAATCCCAGACATACTCATCACCTGAGGCATTAATGCTCGAGAGGTCGATTGTGCGCAGTGTCCCAGAAATGGAACCCTCCACCGTAGCCGTTGCCTCGATCGTATACTGGGGGCCAAATGCATAAATATACGCATCTGTGTAGATATCGGTCAGCTCGGGATTTGTCGGATGTACAGAAAAATATTCATATGAGGGATAGTATGTTCCATGGTCATAACTGGTGCCCAGAGTTACCGTCGCCAGTCCATTCTCATCAGTGGTCACGACACCCTGTCCGAGTGCTCCGGTATATTCAAGCTCGAGATTACCTACCGGCGTACCGTCAAAAAACTCTGTGGTAATATCAAAGACGGCGTTGTCTCCCTGAAAAATTGCTTTCTGACGCGACGTAACCTCAATTTTATACGCTGGCTTGGTATACGTCTGCACGGATACATAGGCACTCATGACGCGCGTCCCGTCCACCATGACTTGCAGCCGGTAGCCACCGGGGTTGAGATGAGTATAATCAATTGACCCCTGATACGTCCCGAATGATGAGACCGGCAATGTTTGTTTCGCAATCACTTCATCCTCGTTTTGTGTCACATAGTTTGCAGTTTTGATAAACTGCACTTCCACTTCCTGGACATCGCCGACACCCGATCGGGCTGTCAGTACGCCCCAGAACTTAACACTATCATCAGGAGAATATAGTGTGCGGTTGGTATACAGATAAGCCCAATAATCACGGGGTGCTGAAGCCCATCCCCATTCATAATAATCGGTCACTGGCACGAGGAGCTCCTGACCACCGGCGGAAACAGTGAAGTAATACGTTCCGGGTAATCTGCCTTTATTATCTTGGATGATAGCTGCTGGAGTATCAAATACGGCGAGTCCATCTGTATTGGTAGTAGCACTCACTGTATCATCTTCAGAAAAGGATACCGCCGCGCCACTGACCGGCTGATCAGTGCCAATATCATGCAGCCAGATAAATGAGCTGACGGTACTCGACTGAAAACTCGCGGCTAACGACCCGATTTGCAAAAATGCCTGGGCATGGTAATCATCAACCGGAATATCTATGAGGTAGTAGCCGGCCGGGACTGATTCTGGAAACTCAATATACTGTCGGCCATAGTCATCTGATTGAATATCAGCAGTGAAGCTCATCTGTTCAGTGAGACTGTCCGCCGGAAACGCAACGCGCCGATGAGCAAAGCGCGCCCAATACGGAGCTAGATTCAGTCGTCGTACTGCTTCCTCGAAATCAGCAAATGAATCAAACGACCGTACGCTCACACTCACTGTAGCCGGGGTGCCATTATAGTTCCGGACGCTCATGACCGGTGATTCATCAGCTGGATACTCAAAAAACTTTTTCGTCACATCAAAATAACTATATGATGAGGATGTCGCGGCTGTCTCAAACTGAAACGCGTATTCAGTGGTCAGTGTCTGGTCGGTACCATCAAGCGGTAATCCCTCCCGCAGACGGACAGTATACACAGTCCCCTCGGCCAAACCATCGGGAACGAATACTGCAGTCTTGCGATACCGCTCAAAGTGCCCGGTTACGGCCGGGGTGATAGAGAAATAATCATCAAGCGCGGTGAAATTCTCATGAGAAAATCGTATTTCTATCCCCGAATTCAGGGGCACGTCAGTCGCAGTATCACGAGGTAACGTATTCATTACTTTAAATGTGTCCTTCGTCTGGAATGCCCACTGGTACTCGCGGATCTGCTCTGACTCGTCCTGTTGCGCAGTAATATTAAATGTATAAATTGTATTATCGACCAGTGCGGTTGTGGGAACTATGGTAAATGTATTATTGTCGGATGATTCTAGTTTATATTCGATGGTTGGCTCGATCACCAAGTTTCCCTCGATCAGCTCGGCGGGCACCGGCGCGCTCGCCGTGAGTGCAAAGGTCGACTGCGTGTCGACACCGAGCGTATCTTTCGTCGTCGCATCAAGGGTGAAGTCAACATCTCCTAAAATGAGAGGTACCGTTCGTCGTGGTGTAGTAGTATCAGCGTCTTGATTCTGATACACCGTGACCAAAAGCAGGGCAGCCACAATAACTGCTGCCGAGGAAGCAATAACATATATTCTTTTCATACCCCAATCATTAATGATCGATGATTATATTGTACCTCAGCGTGATAGGCTTTTCAATTACTTCGTGAGGTCAGAGGTAGCGCTGACCCCCCTCTCAGGGAACCGTAATAATATAACCATAATTAATAACCCAACGGCTGGGACCAAATACAACCAATCAAACCACCCCATCTGATCGGTGAGGGTGGTGATGATATTAAACCCCAGGACCAAAATCGCCCCCCATCGCGCCCACTGCTTCCGCTGGGCTAGATGATACCCCAGCAGGCTCAGCAGCCCAGCATTGACCACCGCCATGCCGCTATACGCGAGTCGGTACGCCGACTCACTCAGCAGCCAGTATCCAGCAAAGAGCGCCCAAAAAATTGCCACAATATAAAACAGTCGGACCGTGAGCATTACTGATGACGTGCGCATATATCTTTCCTGGCTAATTAATATCTATAGTATACACTGACCACGAGCTTGTGCCACCTGCGAAAAGAAAAGCGCCCGTGAGCGGACGCTTTTTCCCAAACTACTCAGACCGAGTAGTACCGATCATGCAAATTCAGGTCGAGCCCTGCGCGAGTGGATTGGTGCCGGTATTGGCACAGATGGCGCAGTCATCATTGATGACGACCGTCGACTCTGGCTGGGCGCGTTCCGAGCCTGAATGTGCTTGATCCCCATGGTGCGAATCGGACTCTGGTGAGGGCATGAGCGCCTCCTTCCGATGACTTCTGGGTACACTGTTTATTTGCACAGTTAGTGTACCAAAATACCGATCATGGCGCGATATATCTGTCAAGCCAATTGAAATAATTACTCTTTGTCAGTCGGTGGTACCATCACGCCACGAATAACAAATACTTTCTGACGCTGAGACTGGCCGCGCTGCAGTACCACGGCACTGACTGATACGCCAAAGTGCTCGGCGAGTAGCTCACGCACGCGTTCAGTCGCCTTCCCCTTCTCCGGAGCCGCCGTGACTTTCACCTTTAGTGCATCGCCGTGTATGCCAACTATTTCATCCCGCGATGCTCCAGGGATGACGAGAACCGATACGGTCAGTCCATCGTTGTTTTTCTGGTACCACATAATTATTATAGTTTGCCTTGCCGAATCAAATCAATCGACGATGGGCCAGTCTGTGTTTTCATCACACAACCCTCATTTGTGACAGCATCAAGTATACGCTCAACCTGTTTAGGTGAGGTATTTTTTGGTAGTGCATCAATCTTGTAATACTCGACTCTATCTGCCTCATCACTTGTCTGGATATCGCCTGAAATAACAGTGCACGCAAACGAAAAAACGATTTCATTTTGATCTGACTTGTGATAAATGCCGGCGAGACGTTCAACGCTCACGTCCAGTCCCGTTTCTTCTTTCACCTCACGTATCACGCCATCCCAGGGTGATTCTCCATGTTCTAGCTTGCCACCAGGTAGATTCCATAAATCAAAATCCCTGCGGTGACATAGCAGCGCTCGTTTCTCGCTATCAAGAATAATGGCAAATGCTCCGATGGTAAACTGTTGTTGGTTGAGAGGCATACATACAGTATATCAATTTTACCACTCGGCGT
>JAXDBW010000006.1:0-28597 GCA_034678405.1 Patescibacteria group bacterium | reverse complement strand
GTCAGCGGCTGGATACGATCTACGCAGAAACAAAAGCGCTGATCAAAAAACACCGCCCTCACAAAGTAGGTATCGAGCAGCTCTTCTTTGCTAAAAACGTAACCACTGCGTTCTCAGTCGGGCAGGCTCGTGGGGTCATCTATCTCGCCTGTCACCAGGCCAGCATCCCGGTTCATGAATTCACTCCCCTCCAGGTCAAACAGGCCATCACTGGCTACGGCCAAGCAGATAAAGTGCAAATGCAAAAAATGATAAAACTTCTCTTCAAGCTGAAAAGCACCCCGCGTCCCGACGATATGGCTGACGCGCTGGCTATCGCCGTCTGCTGTGCTCAAACTAAACAATTTCGTACGAAGTAGTAATGCCCGTGACAAAATCTAAAACAAAAAAATTACGCATCGTCAGTGTTGCATCCGAGGTCGCCCCATACTCAAAGACGGGGGGACTGGCCGACGTGGCTAAATCATTGCCCAAAGCACTCTCGGAAAAGGGCCATCATGTCTGGGCGGTCACCCCATACTACAAATTTATTAAAGATCAGAACCTCGACCTCAAGCCAATTCCGTTTAAAGCCACGGTCACCGTCAGCAAGAAAAAATTCACTATCAAATATTGCGCCCTGCAATACAGTGAGAATTTCACAATTTTCTTCGTCGCCAACGGTCCACTCTTTACCGATCGGTCAAAAGTATATGGCTACCCCAATGACAACCTCCGCTTTCTCGTGTTTAATATTGCAGTCCTGAAACTACTCGAGGGGATCAAGCTCAGGCCGGATATCATTCACTGTCATGACTGGCAAACGGGCCTCATCCCCAACATTTTAGCCAAGCAACGAAAGCGGTATCCCACCCTCAAGAAGACTGCCACACTCTTTACGATTCACAACCTCACCTTCCAGATGGCGGGCAACTGGTGGGCTGTCGATCCTCGGCGTGCCGACAGCGGCCGGAGCGATCCGACGCTGAAGACCCTGCCACGGATTAAGAAGCTCAATTTTACGAAGCGGGCTATCTTTTTTGCTGATGTCATCAGCACGGTCAGTGAGCGGTATGCTGAAGAAATTACCACCCCGGAACTCGGCCAGAGGTTGGATCGATATTTGCGGCAACGCAAAGAAGACCTCTATGGGATTATCAACGGTATTGATTATGCTATTTATAATCCTGAATTTGATAAATATATCCCGCACCATTACTCGACTGCGAGCATTGCCCGTAAGAAGAAAAATAAATTAGCCCTGCAGAAAAAGGTGAAACTCCTCGAACGGCCCGACGTACCAATGATTGGTGTCGTCAATCGATTAACCGAGCAAAAAGGATTTCGTCTTATCATGGAAACAATTGATGTGCTGATGCGCATGCCGCTGCAGATGGTTATCGTGGGTAGTGGATTCAAAGAATACATCGCCTTCTTCAAAAAAGTTGCCAAGAAACATCCCAAGCGACTGGGTATTTACACCCCCTTTACCGAAGAAATGGCCTCGCTCGTCTATGCTGGCTCTGATATGTTTCTGATGCCGTCCCGCTTTGAGCCCTGTGGTTTGTCTCAGCTCATTAGTTTGCGCTACGGCTCGATCCCCATCGTCCATGAAACCGGCGGACTCTCTGACACGGTCACTAATTTCAGTCCCCGGAGCAAGAAGGGCAATGGTTTCGTGTTTAAACACTATACATCGACCGACTTCTTGATTGCCGTGGCTCGAGCGCTGGAGAACTATAAATATAGTGACAGCTGGGAACAGCTGACTGCCCGCGCCATGGACCAGACGTATTCCTGGGAGCTGCCCGCGAGCAAATACATCCAGCTCTACACCCTAGCGCAGAAGAAAAAGAAACAGAGGAAGTCATAACTATGCGCTGGGCAAACATCCTCCACATCTACCAACCTCCTCATTGGCCGGCAGCCACCGTGCGCAAAGTCGCGCGGGAGAGCTATCGACCGCTGATGCGCATTCTGAAGCGACATCCCGAGATACGGATTACACTTAACTGCGCCGGATCCTTGAGCGAGCAGCTGCGAGCACTCAAGTATCACGACATTATTCGTGATATCCGCCAGCTTGCTCGCCAGGGCCAGATCGAGCTGCTCGGCTCAGCCCTATACCATCCGATTCTCCCGAAATTACCTGAAGCTGAGATGCGTCGGCAAATACAGCTCAATACCCAAGTAAACAAAAAAATCCTCGGCGCTGTCTACCAGCCGCGGGGCATCTTCTTACCCGAACTTGCCTACAGTCCGGCTGTCGCGCGAGTGACCCAGAAGCTTGGTTTCCGCTACATGATCCTCGATGAGATCGCCCACACCGGACGATTTGGTGAGGTCACGCCCGATACTCAGTACATCCACCGCCAGACCAAGCAGGCGGTCGTCTTCCGCAATAAATTTATTAGTGACTTCCTCGCCTTCCGCGCTCCGCTTTCGCGACCGGCGGCATTCTGGACAGAGCTCAAACAGGGTGGCCGCTCCGAACATACTCTGATTACCGCCTTTGATGGTGAGGGGCTTGGTCATCATCGACCGGGCGCCGACAAGCTGTGGGAACGATTGATGACCGATGCCCGCGTTGAGTCAGTTACCATCAGTCAGCTGCTCAAAACATATCACGCCACGGCGTCAGTCAGTCCCCTGCGCAGTAGCTGGTCCTCGCGACCGAGTGAACTCAAGCGCCGTGAACCCTATATCCTCTGGGACGACCGCACCAACCCTATCCACCAACTCCAATGGCTGCTCCTCTATAAAACTGTCCGATTTGTCACACGACACCGGCGACACCCATACTATCCGCGGGCGAGAAAATTGCTCGACCAGCGTCTCGCCTCTGATCAATTCTGGTGGGCGTCGGCCAAGCCATGGTGGAGTAAAGAGATCGTCGATACCAAAACAATGGAGCTCGTGGATATCATCAAACTGATAGAACCAAACGAAACCTGGGCAACTGGTCTTGCCACCCGCATCACCAATCACACGAGTAGCTGGCAACAATCTCAAAAATATAAATCAGTGGCCAAGCGCTATCTCGCGGCCAGCCCCTACGAATATGTACACTACATCGGGGGTAAACGGATTAGTAAATAATATATGTACTGGGCAAATTTCCTCCACATCTACCAACCCCCCACCCAAAAAGAATATTGGGTAAAAAAAATTGCGAATGAAAGCTACCGCAAATTGATTGCTGGTCTGAAGCAGCATCCGAGGGCGCGACTTACCCTAAATATTAACGCGGGCCTAACCGAACTCTTTGACCGCTATGACTGTCAGGACGTGATCGGTGGGATCAAAGAGCTGGCCGGCCGCGGACAAATAGAGCTGACCGCGAGCGCGAAATACCACCCCTTCCTTCCCCTCATGCCCGCCGAGGAAATCAAACGGCAAATCGAACTCAACACGGAAACGAACAAAAAATACTTTGGCGATGCCTATCACCCAGTCGGCTTTTTCCCGCCGGAGATGGCCTACAGTCGCGAAGTGGGTGAGGTAATCGCGAGCCAGGGATATCGCTGGATCATCCTCGACGAACTTGCCTTCTCCGGCAAAACGAATGATATCGACTGGTCATCACTCTACACCCTGACCGGGCATGATGATTTTTTTATCTTTTTCCGTGAACGGGATACGAGCTTCCGCATCCTATCCGCGGAAATCGGCATGAGCGTCTTTTCCTCGAGTATGCTCGTCCAGCTGCTCGGTGATCGGGTGCACAAAGATGAATATCTCATCACGGCTATGGATGGAGAAACGTTTGGTCACCACCGACCCGGCCTGGAGCAGCTACTCTTCGATCTCTATGAAACGCCCGAGCTGAAGTCGGCAACCCTCACCGAACTGATCGACGTATTCCCGAAGCGAACACCGATTGATCCGCAGCCGTCCTCCTGGGCACTGATGAAGCGAGATATTGAACAAAACACTCCCTACTCCCGCTGGAAAGATACAGATAATGAAATCCACGACATGCAGTGGGAATTAACCAATCTCGCCATCAACGCCGTGCACGCCATGAAACCAGGCGACACACACTATGCGACAGTGCGTGAGCAGCTCGACCGGGCCATCCACTCTGATCAGTACTGGTGGGCCTCAGCGATGCCCTGGTGGAGCATTGAGATGATCGAAGCGGGTGCCAAAGAGCTCCGGGATATCATCCGCACGTCGACCGCTGGCGATACAGACAAAGCGCGCGCCCAACAACTCTACCAGAACATTATCTTCACTGCCTTCGACTGGCAGCGCTCCGGCAAAGTCGATACGATGGCCAAATCGGCCGACGAGGATGTCACGCAGCGGATCACGACAGATATGCCCTATATTCCCGAGGATGAATTCAACCGGATGGTAGAAAACCTCGAAAAGCAAATGCATGAAGCGGCTGAAGCCAAGGAATATGAACGAGCCGCGCAAATCCGTAATCGAGTGACTGAGCTGACTGAAAAGAAAGACCAACTAACCCGCAAACACTAACTATGGTCATGGGTAATCACCAACCACTCCGTGGAGCAGCCAAGAAAGAATTTACTGCTCACGTCGCCGAACTGCAACGAAAGCACAACTTCCATCAGACCAAGCTCATGTCTCAGGCACCACGATACTACCTCGCCAGCGGCACCTGGGAGCGACGCAAGGCAATATTTAAAATCAGCCTCCGGCCAGCGAGCGAGGATACACTGACCAATGAGAAGCTAGCTCGGGAGACGCTCTTTCTGCAGCATCTCGGAGAAGCGAAATCGCCACTCGTCTCAGCCGTCCCCGAGGTATTTGCCGGGGACAGCCGCCCGCATGCCTGGTATATCCGTGAGTGGACTGCAGGCACCGCCCAGGCGGTCCGCACCAATGAGGTAAAATTTACAAAATCCTTCTTTACCACCCCGCATCTCAATTGGCTCTCGACACAACTCGAAACCCTCCAGGCTATCACCGCGCGCGACCTACCGCAGAGCCTCAATGAACTCCTCTATCAGCCACAGGCGCCCTCCTACCTTTGGCAGTTTATTGAGCCATACCGAGACCAGATCGACGCCTTCACTGAGACGCCAGGCATCACCGCGCGATGCAAAAAAATATTCATGCGCTCCACGCCGCTCTTCCGTAATGCTCCCCGGGTACTCGCTCATCAGGAGCTCTATCCTGCGCATTTCGTCCGCACGAGCAAAGGAATGAAAATTATTGACTGGGAAAATATCGGCTGGGCGCTACCGACATACGACTATGTGGCCATCTGGCTCCGCGCCTACGAACACCCCGACTGGCAACACCAGCTCTACCAGCGATATCGAAAACAGTGGCAATCATATCACGACGCCGAGCGCCTCTGGTATACTACCGTATTTATCCAGTCGGTATTCAATGTCGTCGGCTATCATTATTACCCTGACAAAAAGAAATTCCATTCCCTCGCCGAATACTGTGTCGGACATATCCATGGACATCTCTCCCACCAACGTATCTAACTATGGCTTCTATCGATCTTCATTTTCACTCGTGCTTTTCTGAGGGCTCACTGACCCCGGCCGAGTTGGTGTCGCAGGGCGCCAGCCAGGGGCTGTCGGTGATGGCGCTGACTGATCATAATACCATCGCTGGAGTGCCCGATTTCCTGGCGGCGGCCGAGTCTCACGGCATACAAGCCATCACGGGTGTCGAGCTATATGTCGAACATCATAGTCAACCACTCCATCTCCTCGGATACAACTTTGAGGTCAATAATAAAAAACTGCAGGCATTATTTGACGCTCTCCGTACGGACAATGCTCGACGCCTTGAGCGATCAGTACGCGCACTACAGCGACACGGCTTCGTGCTAGATGGCGCCCATATCCACGACCTGCCCTCAGATAATTTTGGCGCCATCCACGTCCTGCAGGAAATGGAACGACATCCGGAAAATATTGAAAAAATGAAACGGGAATTGGGCGATGCCATCGATGATTTCTTTATAAAGATAAATCACTACTTCGGCTCTGACGCCCCGGGTTCATTTCAGCTATCCGAAATACCGGCCGCTCAGGCCATAGAGACCATCCATGCGGCTGGCGGATTTACTGCTCTCGCCCACCCCGGCCAGCAGCTCTCCTATGAAGCAGACGATGTTATCATCGAGCTCCATGATGTGGGGCTGGACGCCCTCGAGGTGCTATCCCCCTATCACTCGTGGCACCAGATCGAACATTATCAGCACCTGGCACTCCAGCGCGAGCTCTTGATTACGGGGGGAAGCGATTTTCATGGTACTATAGAGCAGGGCTGTGAGGCCCCGATCAGTCGTCAGTGGGACTACTTCCGTGTCCCGGACACGCTCTACCAGCGACTGACGAAACGTTTTACTACGCTCCCTTAATCACCATAGTACATATGCGCGTACTCTTTATTACTGCAGAATTATCCCCCCTGGCAAAAGTCGGCGGCCTCGCTGACGTTGGCGGTGCCCTGCCGAAGGCGCTCGCGAGCGAAGGCGTCGACATCCGTGCGGTACTACCCTTCTACAGCACGATTGATCGGTCGGCGTACCCAACGAAGGTGGTGGCCAAAGATGTCGTTGTCCCGTTCAATGGCACTGACGAATACATCACGATTCATCAAACAACCATCCCCGGCAGCACTGCGCCGGTCTATTTGATCGAACACCCCGGCTATCTCAGTACTGGCAGCATCTATTTCGACGACGCGACCGACGGTGACAAAGTGCGGCTCGAGGCCCAGCGCTTCTTGTTTTTCTCTCGTGCCAGCCTCGCTGTCCCCGCTGCAGTCGACTTTGTGCCCGATGTCATTCACTGCCAGGATTGGCACGTTGGGTTTGTGCCTATCCTGAAAGACGTCCTCGGCGCACAGGATGAGCATCTCGCGCCAGCCAAAACGCTGCTGACTATCCACAATCTCGAATACCAAGGCTGGTACCAGCAAGCCACGGTACTGGATCTGCTCGGACTCACAGAATCAGACCACCCGTCCCTGAGCAATACCAAAGATGGGCAGCTTATTAGCCTGCGCCAGGGTATCCTGACCGCTGATTTCCTCAATACCGTTTCCGAGACCTATGCCGAAGAAATTCTCACTCCCGAATACGGCGCCAAGCTCGAAGGCGAATTACAGTCCCGGCGTGACGACTTGATGGGTATCTTAAACGGCATTGATGTGGATCGATTTGATCCCGAGGCAGATCCGGACATCGCCCAGCATTTCTCTGCAGCCGATCCAGCGGGTAAGGCCGCCTGCAAAGCCGCGCTGCAGCACGAATGTGGTTTGCCAGAGCAGTCAGACGTACCGGTCATTGGCATCGTCACCCGCCTCGCTCAGCAAAAAGGCCTCGACCTCGTCGCTGACAGTATTGCTCATATAGTATCGTCAGGCGCCCAGTTTGTCCTGCTCGGTACCGGTCTCACGGAGATCGAGGAGCTCGTCGCACATCGTGTCCGAGAGCACCCTCGATCGGCTGTCGCCATGATTAAGTTTGACGCTGCGATCGCCCAACATATCTATGCCGGGGCTGACATGTTCCTCATGCCCTCCCGCTATGAGCCCTGTGGCCTCGGGCAAATGATCGCCATGCGCTATGGCACCGTACCGATTGTCCGCGCCACGGGCGGGCTGAAAGACACTGTCCATGAGGCAACTGCGGACGGCACGGCCGGCGAAGGGTTTGTGTTTGATGCTTACTCGGCAAGCTCCTTCCAAGCGGCGATTTCTCGTGCGCTGGCACTTTATCAGAACGCCGATTCGTGGCATACTATAGTCACGCGGATCATGCAGCAAGATTTCTCATGGACCGCGTCCGCAAAAAAATATCTCGCGGTGTATAAACAATTAGCGGCCTAAGCGCGCATGCCACGCAGCACGTCAGGTGACGCTCAGGGCTCGAAGAAAAAACGAGTCGCTGAGGTAAAAATTGAACCCACCAATAGTGAGATCCGGATCGATGAGATCCATGATCGATTTATTATTGTTGCTCCCAAGCGCGGTAAACGGCCACACGATACCAAAACGCACGTCCAGGATGTGCCCGTCAAATCAAAAGACTGCCCCTTTTGTCAGGAGGCACAAATGATGTCTCAACCACCCCTCTATCAAGAGGGCCCCGATGAATGGTGGGAGATTAAGGTCATCAAAAACATTTTTCCGTTTGTCAGCACCGACAACCCCAATGCCTATGGGCACCAGGAAGTGGTGATTGAGACGCCACATCATAATAAAGAATTCGCGGAATTTGGCGAGGCGCATGTCTATCGCGTGCTGAAATCCTACATCGAACGGACAAAAGCTCTCGTGAAAGATCCGAAGGTTAAATACATTATCATCTTCAAAAACCACGGTGGTAAAGCCGGCGCCTCGCTGGTCCATGCCCACTCTCAGATTATGGCCGCCGGGTTTGTGCCAAATCATATCGTGAATAAGCTCAGTCGTGCCCGGGCATATAAAATTACTCACGGCATCTCCTACTACGAGAAACTGGCTCGCGATGAGGTAAAGGGCCCTCGGAAGATTTATGATGATAAGTTTATCTCGGCGTTTTGCCCCTATGCCTCCTCATATAACTATGAGGCGTGGATCGTACCAAAGAAGCAGCGCGACAATATTACCAATCTCGATGAAGACGAGCTCAAATCGCTTGCCAAAGTATTAAAGCGCATTATTAAGAAAGTAAACGAGCTGGAGCTGCCGTATAATTTCTACATGCACCAAACGGTGACCGACCAAGATGAGTATTTCTATCTCCGTGTCTGCCCCCGCCGAGACACCTGGGCCGGGGTTGAACTGGGCTCCCGTGTCATTATTAACACCGTCTCACCTGAAGACGCCGCTAAATTCTACCGCGGACGGTAGGATCCACCCTTGACGGATTCTCTCGGTAGGTTAAGATACAGGTCAATTCGTATGACCTATCAATCGCCCACTCTCTACATCGTCGCTATCATCCTCGTCAGTATCGTGGGGACTGGTTTCGTGTGGTCATATAATGAAACAATGGCCGACACTACTCCGACACCATCCATTATTCACCATCCCACCGTCCTCGGAGCTTCGACGATAGCACCTACGGTTACCCCACTCACAAACGAATTGCCGTCAGCCCTTCTCCCGAGCGATGTGAATCGCTTATTTCTCGAGTTTTGCCACCGGCCCGCCCGCCTGACAGAAATGGACCTCTGGACCGGCGCTGCGCCAGCCAGCCTGACCAGCTCCTTCGCCAATATCCCGAACTGTACCTAAATTAATTATAAAAAACGGCCGTGCCATGCTTGCGGCTGTTTTTTGTTGCTTAATTGGTTAGTGAGTTGGTCTGCCCTACCACAAATGTCACAATCGCCCAAGCAAGCAAAATAACCACGAGACCGACGATGGCGCCGACCAGCGCCTTGCGCGCGACACTCGCTCGCTCATCTGATTTCGCGGTGGCCGCTACGATGATTGAGGCGAAGATGGCCAGGACGGCAATTAGCCCGAGGAAGCCGAGGATCCACTGCACCACATTAATCACGGTCGACTCAAGATCGGCTGTGCCAAGGCCAAATGTTGAGCCCTCATTGCCAATCGACACCTGCGCATGCGCAAGCATCGGCAGTAATAATACCCCCAGCATACTACTAACGGTATATCTCATTATTTCTCGATAAACTTAACAAACTTCCGCTTGCCCACCTGCAGCACCATGCCCGGTGCCACCTGGACCTTCGTCTGCCAATCGCCAATCTTCATCCCGTCAAAGGTCACCGCGCCCTGTGTCACCAGTCGACGGGCCTCGCTTTTTGACGGTGCTAGTTTGGTTTCGGTCATGATATCGACGATAGAGAAGCTGCCGGACTTCGGTAACACAAATGTCGGCATGTCGGATGGAGCGGCTTTATCCTTAAACACTTTGGCAAATTCCTTTTCGGCCTTCGTGGCGGCGGTCGCTGAATGGTACATCGTAACCAGTTCTCGGGCCAGGCGTGCCTTGAAATCACGCGGATTGCTGCCCGCCTTCATTTCCCGCTCAAAAAGGGTGATCTCATCGAGCGACACATCCGTCACCAGCGTGAAATATTTCATAATGAGGTTGTCGGGAATCGACATCACCTTGCCGTACATGTCGGCGGGCAAGTCATCAATATCAATAGTATTGCCCACGCTTTTACTCATCTTTTCCTTGCCGTCGGTCCCCTCCAGCAGCGGCACCGTCATGATGTCCTGCGGCTCTTGATGATAGTGTGGTTGGATCTCCCGAGCGGCCAAGACATTAAATGTCTGATCGGTACCCCCGAGCTCGACGTCGGCGCGGAGCGCCACCGAGTCATACCCCTGGAGGATAGGATACATAAGTTCGTGCACCCAGAGTGGCTTTTGTTCCCGCATGCGTTTCTGAAACATGTCGCGCTCGAGCATTTGATTGACGGTAAAATAGCTCGTCAGCTGAAACAGCTCGGCAAAATCCATGTGCCCGTGCCATTCGGAATTATACCTCACCTCCGTCTTGTCAATATCAAGCACCCGGCTCGCCAGGGTAACATAGGACTTCATATTTTTCTTGATGTCCGCTTCCTCCAGTGGTTTGCGGGCGGCTAGCTTGTCCGTAGGATCGCCAATGCGGGCGGTAAAATCACCCACGAGGAAAATGATTTGGTGTCCGAGTTCTTGGAACTGGCGCAATTTCCGTAGGACGACCGTGTGGCCAATGTGTAGTTTCGGGGCGGTCGGGTCGATGCCCAGCTTAACGCGGAGCCTCTTGCCGGATGCCAGTTTGTCCGTCAGACTGCGTTTCACAATAATGTCCTGCACCCCGCGGGTCAGCACTTCTTTTACTTTTTCTGCCTTTTTTTGAGCCATAGTAGTTTATAGTATACCGTAACTCTGGTATAATAAAAAGGATATTTTCATTCTACTCACGCATGCCCTCACACATCATTGGTATCGATATTGGCGGCACAAAAATTGCCGCCGGAACATACCTGCTGCGATCTCGCCGCGTGCTTGATCATGGCACCTCTCCGCATCGGACCCGGACGACCAAAACATCGCTGCAGAGCGTCGTTGAGGCCATTGATCAATATTATACCAAAGGGGTAACCCAAGCGATTGGCGTGGGTATCGCTGGTATGGTAAATCCAGAAACTGGGGTTTTCTTCGAGGGACCACACCTGCCGACAGGTCTCAAGAATTTTTCGATTAAAAAATATCTTGAGCAACACTTCCGCGTGCCTGTTTCGGTGGATAATGACGCCAACTGCATCGGCCTCGCTGAGGCTCTTGTTGGCGCAGGCCAGAACGCGCGGACGGTATTAACGCTCACCCTCGGTACGGGCATCGGTGCTGGGTTGGTTGTGGATGGAAACATTTTTCATGGAGGTAAATACGCGACCGAGTTTGGGCATATCATTGTCGACGGAAAAACTCCGCTTGAGGATCTGGCTTCCGGACCCGCGCTTGAACGCACGTTTCGACGTATTGCGAAAAAGAAAGCAAATTCCTATACTATCGTCACCCTCGCCAAGCAACGAAACCGCGCGGCTCAGCGAGCGATCGCAGAGGTGGCGCAATGGTTCGGCATCGGCATCCAAAACGCTATCTATGCGTATAGTCCTGATGTAGTTGTGCTCGGTGGCGGTTTGGGGCGCGAGCGCAGCATTACGAAACCAGCCATCGCTCGAGCCACACAGGGGCTGCGCTTTGCGGCGCTGCGCCAGGCTCACATCGTTCCGAGTAAGCTGAAATACCACGCCGGCATCATCGGCGCCGCACTCCTGACCACTCGCTAAATCTCTATGCCCATCCCTCATCTCCAACAACCGAATTTCCGTATCAAAAAAATCGGCCAGCGCGTCAGCCAGACGAGCCTCCGTCGGGGCAGGCCCGGACGGCCGTCTGAGCGTAAGCCACAGACCAAGCGCACCTGGAAGCAGAAGCTGCTCCGATATGGGTTGCCGGCGGTCGGTATTTTTATTCTGCTCATCATTATTGGGGGGGTGGCGGCTTTTGCGTGGGTGTCGCGCGACTTGCCTGATCCGGATAAAATTATTGACCGGTCTGTGGCGCAAAGTACCAAGATCTACGCCAGCGACGAAACCACTCTATTATATGAAATCCACGGTGACGAACAACGCACCCTGGTCCAGATCGACGACATCCCGGATGTTATGAAACAGGCAACGATTGCGATTGAGGATCAGGATTTTTATCATCACCAGGGATTTGACCTTGGCGGCATCATCAAAGCCGGATGTCATGAAGTGTTTGGCAACCTCGGCGGCCTCTGTCCCCAGCGCGGCGGCTCTACGATTACCCAGCAATTTGTAAAAAACGCCATCCTCACGACGGAGCGATCCTACACCCGTAAACTGAAAGAGCTTATCCTCGCCTATCAGTTAGAGAAGAAATTTACCAAAGATCAAATTCTACAGTTATATTTTAACGAAATTCCTTTTGGCTCCACGCTGTATGGAGTCGAAGCGGCCTCGCAGTCATTTTTTGGCAAATCGGTCAAAGACGTCACCCTGGCCGAGGCGGCCTTCCTGGCCTCGATCCCCAATCGGCCTACCTATTACTCACCCTATGGTAACCACACCGACGATTTAAGCATTCGCATTCACTTGGTGCTTGACCAGATGGTAAAACAGGGCTATGCCACTCAGGAACAGGCGGATGAGGCAAAAAAAGTAAACCTGCTTGAGCAACTGCGCCCACCATATGAAAATATCACGGCCCCTCATTTTGTCCTGTGGGTGCGTGATCAACTGGCCGAAAAATATGGTGAGCGAGTCGTCGAGCAGGGCGGGCTAAAAGTAATTACCACCCTCGATATCGACAAACAAAAAGCGGCCGAGGATGCTATTGCTCAGTATGCCGACCGCAACGCTGACCGGTATGGGGCTTCCAATGCGGCGCTGGTAAGCATGGACACCAAGACGGGAAAAATACTCGCCATGGTTGGATCAAAAGACTACTTCAATGACAGTATTGATGGCCAGGTAAATGTTGCACTCAGGCCCCGCCAGCCTGGCTCCTCATTTAAACCACTCGTCTACGCCACTGCTTTTTCCAAAGGATACACCGCCGACACGATTCTCTTTGATCTCGTTACTCGATTCAAAACAGATGCGGCTGATTACGAACCAAAAAATTATGACCTAGTAGAACACGGGCCAGTCACTATGCGCCAGGCGCTCGCGGGATCGCTCAACATCCCGGCGGTGAAAACGCTCTACCTCGCTGGTATCGATACGGTCCTTGATAATGCGCAGGCGCTCGGGTATAGCACTCTCGGGGATCGCAGCCGCTTCGGCCTCTCACTCGTGCTCGGCGGGGGTGAAGTAACGCTGCTGGAACATACTGCCGCATTCGCCACATTTGCCCGCGAGGGTATGTACCACCCGCCCACGGGGGTTGTGCGAGTTGAAGATGCTAATGGTAAAGTGCTCGAAAAATTTGAGGAGCGTGAGGAGCGCGTATTTGACGAAAAGGCGCTTCGACTGCTCAACAATATATTGTCTGATGATGCGGCGCGCGCGTATGTCTTTGGCGGGGGGAGCGTGCTCACGCTTCCCGGCCGCCCGGTAGCGGCCAAGACGGGCACCACCAATGACTACCGCGATGCGTGGACCCTTGGATATACCCCATCATATGCCACCGGCGTGTGGGTTGGTAACAATGATAACTCCGAGATGAACCGTGGTGCGGCTGGCGCTGTCGTCGCCGCTCCGATCTGGCATGACTATATGGTGAAGGCGGTTGGCGGTCCGGTTGAGCCATTTAAAGAGCCGGATGCTAATGACGCTACTAAGCCGGTCCTTAAAGGACAGCTTGAAGGGGGGACGACGGTTCTGGTTGACCGGATCACGGGTAAACGTATTCCAGAAAGTTGCGCAGCGACCTACCCGGTAGAATTCGTTGAGGAAAAAACGCTCCGCATCGCTCACAATATATTGTATTATGTCCAGAAAGACGACCCGCGTGGCCCGGTCCCCGCTGATCCGGCAAGTGATCCTCAGTACCAGGGCTGGGAGGGCCCGGTCCAGCGCTGGGCGCAGGAAAATAACTATCTCGAAACCTTACCTGCGCTCGAAAGCTGTACCCTGCGTGATGAGGCAAACGCACCAAGCATCTCATTCAAGACGCCAGAAACTGGCGACACGGTTAGCGGCAATACTATCACCGCCACCGTGAAAGCAAGCGCGGTGTCGCCTCGGGCCATAACGAAGGTTGTATACAGCCTTGATAATACGGTCATCGACACCGTAACCAAGGCGCCCTTTTCGCTATCCTACCCCATCAAGACTCCTCTCAAAAACGGGTTTCACGATCTCTCGGTCGTTGTCTATGACGATATTGAAAATACAGGCAGCGCTACCGTAACCTTTAATTACAAAAATGCCCCAACCACAAACACAAACAGCACTACGAACAATAACGCCAACAGCAATTCTAATAGTACCGTCAACCTAAATGTTAGTATCCCATAGAACCGGCTAGTACATATTTGTTATTACTACTCAAAACGACCCGCGGATAGTGTACCCGCGGGTCGCTAGTTATCAGGGGCTCTTTTCTCTCGCGCTACTGTTTAATCGGCATGATGATGTAGAGATACCCTTCGGCGCCCTGTGGGCGGATAAGGCCGGGATTGCTATTTGCGTTTAACTCAATCACACACTCTTCAGTGTCAATATTCTGGAGGCCTTCTTGGAGGAATCGATGATTGAAGATAATGTCATTGCTCTCACCCTCAATATTGGCTTCGTGTTGCGCCTCGCTCTGCCCGACTTGCACATTAGTGGCAGAGACGATGATCATGCCCCGCTCCTTGTCAAACACTAACTGGATGTCGTTACTGCCCGGCTTGCAGAATAAACTGGCCTGTTTGACGGTGTTGGCAAATGCTCGGGTATTAACCGTCGCTTTGGTTTTATGTTCCTGGGGAATAATTTGTTGATAGTCAGGATACTGCCCTTCGATCACCCGGGATGTCAGCGTCACGCCGCCCACCGAGAATACAATCTGATTGTCGTTACTCCGGATCTGGACTGTTTCAGAGTTTTCGCCGAGCACCCGGATAAGCTCCTGAGCGGCACGCATGGGGATAATAACCTGATACTCATCAACAGCCGTATCTAGCGTCACGACCCGCTCGGCCAGGCGATAACTATCTGTCGCGGCCAGCACTAGGTTTGTTCCACTAAATTTCATACATACGCCGCTGATCTCGGGACGCGTCTCATCGTACGCCACCGCAAATGCAACCGAAGTAAGCGCATCTTTCAGCGTTGCGCCGGAGAGTGTCATTTCGCGGTTTGCCTCAACCTCAGGGATAAGTGGGAATTCCGTGGCCTCAACGCCCTTCATGCTTGTTTTTGCCTTTTTTGAGCGGACGTGTAATGTCTGACCTTCGAGCTCAAGTTCAACATTTTCATTTGGGAGGAGTGCAATATAATCACTCAGTGTTTTCGCTTGGACGGTTATCGAACCCTCTTGTTCGATCTTCCCTCTGATATGCGTCACCACGCCAATCTCCAGATTGGTCGTCATCAGGGAGAGTGAACCTTTTTCTGCTTTTAGCAAGACGTTGTTTAGGATTGGCAAAGAAATATTTTTACTTGCCACATGGCTCACCATGCTCAGACCGGCTGATAAATTTTCTTGGGTGCAGACCACTTTCATAAAAATATATTTAAGAAATAAGAAGTAGTAATAATAGGGGATGGGGAAATGTGAATAAGGAGTAAAACGATCTGTGGTTATTGGACGAAACGGCAGGGGCGGTATGGATAGGGTGTGTATGGTGCTGGGACGAATCTGCGGACAGAATGGGTATAGAATTCTGCTAGACGAAAAAATGGGTTTGCGAGGGGTATATTATCCAAGATTCATACACGGACACACGACATATCCTCCACTGTACAAACGGGGTTGTGCGCAAACAGTCCACAGAATTTAGTTGTAGAGGCGCTGTCGGATCAAGGAAATATCTTGGCGGATTTTCTCATCTTCATTGGCCGCCTTCTTAATTTTTTCGTACGCGTGCATTGCTGTCGTGTGGTCGCGCCCCCCCAATTCCTGACCAATGGTGGGATATGAACACTTCGCTTCTTCGCGCATGAGAAACATAGTAATCTGCCGCGGCACAACTAATTCTTTTTTCCGGCTGCTGCCCAACACATCATCTATGCTGATGTCATAAAAACCAGCCACAGTTCGAAGAATCTGCTTCACGGTAATTGCCCCCTCACGCTTGTGTTGCTCCGACATGCTCGAGAGAATACTTTTTACTGATTCGACACTCGGGGCGGTGTTGTTGAGCTGATGATAGGCAACAATACGATTGAGTGCGCCCTCAAGCTCCCGGACATTACTCTGTACCGTGCTGGCGACCGCGTTGACAATGTCGTCCGAGAGACTGTATGATTTTTCCCTAACCTTAGCCTTTAAAATAGCAACGCGGCTTTCAAAATCAGGCTGGGAAATGTCGGCAATCATGCCCCATTCAAAGCGGGAGACGAGCCTGTTTTCGAGTGCAGAAATGGCCTTTGGAGGGCGATCAGAGCTGATGACAATTTGCTTGTTTTGTTGATGGAGGGCATTAAACGTATGAAAAAATTCTTCTTGCGTACCTTCTTTGCCTGCCAGAAACTGGATGTCGTCGATGAGGAGGACGTCCGCTGATCGATAAAAAGACTTAAACCGCTCACCCTCACCACCGGAAATGGCCTGGATAAATTCGTTGGTAAACTTTTCGCACGTCACGTACACGACTCGTCGGTCAGGCCAACGCCGCAACACCTCATGAGCGATGGCTTGCATGAGGTGAGTTTTGCCTAAACCCGCCCCCCCATAGAGGAAGAGGGGATTATATACTTCGCCGGGCCGCTGCGCGACGGCCTGACAAGCCGCATGGGCCAGCTCGTTGTTTTTTCCGACGACGAACGAGTCAAACGTGTAGCGCGCATTCAGGCCAAAGCCGTTTCGTTCGTCATGGGTATGGACGGTCTGTTGTTCGACGGCCGGCACAGTGCGGGCGGCGTCGACTGAGGGTGCGGCGGAGCTCTGAACGGACTTTACCGCATAGCGTACCTCGCTTACCGAATCATCGGTAGCGCTCTGGATGGCCTTGGCAATTTCTTTGTGATATTTGTTCTCGAGCCAGGTCTTGGTAAAAGCATTCGGAACACCAATAACCACCTTCCCATCACCATAACTGTCGATAAAGGTGTTCTTAAACCACGTTGTGAAGTTAGCCTTGCTTAGTGAAAGTTCAAGTTCACCTAAGACTGCTTCCCACAGTTGTTTGGAGTCCATAAGGAAATGTCATTCAAAAACGGTCTTACCATGGTATCACAAAAGCACGTTTGCATGAACGGCGCGTAAGGCTTACTTTTGTGCATAATCTGTGGGCAATATGCGCATAACTTTTTTTCGTTGACCGCCCTACTCCCGGGTGGTATACTCGGGGATAGTTTATTAGCATTTTTTATACAGCCATCATGCCGAAACGAACACACCAGCCGAAAAAGAAGCAGCGGAAGAGGGTGCATGGGTACCGGGCCCGCCGCCAAACCGTCGGAGGTCGCCGCGTTCTGAAGAGCCGCCGTCAAAAAGGTCGGAAACAACTCAGCGCATAAGATGCTTCCCCGCTCGAACCGCGTGACTCGCCGGATTTCCTGGCAACAACTGCACGCTCGGGGCACTACCGTCCATGGCCGCGACCTCGTTTTGAAATATCGTCGGACAGGCCAGCACCCAACCAAAGTTGGTTTCATCGTTGGGGTGAAAACGAGCAAAAAAGCGACCGAACGCAATCAAATCAAGCGCCGATTGCGCTATATTATTGGCAAATACCGCCCCCAACTCGTGAGCGGGTATGACATCGCCCTCATCAGTCGTCCGCGGAGCACAACGACACCCTATGTGGAGCTCGAGGAGCAGGTCGTCACACTCTTACGTAAACATCGCTTACTCAAAACAGCATCATGAAGCGTATACTTCTCAGCCTAATTACTCTATACCAAAAAACCCTATCCCCCGATCATGGGATATTTTCATATCGACATCCGCATGGGTATTGCCGTTTCCATCCGACCTGCTCCATGTATACGGCGCAGGCGATTGAGCGACATGGCATCAGGCGGGGTGTCTGGCTCGGGGTCAAGCGAATCCTACGGTGTAACCCATGGCATGAGCCAGGGGTTGATCCCGTCCCTCATCACTAACCACATATAGCTATTATGATTGGAGATCTATTTAACGCCGTACTGCTTGAGCCATTATTGAATGCGCTTGTATTTATTTATCACTACATTCCCAACCTTGGTGTTGCTATTATTATTTTGACGCTGATTATCAAGGGGCTGTTATATTTCCCCTCCCGATCCTCAATCATTGCCCAGAAAAAACTCCAAGAAACCCAACCAAAACTCCAGGCCCTCCAGAAGAAGTATAAAAATGATCGCGAGGAGCTCGGTCGCCAGACTATGAAGTTTTATAAGGAGAATAAGGTTAATCCATTCTCTTCATGTTTGCCCCTGCTGATCCAGCTGCCTATTTTGATTGCGCTCTACCGGGCATTCCTGGCGGTGGCGCAAACCGATCCGTCAACTCACATCCTGATGGCAGAGCAGCTCCAGCACCTCTATACCCCACTGCGTGATATATTTACCACGAAGGCAATAAACTCAATGTTCTTAGGTTTTGACCTGTCCCAGACGGGCAATTGGATTCTCGCTATCTTGGCTGGCGCCGCAACGTTCTGGCAGTCAAGCATGCTGATGCGCAAACAACCACCGAAAGTGCCTGGGGCTAAGGATGAAAGCGCGATGGCCGGAATGAACAAACAGATGCGCTATGTTATGCCCGCCATCACTGTATTCTTCGGCATCCAGTTTCCGGCCGGCCTCACCCTCTACTGGCTCGTCTCAAACCTCTTTACTATTGGCCAGCAGTGGCTTGTCATGAAAAAAAAGGACACACCCACTGACTCATCCACTGATAGCAACTCCCATGGAACGCCCACTGAGCAAAAAGCAACTACTTGATCTGCCGGTGTATACGAAATCAGGGCAACACCTTGGGAAGGTGGTGGATTTTTCATTTGATCCGACCAGCCAGTCCATCATTCAGTACACTGTCCGCAGCGCAGACATACTCAACACCCTGATCCCCCATCGGGAGCTGATTATTAGTGAGAAACAGGTGATAACTATCACCGCAAAAAAAATGACAGTCGATGATACTGTCACTCCGGTAGCTGAAGCGGCGGCTTCGGCCGCGTAACTATCGTGCGGCGTGAGTAGTGACGGTCAGTTGCCGCGTATGTTCATCACGATAGGCGAAATGAATAAGGGTGTGTCGGTAGGGGCGGAGTACGGGCAGGAGCGCGTCGGCCCACTCAATGAGGGTCACGGTATCGGGCCGCTCAAGCCACTCAGTCAGTCCGAGGTCGAGCGCCTCCTCAATCGAGCGCATCCGGTAGGTGTCGACATGACACAGGTGTTTGATAGTGGCATGTGTGGTTACCGGGAAGATATTCATGAGGATAAAGGTAGGGCTGGTTACGAGCCCGGTTACCCCCATGCCCTCTGCGAATCCTTTGGTTAGGGTGGTTTTGCCACCCCCGAGGTCCCCAATCAAGCCATAAATATCTCCGCCGCGAGCCTTTTGGGCCAAAGTTCGCCCAAAAGCACGGGTATCAGCTGCAGATGTGGTCACTTTTTTCATACGTGCATTGTATGGTACTCAGGGATATTCGCCAAGCATGACCCCGTTAGAGAGGCTCCCCTCTAACGGGGTTGACAGGGTTTAGTGAGCATTGTATGCTCAATGGATTTTCCCACACCCCTGCGCGGTGGGAGCAGGCAACGTTAACCCCTCGTGTGAAAATCGACACATATATATCCATGGAACGGACTACCCACCAACAAGCCATTGATCTCCTCGAGAAAAGTACCAGCATTGTTATTGCGTTGCCGGCCAACCCGTCGACTGACGCGGTTGCCGCTGGGCTTGGGTTGTTTTTGGCGCTGGACAAACAAGGCAAATCCGCTCAAGTAGTAGCGAGCGATTTTCGGCTGCCGCCTTCACATCAATTCCTCCCGAAGAGCGATGCAATCCGAACCGAGCTGACCGCTCTCCGCAAATTTATTATTAGCCTCGATTTATCGCGCGCCTCAGTGGACGAGCTCAGCTATGATATTAGCAATGATAAGAAAAAGCTTGATATTTTTATTACCCCGAAGCATGGGTTCTTCGAGGAGCGCGATGTCACGACGTCCGCCTCAAGCTATGAATATGATGCGATTGTGGTGATTGATGCGCCGGAACTCGAGGCGCTCGGCAAGATGTATGATACGAACACAGAGTTTTTCTACCACACCCCGATCATCAACATCGACCACAATCCAGCTAATGAATATTTTGGAGAGATTAATATAGTTGATCTCGTGGCGACCTCAACGTCCGAGATCGTTTTTGAAATCCTCCGCGAGATGAAACAGACGGCACTGGATGAGCACATCGCGACAAATCTCCTGGCGGGTATCATTTCCAAGACGAAAAGCTTCCAAACGACCAGCGTCACTCCGAAATCGCTCGCGATCAGCAGCCACTTGATCGAGAATGGAGCCCGGCGTGAAGACGTCATCCGCAATCTATACCAAACCAAGTCGATCAACACGCTGAAGTTGTGGGGTCGCGCCCTGGCTCGCCTGAAAACCGATCTCGGCGGGCGCATCGTGTGGTCACTACTTAACAAACAAGACTTTGCCAAGTCGGGTGCGACGCCGCAGGATCTCGAAGGGGTCGTGGATGAGCTGATTGTCAATACACCAGACGCCGAAGTGGTTATTGTCCTGTATGAATTGAACGAGGGTATCCAGGGGATTGCCAATACGGTGAAGGCAATCGACGGGGTGGGCATGTTTAAACAATTTTCCCCGTCGGGCACCCGCAACTTTACTCGATTTACTGTCCCGGGCAGTGATCTCCTCGCGGCAGAGCGGACGGCGCTTGAGTCAGCAAAAACATACCTCCGTAACCGCTAACCACGGCACGGCTTTGATTTACTGGAGGGGTGTTTTTTGGTATACTGTCGACTATGAATGATGAGCTCGCTACTAGCAAAGATAAGAACATCGATGATCTCATCCGACTCTCTCATAATACTGAGAAGCCGGAGGTTTCATCTGAGGAAGTAGAAGAAAAACTTACCGCCAAGATCAAGGAGATTGACGCAAAAAAGAAAGAAGAAGCGGCTCAGCGCGAGGCACATCAAATGGGCGTCGACTATATTGCGCTGAAGGGGTTTCCGATTGCTCCCGAGGCACTCCTACTGATCGATGAAGACATTGCCCGGAAGTTGCAGGTCGTGTGCTTTCTCAAAACAGACACCGAGATCCGTCTCGGCGCGGTCAATCCCATGGACGCGCCGATAGTTGAACTCTTCGAAAAGCTCAAAGAGGACACTCAGTCACACGGCGCCGTGTATAAGATTTCTCAGCAAAGCCTCGATGCGGCACTGGATCTCTATAAAACACTGCCGCGTCCCCGAAAATATGAGGGCGGCGTAGAAATTGGCGAGGATGAACTAACCAAATACCGTCGGGAGATTACCACGTTCCGTGAACTTGAGGAAAAAATAAAACATGTTAATACCACAGATCTGTTCACGATTATTTTGGCTGCCGCAATCCAGTCAAAAGCATCCGACGTGCATATCGAGGCAGAACAGGACGATGTGAAGGTGCGGTTTCGCGTCGACGGCGTTCTCTATGACGCAGCCAAGCTGGACAAGAAAATGTGGCCGAAGGTAGTAAATCGGGTGAAGCTGCTCGCGAAACTGAAAATTAACATTTCTGACATACCGCAGGATGGTCGCTTTACCATCCATCTCACAGACGAATTTATTGACGTCCGTGTGTCGACGGTACCTAGTGCCCACGGCGAGAGCATTGTGATGCGCCTCCTGATGTCTTCGGCGGCCGGGATTGGCCTTGAGGACATGGGCTTGGTGGGGCCGGCCTACGATATTTTGCTCCGAGAAATGAATCGACCGAATGGCATGATAATTACCACTGGGCCGACCGGATCTGGTAAGACAACGACACTGTATGCGATCCTCCAGCAGCTCAATAAACCGGAAACGAAAATTATCACCCTCGAAAATCCTATCGAGTATCGGCTGGAGGGTATCACCCAGAGCCAGGTGGAGGGTGGCGAGAGTGCCGAAAAAGAGGATATCCGCACCCTACTGAAAACCCCCGGTGGCGGGAAGCGACAGTTTACTTTTGCGACTGGTCTCCGGGCAGTGCTGCGCCAGGATCCGGACATCGTGATGGTCGGTGAAATACGTGATACGGAAACGGCCGAGATTGCTATTCAGGCCGCCCTGACCGGACATCTGATGTTGTCGACGCTCCACACCAATAGCGCCGCTGGGGCCATCCCCCGTTTTATTGCCATGGCCGTGAAGCCGTTTTTGCTCGCTCCGGCACTTAATCTTATTATTGGTCAGCGGCTCGTGCGGCGGATTGATGTCGATCACAAAGAAGAATACACTCCACCATCGGAACAGGTAGAGCAGGCACGAAAAATACTCGAATCTATCCCGGAGAACATGCGGGATGGGCTCGATCCAAACAACCTGAGATTCTACCGCGGTATCCCGCACCGTGACAATCATGAAACGGGGTATAAAGGCCGGATTGGTATATTTGAAATGCTCACCATGAATAAAGAAATTGAGGAGCTGATCCTCTCGGGCAAGGTATCGGAGTACGCGATCCAGGACATTGCCGCCAAAGAGGGCATGCTCACCATGCAGCAGGATGGTATGCTGAAGGCCCTGAAGGGAATCACCACCATCGACGAGGTTTTGAAAGTAACCAATAAATAATCATATGGCCAGACGCGGCGGGGAATACGGAGGCTTTGGTCTATCAGGTAAAGAAATTAAACGCATCCAAAAACAGGCAGCCGCTCAAGCTGAGCAGCAGCGTCAAGAGCGGGAGAGGGCGCGTCAGGAATTTAATGAAAAAAGGCGCAGCATGCCGAATGTCGAGACGACCCGCATTAGTCGATCTAATCCCGAGGCAGATATTATGAGGCGTCTCGACCGACGGGGCGTTTTCGGCAATTACTACACTGGCAATGAGCAGTTTGACCGAAAGATTGCTGGCCCACTCAATGATTCTCGCCCTCAATATGGTTCCTTTGTTGAACAGTATGATAAACAAACAATACTGTCGGATAAGAAAAAAGTCGAATCAATCAAACAGTCGGCACAATATCAGCATGAGCGGAGCAGTGAACCCGTGTCACTGGAATATTCCTTGGCCCACGCAGCCCAGCGAGGGCTCTTTGGGGAGAAAGCAACGGCTACGCTCACGACGGAGTATGATGATGTGGTACATGGTATTGATATGGTTGTATCGTTTCCCGAGAATGAGCAGGGAGAACGCTTTGCGCTCGGACTTGACGTTACCACCACGAGCGATGTTCAAGTCATTTCTCATAAACTGGGACGAACTGCCGATACGCTGCAGCAGAAGAAACTGTCAGAAGTGAAATATTATGCCGACCCGCAACATGCAGAGGTACGGGGACAATTGGTTGTTCCCCGGGTGGTCATTGGGATTGAGTCGCAAGAGGCTCAGCAGATTCAAAATGATCTCGCGGGAAACCCCGACTCAGCCCTGAGCCCAGAGGTGCGCGCCCAGGTGCTCGAAGAGACAGAGCTCCAACTTGTCCAAGAACTGCAATTTTTACTGTCACGATTTTACGGGCCCAGCGCTGAACGCATTGGCGATGCAGAAACTGCCCTGGCTTATTGGGAGGCGCACGCTGATCGCATCGCTCAAGAGGATGCTGATTTGGGTGTATCAGCCAGACGGATTGTTGAGCCATTACGAAACGTGCACGAACTACGAACAAAAAATAACCCCAGCGAGCTAGATGCTAGTCAGGCTGGGGTGGTTCTGTCGACGCTTCGTCAGAATCGCTTTTAGGCGCGGGGGGAATCGGCACTGCAGTGCCGATTTCTGGCGTGATACGATTCGCCAGTATATCCTTGAGCGTATCTGCAAGCGGAATGACGACAAGGCGCCCTGAAATGTGAAGGGACGTCACGAATGCGACCTCCTTTCTTCCTTCCTATGATGAATGAGCGTGGTGAAACAGCCTATACTCCTATGATATAGGTCGAGTTACCCTAGCAGGCGACGAGGATCTTGTCAACCCCCTACTTAACCCTAGCTCGATAATTTTTTCAGTTTTTCCCGCTGTTCTTTTAGCTTGGCGCGTTCAGCCTCGACGACCGTCTGTGGCGCATTGTCGACGAATTTTTTATTGGATAGTTTTTGTTCAATCCGCTGGATGTACTGGGAGACGGCCTTTATTTCTTTGGCTACGACCGTCGCGTCTTTGGTATGAGCTACCGAGTAGTTCAGCCCGCTGATGCTGCCAGTTGGCTTGGTAACTTTTTGGGCTTCTAATTTTTCGAGTCTAGCGAGGCGATTGATCATGCCCGCGTGCTCCGCGACGAGCGCGGTGTACTTCCCGTCATAGTTGACGGTGAGCAGTTTGGCTGGCGGGATTTTTTCTTCTGCCCGGACATTGCGGATGCCGACAATCAGATCGCGCAGAATGGTAAATTGTTTCTCGGCCTTTGTGTCCACATACTTTTTCTCCGCCTTCGGCCATTCTTGGATAATCAGCATGTCTTCTAACTTGGTGCCGTGCCAGCGAGACCATATCTCTTCGGTGACAAACGGCATGAAGGGGTGGGCCAGCCGGAGAACAGTCTCCAGCACATGATGTAGTATTGCGACGTTTGGCTGCTCTTTAGACGCTTCGATGTACCAGTCGGCCAGCTCGTGCCAAAGGAAGTCGTAGATAGCCGTGCCAGCGTCAGAAAACTTATACGCTTCGATATTGTCAGTAACGGAGGACACCAGTTGCTGCAGGCGGCTCATAATCCATTGGTCGGCGATGGTTATTGGCTTCAGTGGCTTCTTGGTTGCTTTGTGCGACAGGATAAAGCGGGACACATTCCACAGTTTATTGACGAAGTTGCGATAACCGGCAATTTTCTCTTCGTACAGACGGAAGTCTTGGCCCGGTGCGGTGCCGAGGACGAGCGAGAGGCGGATCGCGTCCGTGCCATATTTCTCGGTCATGGGGATAGGATCCACGCCCGTGCCTTTTGACTTAGACATTTTTTGACCATGCCGATCGAGCACCAGCCCATGGATGTATACTTTGTTAAATGGCACTTCATTGAGGAAGTAGAGACTCATCATAATCATCCGGGCTACCCAGAAGAAAAGAATATCCCAGGCTGTTTCCATGACAGACGTCGGATGATAGAGCTTGAGATCCTTCGTTTTGCCCGGCCAGCCCAGGGTAGAGAACGTCCATAACCCAGATGAAAACCATGTATCGAGCGTGTCCTCATCTTGGGTCCAGTCCGGCCCGGGTGAAGTGGTGGCGGCCTTCACTTTGTCACCGTTATACCAAACCGGGATTTGATGACCCCACCAGAGCTGCCGGGATATGCACCAGTCCTGAATGTTCTCCAGCCAGTGAAAATATACCTTCTCAAACCGTTTTGGGACAATCTCAATCTTCCCTTGCTTGACCGCCTTGATACCAGCAGCAGCGAGCTTATCCATTTTCACGAACCACTGTTTGGATATAAGCGGTTCGATGGGAGCGCCGGTCCGCTCAGAGCGTGCTTGATTATGAATATAATCAACGCTTTTCTCCAGCAGCTCCTCGGCTTCGAGGCGTTTGATGATTTCGTGCCTCGTGTCAGCCACGCTTTTGCCGTAGAATTCTCCAGCAGCCTTCGTCATGCGGCCGTCCTGGCCGATAACGTTAATGATTTCCAGCTTATGATCTTTACCGATTTCATAGTCGAGATGATCGTGTGCCGGCGTTATCTTCACGACTCCGGTGCCAAATTCTTTTTCCACCCGCGCGTCGGCCACGATAGGTATTTCCCGTTCCGTAATGGGGAGCAGTACTGTTTTGCCGATGTAGCTCTGGTATCGTGTGTCATCCGGGTGGACGGCCACTGCGGTGTCGCCCAGCATGGTCTCTGGCCTGGTAGTTGCCACGGTGAGATATTTGGTCGAACCAAACAGAGGGTATTTTATATAAAATAGCTTACCGGAGGTCTCTATGTGTTTCACCTCGAGATCAGAGAGGGCGGTATTACTCTTTGGGTCCCAATTGACAATTCGGTCGCCACGGTAAATCAAGCCGTCGTTGTACATTTGGATAAATGCTTTTTGCACAGCGGTGGTGAGCGTCTCGTCCATAGTGAAATGCTCGCGCGACCAATCGCACGAGACGCCCAGCTGGCGCACCTGCTCGGTGATGCGGGTGCCATACTTTTCTTTCCAGTTCCAGACTTGCTTGAGAAACTTGTTACGGCCAAGCGTGTGGCGATCGAGACCAGACTTCGCGATTAAACGTTCTACCATGACCTGCGTGGAGATGCCCGCATGGTCGGTGCCGGGAACGTACAAGGCTTTATATCCCCGCATACGATAAAAGCGCGTCAGCAGATCTTGAATGGTGAGGCCAGTAGCGTGCCCCAGGTGCAGCTCGCCAGTCACATTGGGTGGCGGCATCGCTATGCTAAATGTCTTCGGTCGTTTGCCCGGCAGATTGTCAGGATTGAAATATCCCGAAGCCTCCCAGCGCTGGTAGATAGCCGCTTCGACGGTGCTTGGTTGGTAGGCTTTTTCGAGTTCTTTGGTCATAAAAAAGGCTCAATATATATGTATTGTAGCATATTAGCACATGATTGGCTTTTGGCCACCAGCCCCCTAGACCAGTTCCCAGTTGGGATCTGCTTCCATGGTTTTCCAGCTTCCCCGCTCCTTCTTTTTTGCATGCCAATACGCGGCCATGGCAATCATACTAGCGTTATCCGTGCAGAGCTTGAGGGGTGGGTTGGTGTAGAGGATTTTTGCATTTAGTTTGTGCAGCGCCGCCCCGAGCTGAGTTCGGAGCGGTTCATTTGCCGCGACTCCGCCAGCCAGGAGCACCGACCGAGCTTGGTATTCTTGCGCAGCGCGGACCGTCTTATGCACCAGTACATCGATGACCGCCTGTTGGAAGGACGCGCAGAGGTCGGGCAGGGGGGGCTTCTTCTGAGAAAACTCTTTACGTACGAGATAGAGCATGGCCGTCTTCAGCCCGGCAAAACTAAAATCATAATTTTTTGTGTGCAGCATAGGTCGCGGCAGGTCAAAACGAGTTGCGTCGCCCTTGTCCGCCAACTGCTGGATATGTGGCCCGCCAGGATACGGGATGCCGAGAAGTTTGGCCACTTTATCAAATGCCTCACCGGCCGCATCATCGCGAGTCCGACCAATCAGCCGATACGTACCATGTCGCGGCATATGGATGAGCTCGGTATGTCCACCCGACACGACTAGACTGACGACCGGAAACTGAATAGGTGGATGAGCAAACCAGTTGGCGTAGATATGCCCCTCCATGTGATTGATGCCGAGCAGTGGTTTGTGCCAGGCGTAGGCCAGTGCTTTGGCTGACTGCACACCAATGCGCAGTGAGGTGACGAGCCCCGGTCCCCGCGTGACGGCAATCACGTCTATATCGTGTGCTGTCAGCTTCGCCTGACGCAGCGCTTCGTGGACCACGGGAATCATATTGACGACATGGTGCCGGGCGGCAACCTCAGGCACGACCCCGCCATATTTACGGTGAGTCGGTATTTGACTCGAAATGATGTGGCTCACGATGTCTACCGTGTTGCGCTGTCCCCGGACGACACTGACCGCAGTTTCGTCGCACGATGTTTCGATACCCAGTATATACATAGTGTCTATACTATATCATATTGTTTGTGATGCTGGTTGTGCTATAGTAAGAGTAGTATGTATAGTAACGTATGTATAAAATACATTAGGAATATTGTCATCATCGCTCTGCTGTTGGTGCCGCTGACGATGTATGCGCAGTTTAAGCCAAGCGGTGAGTCACAGACGGTCGGAGAAGCAGAAACATTTTCGACCACTGTCACAGCCAGCGATGCAACCAATACAAACGCCGAGACTACGACGGACCCTGTCCTGACAAACACAAACGCAGCCACAACCACAAACACCGAAAACCCACTCAATGTCCGGACGGCCCAGTCTGTCACTACAGCGGAAACCACCGCAGCAACTACCTCAACTACCCCAGCCACGACTAGCACCGCTATTACCGTGGGGGTGCTCGTGATTACACTGGTAGTAGTCTTGGGTGGCATGTGGTGGTTCTTTAACCGCCGCAAAAAGCAATAACAAAACACCGCGTCAGATGACACGGCGCGTAGTGCGAGATGGTACCGCCACTGAGATTCCTCCTCCCCCGGTTTTTTCGCAGCGCTCAAAAACCTCCTCCGGAGCCGGCTGCTCTCACTTCATCGTCTGGCGACGCGTTCGAGTCAGCTTCGAATCCCGCCAGTAAAAGCCGCCCCACCGTTTTCTCTAAGGGTGTGTATTGGTATGGCTGTACAACGAAATTAGAACCTATTTTCAGGAAAATTTCTGATTCTTTTCTGCGGGGCGGCGAGGGGGTCTGGGGGCAGAGCCGCCCCGCAACCTCCAAATCTTAAAATCTTTTTCTC
>JAXDBW010000005.1:0-15063 GCA_034678405.1 Patescibacteria group bacterium | reverse complement strand
GCCTGCCCGACTGAGAACGCAGTGGTTACGTTTTTAGCAAAGAAGAGCTGCTCGATACCTACTTTGTGAGGGCGGTGTTTTTTGATCAGCGCTTTTGTTTCTGCGTAGATCGTATCCAGCCGCTGACCAAACGACTCTCGCGCTCCAGTGGTGATAACCCCCGCATCGACGACGGTGTATCCCCCTGGCCGTTCTTCAATGACGCCATAGCCGGTTGTGGCGAGTCCGGGATCGATGCCGAGCACGCGGCTAGTGGCCCGCTTAGCCCTCGGCATTGGTGAAATAATTGGTTACGTCTTCGTCTTCTTCGAGGGCGTCAAGTAATTTTTGAATAGCGTCTTGCTGCTTATCAGTCAGCGTGAGTGGGTTCTGGGCGAGGCGTTCGACGTCGGCTGACTCGACTGTGAATCCCTGGTCGGCCAGTTGCTGCTGGACCGCCTGGATTTTTTCAGGAGCGGTGATGACGGTGAAGCCCTCTTCCTCTTCGCGGATATCGTCAGCTCCCGCGTCGATGGCGGAGAGCTCAAATGCGTCCTTGTCCGAGACGCGCTCACGGAGGACGCGAATGACACCCTTGCTATCAAACATCCAGAGGACACTATTGGAGCTTCCGAGATTGGCATTATGCTTGGCGAGGATGCTTTTTATGCTGCTGGCCGTACGGTTTTTATTGTCCGTGGCGGCCTCAATCACGAGCGCGACACCATCCGGGGCGTATGCTTCATAGACCACCTCATCAATGCTCGCTTCACCACCCTCGCCCGTGGCCCGCTTGATGGCGCGATCGATATTGTCATTAGGCATATTGGCGGTGCGCGCCTTGTCGACAGCCATCCGGAGCCGGAAATTCATGTCCGGGTCACCACCACCCTGTTTGGCAGCAACCGTGATGGCATTTGCGAGTTTGGTAAAAAGGCCGCTGCGACGTTGGTCGGCGACCGCTTTCTGACGTTTAATTTGTGACCACTTGGAGTGTCCGGACATGACTCTTTTACGCAGCAGAAAAAAGTGAATTATCCCTTTTACTATACCATATTTTTATGGTATTATCAACGCATATTTATTCTCTTCTATGCCGACCGCTACACTCGATTCAGTGAAAAAAATAGCCACTCTCGACTCCCAAAACATGCTTGGGTCAATCGAATCACTGGCGCTGCAGTGTCAGCAGGCGTGGGAGGATGTGCAGCAGATCTCAGTACCGAAGGCATATCGCTCGGTTGAGCGTATGGTGCTGGCTGGGATGGGGGGGTCAGCGCTGGGCGGCGACGTCGTTGAGTACGCATTTAGTCGCCAGCTGACCGTACCCTTTGCCGTGAGTCGCCAGTATCAGCTGCCAAATTATGTTAATCGCAAAACACTGTGTGTCATCTCGAGCTACTCTGGTACCACCGAGGAGACGCTCGCTGCCGTTCGTGATGCCCGGCGACGTAAAGCCAAGATAATCATCATCTGCGCTGGTGGGACGCTGGCTCGCTATGCGAAGAAATATAGATTACCAGCCTACGTATTTGACCCACGGTTCAATCCATCCAATCAGCCGCGTATGGCACTCGGGTATTCATTGATTGGCATCGTGGGGTTGTTGCAGCAGGCGGGGTTGTTGCAGATTACGAATCGAGATTTCAATGCAGCCATCAAATACTTGGTTGCTCAGCACAAGCAGCTCGGCGTGCGCAATCCACGATCCAAAAATCCCGCGAAGCAAGCTGCCACTCTCGCACACACGCGGATACCGATACTGATCGCAGCCGACCACTTATCCGGCAACGCTCATATTGCCGCCAATCAGATTAATGAAAACGGCAAGAATTTTGCTGCCTACTTTCTCATTTCTGAACTTAATCACCATCTGATGGAGGGGCTTTCATTTCCCCAGACGAACCCACGACAGCTCGCTTTCATCTTCCTGAATTCGCGGCGGTATTATCAGCGTAACCGAACCCGAGTAACTATTACTCAGCGGGTGGCGAAGAAAAAGAAGATCCCCACGCTTGCATATACGCTGAGTGGGCCGTCAGTTCTCGCCGAGGTATTGCAGGCAGTGCTGTATTCTAGCTATGTGAGCTTTTTTCTCGCGATGCTGAATGCCATCGATCCGTCACCGATTCCGATTGTTGATTATTTCAAGCAGCAACTCAAAAAATAATTGCCAGCTCACCGCCGGCTTTGGTATGCTGTGAGCAGGTAGTCTCCGCCCCCATGCTTGGCGGAGACTACTATTATCCGTTGTTTCATGCACACATTCCTGCGTACAATCAAATCACACTGGTGGTATCTCTCATTTATTGTGCTCATTGCGGGGAGTGTAGCGTGGTGCACCTACATTCAGTCGATCCCTACGTTTCCTGATCCTGATTCGTTTTATCATATTGAGATGTCGCGCCTCATCCCGGAGCAGGGAGTGATCAAAACATTCCCGTGGTTACAGTTTTCAGTACTGAAAGACTCATACACCAATCAGCATTTCCTCTACCACCTCTTCCTTATCCCATTCACACATCTGATGAACCCCGTCCAGGGGGCCAAACTGGCACAGGTGATATTGAATACCGCGTTCATCATATTGTTTTATGGGATGCTCCGTCGTCTGCGAGTGCCCGGCGCGTTTTGGTTTGCAATTCTCCTACTCGTTACGACCCCATTTATGTTTCGCTTGAATCTCATCAAGGCGCCCGTGGTGTCGCTTCTGTTTTTGTTTTTTGGTCTGTACTGTTTGTTCCGCTATAAATATGTAGCCCTATTCTTTACCGCCGCGACATATGTGTGGGCATATGGGGGATTTATTTTGCTGGCGGTATTTGCCGGAGCTTATGCCCTGATCAGCGTCCTGATGGACTGGTTTCGCCGCGGTAATACCCAGCCGTTTTCTGTCGTCGCACGCAATAGCAAGGAGTTGCGAATGTTCTTCGTGACGGCGGGAGGCACACTGGCCGGGGTTCTCATCAATCCGCAGTTTCCACAGAACATTCTGTTTTACTGGCGACAATTAGTGGCCATTGGTATTGTGAATTATCAGGATATCATTTCGGTAGGGGGCGAGTGGTATCCATATAATCCGGTCAATCTCGGAAGTGATGCGCTGCTGGTGACGATGCTCATCGTCATTGCCCTCACGGTCATGATTGTCTACTGGAAACGCCCGTCCCGACGGCAGTTACTGGCAACATTTATCTTTGTGTTTTTCTTGGCCTTCACGCTGAAATCCCGGCGGTATGTGGAGTACTACGTGCCAGCTGCGGTATTGTGGATTGCGCTGACGCTGCAGCACTACGCCGGGAGCTTTTCTCGCGATCGATTGTGGCGATGGTTCCAGACGGCTGCCCGTCAGTATAAGGCGGCTGTACTCATCATGAGCGCCTACCTCCTCATCATGCTGCCGATGGTTATCGCGAAGGACACGAAAAAGTTAAGTACGGATTATCATAATGGTATCTCGGTGACTCGCTTTGCCGGAGCCGGTGCGTGGCTCGCTCAGCATGTTCAGCCCGGCGAAATCGTATTTCATTCGAGTTGGGACGAGTTTCCTATTCTCTTCTACCGGAGCCCGCAGGCATACTATATTAGTGGTCTTGACCCGACTTTCTCGTATGAATATGACCCAGTCATCTGGGATACGATTGTAAATATTACCACCGGACAGCAACGTGAAGGCGTTTCCGAGTCAATCCGCGACACATTTCATGCCCGGTATGTGTTTGTCGAGGCAAACCACACAGCCATGAATCGGGTAGTGGAGCGGGATGGGGGTTTCTACCGAGTCTATGAAGATGATGAGGCGACGATTTATGGGGTTAAGCCAGCTGATATATGAGCCAGCGAGCAGGAAAGTGGATTTTCATTCTCATTATCGTTGTCGTTGGAGCGTTTGCCTTGCTCGGCCCTGACTATACTGACCTTTCATTTTTTCGGGACGGCTACCGTGCGCAACTGATCCATGATGATCACGAGCTGGGCGTGTTTCAGCAGCGCGGGAGCTGGGTGACGCAAGGAATAACCCCATATGATATAAGCATTTTCCAGGAGTACCCACAGGTAGGGCTCGGGTATATTACGCTGCCATACATATTTTCTGATCAATATGGGTATTATCGCTGGATTTTGATAACTATGAATACCATCCTTGCCGTGTCGTTGCTCTGGGTGACGATCATACTTCTCCACCAGCTCAAACGCTCAGTGTGGTTTGCGGCACTACTAGTGTTGCCGGCCATGCTGTTTTTTACCTTCAGCCGCTTTGACATACTGGTGGCGTTGCTCGTCCAGGTGGGGCTATGGCTTGTCCTGAGTCGTCGGTGGCGCTGGGCAGGAGCAGTGCTCGGACTGGCCATCCTGACGAAGTGGTACCCTGTTCTTTTCCTGCCACTCGTCTACGCGTATGTCCGTCAGACATGCCCGGAGCAGACACGGGCTGCCCTCCGCAGTTTCTGGTGGAGCGTTGGGCTGGTTGTGGGGGGCATTATGGCTATCAGTTTTTTCATCGATGGGTTCACCTCTCTCCGACCCTACCTCTTCCATGGGGCACGGAGTGGTGGGGTGGGGAGCCTCTACTTTATGCTGATCGAGGGGCCGCTGCAGTCGACGGGCATTGTCCAGCTGGACTATCTCGGGCTGACAATCTTTCTCATTCTCCAGTTCGCCGTTCCGTTATTTGTTATATTCAAAACAACTGTAGTACAGCGATGGCTGCGCTCGCCCCATCAGCTCGTACTCTGGATGGCGCTGGCGGTGCTGGTGTTTACTTTTTTCTCACGATTCTATTCACCGCAGTGGATCATCTGGTTCGTGCCGTTGGTTGTGCTCATCGGAGATCGTCGGCTGGCGGGCCTGGTTGTCGGATACGACCTACTGAACTATCTTTCTTTCCCACTGATCTGGCAGGTATGGGGACCATTTTCCTGGCAATTTATCAGCGTCTCTCTGCTTATTGTTGCGTTGCAGGCCGGCGTGCTTTGGCGCCTGTTTGGTCTCATGCATAGTTTCAGTGCGAATCCTGCCAAGGGGCGAAGCATCGCCTCATCTATTAACTAGAGTAGGCTCATGATTGCCAATCGACTTTCACCCCCAAAAGATATATGGCGCTGGCCGAAGAGTACAGCGTCGGTACTGGGCGGATTGCTTGCGCTGTTGTTTGGGACCGCGAGCATTTTGAGTAGTAGATATACACCGCCGCCCATGCCCTATTTTACCACGCACGTCGGCATCTATCGTATGGACAGCGTCATGATTGCAGCGCTCTTCATGAGTATGACACTGGTGTACACTGTAGTATTTGTTTGGCTTAGGACCGTTCGTCTAACCACGCGCCAGTTCCGTCAGGCGATAGTATGGGCGATTATTTTTTCTACCGCATTGATGATGAGTACGCCGCTGATGTCTGTCGATCTCTATGGGTATATTTTCCGGGCAGAGATCGTCAACGTTCACCACGTCAACCCGTATCACAGTGCCCCGGCTGAACTCGGTTACGGGGACATCGTTCCTTATGCTGATGGCGTGATGCCATATGGTCCACTATATACGTCCTATAGCCTCGCATTACAAAAAGCGTTCGGGAAAAACTTTGCGACGAATGTGGCTGGTTTTCGGGTCGTCAATCTCTTATTATTGGCGGCGTGTGCATGGATATTTTTCCGAATTGCCAAACTCCTGATCCCGCGGTGGGCACGCGCCTCATTGGTATTATTTATATGGAATCCGTTTATATTAGTAGAACTCATTAACAATGGCCATAATGATGTGCTGGTTTTACTGAGTGTCCTCGGATCCCTGTGGCTACTCATAACGAAACGGCCAGTCTGGGCAGGCCTGGCATTAGTTGCTGGTGCGCTCGTCAAGTTTGTGACCATCGCGCTACTACCGATCGTGGTGCTATGGATTCTGTGGCGGCGGACATCAATCAGTCGGACACTCTGGCAGATCGGAGGGCTCCTGGTTGCTGCGGTCATCCTCATAGTGCTGTTCTATTTGCCCTATCATAGCTTCGCAGAAAACATTGGTAATGTCGGCAGCGCCTTTGTCAGTAAATTTAAACCCACATTCCCTGTGGCCATGACCCGCGCAGCACTCCAACCATTGCAGTCAGTCATAGGACAGACACTCTCGCTGTCGTTCGTCATCCCATACTTCTCGGCCACCCTATTTTTTCTACTCAGTAGTTATGTATTGTTTGTTCGTCGTATGCGAGGAAAGCGGTCGGCACTGCCCCAACAATATTTCTGGATATTATTTTTGGCACTGTCATTTGTGCCGATCGTATTTAATGTTTGGTATATGGTTTGGTGTATGCCGCTGCTTCTGTTATTCACCCAGCGATCGTCATCAGCTATGATCATATTCTTTACACTCAGCGGGTTTGTGTTTTACGTGGATCGATTTTTTCTAGCCAATATTTTGCTATGGCTGTTATTGGGATTATATTATAGTTACCAATGGGTCGCCCCGCGCTTCCACAGGACTCATCGGCATACCATTTCATCCATGTCATGACATGAAACTACCCCCATTACTAAAACGAACGCTGATCATCTTTTTGCGTTGGAAATCCAGCATCATTCTGCTGGGCATTGTAGCTATTGCGCTTGTGCTCGTCGGAACTGTTTGGGACTCGATCGCTCTGGGCCACGACTCGATTCTCTACTTTAAATTAGCTGAGCAGGTTCAGTCAGGCAAGCTGTATTTGACTGAACCATTCAATTGGTCGAACCTAATCCAGCCTGGGTATGCGATGCTCCTTTCTTTTGTCAGTGGATTTGGCATTGATGTTAAGATCGCGGCAAAGATCGTCAATCTCACCGCCGTGGCAATCACCGTGATATGTGGCTACTTCATCGGTCGAAAGGCTGCTGGTGAGTGGGCTGGCTATCTCGCCGCGCTGGCGCTTGCCGTCCATCCGGTGTTGCTGCTGCAGTCGTGGTTTGCCTTAACAGAGAGTGTTTTTATCGCTTTTCTCTTGATTGTGGTATGGGTAGGCCAATACGCAGTACGCCCCCGCGCATCGTGGACATCACATTTTCTCATTGGCATGCTCATTGGATTTCTGTACCTGATACGTCTAGTGGGGCTCAGTATGGTCTTGTGGTATGCGCTAATGCTACTGTGGACATACATTGTGTATCCAAACGCGCGTTCGTGGCGACGGTACGCTGTGCGCGTAGGCATGTTTGCAGCTGGGCTGTGCATCTTCGTATTGCCGTATGTAGCCTTCTTATATACTCACACTGGCCAGCTCACACTCACCGGCCAGCAATCGATCGGCCAAGGAGCAATCGCCGTGCTTGATGCTGACGCGCCTGATTATGAATATGAAAAGCGGGAAATCCTTCAAAGCTTAACTGCAGACAAGACAGATTACCTTATTAATCATCCTGATGAATTTCGCGCCGCGCATAATCTCGAGCTACACAGTAGCAGCCTGTCAGGTACCATAGTGCAGGGATTGCGGCACCTCAGCAACAACCTATATATAGTGGTTACCTATTGTAATATTTTGTTGCTGGGTCTTTTGGCGCCGTTTGTCCTGAGGCGCGGCGTCAGTACGAGCGAGAAGCAGATGATGGGGTCGCTCGTCACGGCAACAATATGTGTGGGTGTCATCATATTTGTGGTTCGGATTATTCCTCGGTATGTGGCGCCAACTATTCCTCTACTCATTATCCTATTGAGCGCGATAGCGATGTATGGTGCGGTTCGCCTGAACAGGGCGTGGCCGCGAGTTATTATTTTCTTTTTGGCTTTATGTATGATTTGTGTGCAGGGAGTTATTGCATCTCGAGTAGCCCAGTCAGCTGAGAGTATCGTAACCCCATATTCGCTGCAGACAACATCAGAAGCCGCATCGCTCGAGTGGCTCGACGCACATCATACTGAGATTCCACGCATTATTTCCAGCTCACCATATATACCCTATCAGATGCACATGGGCATGTATGTAGTACCCGACGCGCCGATTGCGGATATTATTACATTTGCCTGCTACAATCAAATTGAGTACATGATGATTCATAATAATTCCCCGTATTATTATCAGCTCGGAGAGGAGATGCTGAGTTACACTGAATTGGATGATACTCTGTCGCTGGAGTGGGCAACACATTCGACCCTATTGTTCCGGGTTGATCCTGCTAAGTGCTCCTGGCCGTCCCCACCGCCGATTGGTTTGTAAGAGTATTTTTGAGCTAAGGTTAGCAAAAAAAATACTTGCCGATCAGCGCGAAACCAGCTATACTTAGGTAATTATGGTGGCACTATGGAGAAGTATCCAGCAAATATCTCGTGAACCGATCGCTCAGTTCGGCCTATTTTTTATTTCCCTCTACGCCCTTTTTGTTGCATTGGCGCTGGTATACTTTCCCCGAAATCTGTCGGTCGTCCTGCGCCATGGCGGAGTCTTTTTTGCCGACCGCGTGGTAGTCAGCATCCTCTTTGGGGCGCTATTAGTGGCATATATTATTTTGTTTCGACGAGTCCGCAGGTGGGTAACCAATCGACATCAGTTCATGATTATGCTCGGAGTCGCATTCATATCCATGTGCCTTTTGATTATGGCCCCCCCCTTTTTTTCGTCCGACTTGTTTGGCAATGGCACGCGGGCAATTATCGCCACTACGCACGAGGTAAATCCCTATACTGTCCCCCCAAATGATCTCGGGTATCAAGCATACGTCGCCTGGGGAGACAAAGGCGCTCCCTATGGGCCGCTGTTTACAGGATTTACGCTGCTCCTGGCACGTGTTTCCGGTAATAATATTATGCTTTTTGTAACACTATTTCGCATCGTGGCTATCGGCATTGTTCTGCTCATTAGCTGGCTGTTGTATGATAGTTTACGACGATTGAATCCTCGTTTCGCCTTTGCCGGCACGACGCTGTTTCTCTGGAATCCGTTTGTTTTGTTTGAACTCGTCCAGTCAGCGCATAATGAAATTTTTGTGGTTTTATTAATCGTATTAGCCGTATGGTTATGCATTCGTAAACAATTTGTCTGGGCTCTCATTGCACTGACAGCCGGGTATCTGGTGAAGTTTATTCCCGCCGTCCTCATCCCCATCGTGGGACTCCTCCTGGTACTACACGCGCAGACGTGGCGGAGAGCCATACGAGATATCCTGCTTGCTGCCGTGGGCTGCATTGGGTTAGTAGCGCTTGCGTATGCACCCTTTGGGGGGGCGCTCGCCAATGTGTCAAATGCCATCGGCGGATTTATTCAATATGACAATCTCACATTTCCTCAGGCTATCATTACGATGGCGGTCACTGGTGTATCAACTATTTTTCCTGGGCTATCACCATCGCTCGTGACGATGCGAGTCGCGTATTTACTTGTATTCATAATTTTTTCTATCATTGTCGTGGCGCGATCCGGACTCCGGGAACCCGATCAGTTTATCCAGCGAATGCTCTGGGTACTGTTTGCGTTTGTCTTTTTGCTTGGTGCGAAACTAAACATATGGTATGTCCTGTGGTTCATGCCATTGCTCCTCCTGGTCCGTAATGTATGGTACCATTATGTCATCATACTCGTGACACTCCTCGGGTTTCTCTACTACAGCACGCTCAACGTATTTTTTCCTACCGTATTCTTCTTTATATTATTAATTGGGTGGTTTGCAGTGTGGCGGTGGTGGCGACCGCGACCAGCCTGGATAATTACCTAGGGACACTATGCGATTATTAGTTTTTTTACCAGCCTACAACGAAGCACCAACTATTGAAGCGGTTATTTCTAAGATACCCAAGGCCATAGAACGTATTACAACCATTGACGCACTCGTGATTAATGATGGCTCCACAGATGATACAGCGACGCGAGCTCAAGCGGCAGGGGCAACGGTGTTGACACATACGGACAATAGAGGCTTGGGACTAAGTTTCCAAGAAGCGGTCAGATACGCGCTGAGTCACAGGTATGATATGTTCGTCAATATTGATGCCGATGGGCAATTCAACCCTGAGGATATCCCGAGACTGATTGAGCCTATCATCCATGGCCGGGCGGCGATGGTCACCGCCTCCCGATTTAAGGACGCGCGCCTTGTCCCGCAGATGCCAGCCATCAAGCGCTGGGGTAATCGCCGGGTGGCACACCTCGTCAGTATGATCACTGGCCATCAGTACTATGATGTGTCTTGTGGTTTTCGAGCCTTTTCGCGCGAGGCATTACTCCGACTCAACCTCTTTAGCCGCTATACGTATACTCACGAAACTATTCTCAACTTAGCATTTAATGGATTACGCATCGAAGAAGTCCCGACGCGAGTTCGCGGTGAGCGTGAGCATGGAGAGTCGAAGGTGGCCAGTAATCTGTGGAAGTTTGCATATCATATTATGAACACCGTCTTTCGTACGATGCTCGACTATCGTCCGCTACGATTTTTTGGTTGGATCGGAGCAACGCTGTTTGGCCTGGGCCTACTCCTCGATGCATTTATTGGCATCCGTCTCCTGGTAGTTGGTGCGGTGACGCCATTTAAGACTATTGGTTTCGTCGGTCTGGCGTTGAATATTTTTGGTCTACTCCTGCTTGTCGTCGGTTTGCTAGCCGATATGATAAATCGTATTCGCCGAACTCAAGAAAGGGCACTCTATTTACAAAAATGCACCTACTATTTGCATGATGATGTCGACAAACCCATTAGATAAAGGCCCTGTATGAAAGTATTATATGTTGCGACGTATTATACCAAAAACTATGTTCGTCAAAACGTTGTCAGGGACGCCCTCCGACATATATCGGAGATCACCTATGTCGAATGTATATACAATGCCCGATGGCCACATCGATATGTTGTCTTACTGTTGAAATTTTTGTGTACGAGCAAGCGGGATGTCGACGTCATAATTCTTGGTTTTCGGGCACATGAGATATTTCCTCTGCTGCGGCTCCTGACCCGCAAGCCAATCATCACTGACGCATTTATTTCACTATACGACACTCTTTGTTATGACCGGAAGCGGTTTCCTCCGCAATCCATCATTGGCCGGTTGGCGTTTTGGATTGATCGGTATATGTGTGCCAAGTCTGAGAAAATTATTCTAGATACAGAAGCACACAGCGAATATTTTTCTCAAACATTTAATATTCCTCGTGAAAAATTTACCCGAGTATTTGTCGGTGCCGATACGACCTTTTTTTATCCGCAGCCACGAGAGACCCATGCCCATTTCGAAGTTTTTTATTATGGTACCTATTTACCACTGCATGGAATCAAATATATTGTTCAGGCAGCTGAACTACTGCGCACTAATCGTGATATTCATTTTACGCTTGTTGGTCGCGGCCCTGTCAAGCAGGACATTGAGGAATTTGTACAGGCACACAATCTCACTAACGTTACCCTGGTGCCGTGGCTGACGCTGCAGCAACTAGCTGAGTATATTGCAGCTGCAGATGTATGCCTGGGCGGGCATTTCTCGACCATAGCCAAAGCCGGCCGGGTGATCAGCGGAAAAACATTCCAGTTTTTAGCGATGCAAAAAGCCGTAATCGTTGGCGATTCTCCGGCTAATGCTGAGCTATTAGACAATAACGAAAATTGTGTTATGGTAAGCACTGGCAATGCTACACAGCTAGCACATGCAATTCAGTTGTTGTATGATGATCCCGAGCGCCGGCGACGAATAGCGCACGCGGGGCGAGAAGCATTTCTCAGGGCTGACCAGAGCATCACCGTCGCGCTGCGGCGCTGTATTTATTCAATAAAAAATACATAAACATGTGTAATATCAATACATTTCAATGGGTGGCACGGCACGTGACACTCGAGGAGGTACGGGGCAAGAAAGTGCTCGAAGTAGGATCGTGCGACGTCAATGGCAGTGTGCGGGCAGTGATTGAAATGCTGCAGCCCGCGGAATACATTGGCATTGATATTGAGCGCGGTCCCGGCGTAGACCGGGTGTGTCGGGCAGAAGATCTAGAAAAAGTATTTGGCAATAATGTTTTTGATGTTGTTATTTCTACCTGTGTGTTGGAGCACGTTCGGTATTGGAAACAAGCGCTACTCAATATGAAACGGGTATGTAAACCAGGCGGCATCATTATTATGATTGTACCTCACACTTGGGCCTATCATGGTCACCCTTCTGATTATTGGCGATATTCTCTTGAGGATATCAAACACATCTTTTCAGATTTCGATATCATGCAGCTCGATGAGGATAGTGGTATGAAACGGTTAGTGTATGTCAAAGCAAAAAAGCCGGATGATTTTCAGGAACAGCGCATCGAAGACTACCAACTATACTCGGTTATCACGGGACGGCGTGAGCGTGAGCTGGTGCCACATGATTTCAAGAAGCTGAGGTATCGATTGTTGGTTCTGAAGAGCAATCTAGTTATTTTTTTACTGAAGGTTGGCGGAAAGATATTTTCCCGGCCGAATTAATAATCCCGTATCTATGGTCAAGAAGTTTATCCGCTATCCGAGATATCTATTTCGCAAGCAGCTCGCCAGTGCATTAATCAAGAAGTATATACCTGCCGGTTCGCGCTTCTTAGAAATTGGGTGTGCCACGGGAGATTTTGGTATTGCACTCGCTGCGCAGGGGTATGCAGGACACTTGATCGACTTCTCAAGTGACGCCGCTCCATTTGTTGAGAAGGCGGTCCGTGATAATGAGCTACCCGTATCATTTGAATGTGTCGACATTTTTGACATGGATAGTGAAACCCAGGCGTATGATTTTGTGGTTATTTTTGAAGTGTTAGAACACATCAAGGATGATGCAGCGGTCGTCAAGAAGATATATTCATTGCTTAAACCCGGTGGATATCTGGTATTATCGGTGCCGGCTCGTATGAAGCTATGGGGGACTGACGATGTCGGCGCGGGTCATTTTCGTCGATATGAAAAAGACACCCTGAAACAGTTATTACACACACATAATTTTGTTGTTCGATCACTACTGTCATATGGTTTTCCATTTATGAATCTACTGAAACCTCTCCGCATCATCGCTTTTCGTTTACTTGCTCGACGCGGGACATCCTTTGATGAAAAAGAAGTCCAGACAAAAAAGAGTGGCGTGAATATTATTCGGGTACCACTGATGTGGTTAATTTCCAATAAATATTTTCTGTACCCCCTGATCCAGTTTAGTAGATTATTTAATAATACTGATTTGGGGGAGGGATATTTGTGTGTAGCACAAAAAAAGCCCTAGTTATTGCCACTACCTCCATTCGCTCGGTTACGTATGTTGTTTTGACCTGATTATAAAACTGCTCCCAAAGTGCAGCGCCTCGCCCAGGGTAAAGAAAACTCGCGAGAAAATGCTCACCAGGACCGCAACCTCCACACCAGTTATCGATGAGAGTAGAAGTACCAGCACCACTTCACGGATGCCGAGTCCAGAGGGCGTAACCAAAAAGGCAAACCCCAATGCCCAACTTATGGCAAATATCCCACTGAGTGGAACAATTGCACTGAGGGATGTTGGCGTCAGTGCATTGACGAGAAGCCACACCCCCAGCCCAACCAGCAGCCATTGGGCCAGATATAGCAGCATAGCGACACCAATATATCTCGTGCGAAGTGGAACAATCTCAAGCTCTCGACCAAACAGCGTCCGGTATACCCGTTTAATAGTTTGTGGGGAATACAGTAGTAGTATGCAGGTGCAGATCAGCACCGCAGCTAGTAGTAGCAGTGCTCGTCCATACGTCGTTGCGGGATGGACGATGAGATAGAGCAAGCAGCCCGATAGGACCGCCAGCAGCGATTCTGCCACTATCAAAAAGAGTCCCTGACTCCCTGTGAGCCCGAGTTTTTTGGTTAAATGGACACGCGAAACGTACACCCAGATGCCGCCGGGGATGTATCGTGTAATGATAGAGCGAAAATAGCTGATATATGAGGATGTAAATGGTAGTGTGGGGGATGAATATATCAACAAGCGATGCCAAATGTATGATTGGAGCAGCAAGCTCAGCACATGTATAAGAAAGCCACCCGCAAGCCACAGTATATTGATTGTGCCCAAGTGATCACTCAGCTCTTGCCAGTGACTGGTTATAATTTGAAACATGAACCAGAGCACTACCAGATATATAATTACCTGCACCGCCTTTTTAATTATTACCGTGGTATTTTTAACCATAAACCATTTGAATATGATGGTCGGCAGTGTCTACCGTATAATACAGTGTCCTAAACCGACCCTGTAAAAACATATATAGAGCATTGTAACATACTTTAGCGCTTAAGGTGTGCTACAATACAAGAGTATAGTTATGCGCACCGAACAGAAAGTAATACAAAGAAAAGAATGGTTTTTTGTCTGGGTCATGGCCGGGCTTCTCATTCTTCTGACGGCTGCCCCGTTTTTGTTTGGCTATCTCCAGCGACCAACCGACGCCGTCTTCACTGGGCTGCACCACCTGGCACCAGGTGATACCAACGTCTTTCTCTCTATGATTGAGCAGGTGCAGCAAGGAGAGAATGCATTTCTCAATCTCTATACCTCCGAGCCCCAGGCGCGTATTTTTATCAATCCACTCTGGCTCTCTGTCGGATGGATTGGCAAACTATTTCATTTTTCGAATCTACTCACACTCCATGTCGCTCGCTCGCTCGCGATTATCGCCATGGTGTATGTGTTGTACCTGTTCGTGTCGTATTTTATTAAGCAGATACGCTGGCGACGTTGGGTACTACTGGCACTGCTTTTTGCGTCAGGCCTCGGGGTATTCTTCAATCCCTTTCTCTTTGATGCAAATAATATCTATGAGCACCCCACGGACATCTGGATAGCCGAAAGCGTAACATTCCTCAGCGCGCTGCATTCACCCCACCTGATAGCATCGTTGACGCTCATGGTCCTGACGTTCTATCTCATGTTGCGAGCGTTTGACACCCAGCAGCTGAAGTATAGTGTCGGCGCGGGCATTGCCAGTTTTTTTCTCGCCTGGTTCCATCCATTTAACGGGCCGACTGTGTTTGCGGTACTGCTCGTGTATATGCTCACGATGTTTATCTGGCATCGCCGCATTGACTGGCGCTGGGTGAAACACTATGTGATCCTCGGCCTCTGCACCTTGCCCGCCGTCATATATTTATTTAC
>JAXDBW010000004.1:0-2893 GCA_034678405.1 Patescibacteria group bacterium | reverse complement strand
CGATACCGGGCATCGGACGGCAGACCGCCGTCCAGCTCATGTCCATGATCATCGACGTGAGCAGGTTCCAGGACGCGGAGAAGCTGTGCGCGTACTTCGGCATGGTTCCTCGGGTCAGAGACTCTGGCGGAAAGGAGCATCATGGTCGAATGACCAGGAACGGGGATCCCATGATGCGCTCCATCATCGAGAGGATAACTTTGTCTCATGTTCGATTCTGCGATTCGACGATAACCGCCTACTTCCGACGGAAGTCGAAGGAGCTGGGTCACAAGAAGGCGCTCATGTCTGCGGCCAGGAAGATGTTGGCCGTGATACACGCGGTGCTTCTGCGAGGAACGCCGTTCACCGCCTGAACCGTCATCGGACGGTTCCACGATCGATGCTCGCGGTCGACATGAGAGGACGAGGACCGAGGACAATGCCGTCGCTCTTTTTTGCGGATCTGCCGCCTGTGAAAATCACGGAGACGTCCGAAGGTCCATGCTCGAAATGTCATTCTGCGGACGCTGCCGCCTAAGTAAATTGGGTTGTTCCTCGAACTCGGAGATGTGAGCACGGACGAGCTGCCGAGCGAAAGCTATTATGAACGAACACTACAATTCAGGATAAGCCGCGCTTTTAGTCAAAGTAAAAAAGAGGGAAGAGGCATCTCCATACGCGGAGACCTCTTTTAACAAAGGTGAGAAAATGTTTATACTTACGACATGGGATTCGCAGGATTGATTCTACCTGAAAGTAAAAAGCTGGTTGTATAATCACCAAGATAGATTGGCCAATGTACAGGGACATATTGAATAGCAATCCAGTGAGCTTTATATTCATCGTGCATTACTTGATAATATCCCTGATACGCCTGCTGGGTTCTAACCACAGCCGCACCATATACCCAAAGATTATCTCGGGGATAGCTACCAAAGGACAATTCGTTCACGTTCCACCACCAACCAATTTTTTGAGGTGTCATTCCAACTGTCCTGTCGTGTAAATCTGCGTCTGCCATGTTATATGTGTATCCGAACGTCGGCCCTTGTGCAGATATTGAATAGCTAACCTGACCACTACCTTGGTCCGTACTTGGGCCATGATCCTGAAGCCATCTGGTAGGATATATGTCACCACGGTCATTCAAGTTCCCAGTGTTAAACCATATATCTGCCAAATACCATTCAGGATAGCCAGTTCCCGGTATAATATTTACTTGATAGTCGGCCCTATAAAAGTTATAAGTTGTGTCGCCATCATGAGAGAGTACATAGTAGTTAGTATTGCCATAAATATAGCCATGATTGCCATCTCCTGCATGATTGGTTAAGTGGGTTTTGTAAACCCACTCTGAACTATAGGTTAATGTAGAGACCAGATTATTAGACGACTCACTTAATGCATTTACAGTTGTTGCATTTTGATCAGATGTGGCTACCAACCCTCCCCTAACTTTTAGTGCCCAGGAGAACGAGAGATTGATCATGTCGCTCCTGAGTGTATGATTTTGATCTGTTACAAAACCGTATGTAGCCGAAACTTGGGTAATCGGATCGTATTTCAGGCCAGATATTGAACAGTTCTCAGCGTATACTGCTGAAAAAATTTCATCCTGAAATGAATCGGAAAAATTAATCTTGTTGGTAGTTTGGTTTATGCTGCTTAATGTCGAAACTGAATCGCGCAGAGCGAGTGAATTTATACTTTTCAATAATTCGTTACTATCCGATACCAATAGAATCGGGACTCCCTTCAGAACTAAGTCCTGAATGTTTTTTTTCATGGCTGAAACACTTGCCTTACTGAACCCCCTTTCATCCACTAGGAGGATGTCTTTTCCCACTTTAACATTCCCAATCTGATCGCAATTAATTGTACTTACTGAAATTTGTCTCAAGCTGAGGGTTTTCTGAATCATTCCTGTATTGTTGGATGTTCCCAAGATTTTTATTTGTGGAATGGTTGATGAGTTCTCCATGCTGGCATCGCTACCTAAGTTGGTTGCGCTGATGATTATCGTGGCAGGCAAAAGCATAACTAAAGCCGTGAACACGGATACCATCCAAATATTCTCTAGCTGTCGCTGTTTCATATCAATTTCCTGAGGGTTAATTATTGCTCGCTCGCTAACAAATCCTAGATTATCAAGCAGAACTAGAAGATTAGCAAATGACCAATAAATCGATTTTCATCGACCTGAACCTTCTACCCCCCCAAGCCAATATGTGTTTCTAATTATTTATAATTAAAGATTGCCAGTGTGGTATGGTGAAGCTTTTTTAAACTTAATCCACTTATAGAATATTGACGTTGACGCTAATCTAGTCCGATGAGTTGAACGACATCCAAGCCAGCATCCCGATGTTATGCGAAGCGATCTTCGAACAAACCTCATTTTTCCGACCCACTTCTGAACGACACCTTATCCGGTGGCCGAACCGGCCACCGATCATGCTGAACGCCGTTTCAGCATGATTCCGCTTGCCGTACGGCTCGGCAGCACGATTCGGCCAGTGCTGCCAGAACGAGACCATCTTCTGGTAGTTCGTTCGAGGCTTAGACAAGTGTCTCGCGTTCCTCTTGATGCCGTGGAGCGGCGTCGCTTCATGCTGCCTGGCCGCTGCCAGGCAGATCTCGCCATGGTAGGCGGAGTCGGCCAGACTCCGCCTTTGTGAGATGTTCGACGGCAATCGATCCCAGACGTCCACGAACATCTGGCTCTCGTGGACGTTCGAGTTCGTCAATGAGTACGACAGCACCATGAGCGAATCGACCTCGATGGCCGCGTGAAACTTCACCCAATCCTTTGTAGCTTTGAGGCCATGATCCACCTCCCTCCACGGCCTTTTTCGTCCGCTGAAGCCGGAAACGTCCGTGGCCACGACCGCCGAGCGACGTGGTAACGACT
>JAXDBW010000003.1:0-15782 GCA_034678405.1 Patescibacteria group bacterium | reverse complement strand
GTCTGACCGTAGTCGAGCGTGACGCTGTGCGTATTGGGGTGAGCCGGATAGGTCTGGACCCAGTTCTGTTTCTGCTCTTCTGAGACAGTGTAGGTACTGGCATCCAGTCCAGTGAAGGCGTAGTAGCCGTTTGCATCGGTGTAGGTGTAGACTCCGGTCGACAGCAAAATCTTCCAGTCTCGCAGACCGGGTTCGGTGTCTTTTTGCCATTGGCCGTCACCATTGAGGTCCTTCCATTTGTACCCACTGATCGTCCCATAGAGCTGATCATTGGTGTAGGTACAGGTGACGAGTTCACCTTCCTTGAGGCCAATTGTAACCGTTGCGTCATTCACTGTTTGGCTACCACCATTGGCGGAGGCCACGCTACAGGCGACCGTGTCGAGTGCCCATCCCGCGAGCGGGGATTCTGTCACCGAGTAGGTTGTGAAATCAATAATACCGGTGAAGGCATGAGTATTCGCAGCTGTCCCGTTATCGACCAGCGAAAAGCTTGCCGGGGAGAGGCCACCGGTCGTGGTGTAGTCAAAACTCTGCGCACTGTTTGGCGTCGCGTCTTTGATGATTGTGATTGACGCAGGGTAAACCACAGCCGCGGCAGATAGTGAGCGATCCTGGTTACCGCCGGAACCGTCGAGGTCCAGGAGGCGAGTGTGATAGGGGGAGCCAGGGATGGCGACCGCTGAGTTCTCGCTGCCCCAGTCAGTCCGGGTGGAAATGTGCCCGCCCCAGGCGAGGACTGGATTGACGACGTCAGCGGTGAAGGTGACCGTGATGCTGGCCGATTTGTCACCGACAAATCCCGCACCGTTTGAGTAGGAGTAGGCACTGACGCCAGTTACCGTCCCACCGAAGAGAGTGAAGGCACCCGCGATTGGGGTGACACCGGCTCCGGTAACTTGTGGGTCATTCGGAATCGGAAAGGTGGTCGGCGTGAGCGTACCGGATACGCCAAGTGTCGGATCAGCTGTCGCGACCGTTTCATTATAGGTCGTGAGGTAATCGATGGCGTGCTTGCTGGATTTCGTGGTGTCCCACTCGATGGTTACCGTGTGGGAGTTACCGTTGGTGTTGTCCAGATTATCAAACAGCATCCGATAGGGGATTGAGTCGCCCTCATAGTAGACAGACTTGCTGTCACCGAGGTTTCCGTTTACCCAGCCGTTTTCGCCGGCGGCACCAGAGCATCCGTTGGTGCTGGGGGACGGGGCTGGGTCATTAGCACATTGATCCAGGTTGGCAGAGGGATTTCCCGCTGCATTGGCCGCCTGTGGCATGGCCAAAAACCCAACGCTCGAAACGTTGAGGATCGTCACCAGAGCGGTGAAGATATAGAGGGTTTTGGCGGCGAAGCGCTTGACCCTCGGAGAAGTTAAATAGTTCATATAGGGTAAGAGATTATTAATTTCCTAAGGTGAGTTAGATAATAGTTGTTGACGTAAGCCCTCCTGTTGAATGAGCAAACAAAAAACCAACAGAAAGTTATAAACCATTTTTCAAAAAACACTACTGTCTACCTGCTACAAACCCTATCACCTCGCAAATATGCGTCGCACAGCCATCATGAGTGGCTGTTTTTCGATCAATTATAGTGCGTGGTTTTAGGAGTTTATGTTAGGTGTGTTTTTATAACTTTTTGTTGGTTTTCTACGTCCTCCTAACGTATTTTCTTAAAGAACATTCCCTTCCAAAAGGTGCAATATGATTTTAATGTTGTTTTATATCATGTGGGTTTATTTTTGTCAAGGCCTTTTGTCTTGATTTCGTGTTTCCCAATCTTAGGCTCATGCATTAGTTTTGTCAAATCGTGAATAGTAAAAAATCCCCAAAAAAACGGGGCTCTTAGTCGCAGTTTAGCAATGATTCTCAATTACTCAGCAGGTGACAGTGAAAAGCCGGAAATAGTGAAATTATTTCGCACAATAATGGAGATATCCACAGGCGTTTCTTGGTCTCCCAGCCGCACTATAGAGTCATGTTCGATCGGGGGGTATTTTGATATAATAGAGACTCCATCAGGTTCTGTATCTTCACTGTTTTTTTGAAAATCAACATTCGGCGGCTGATCAGGAATTTGGGCAAATAACTGGACAATAATTTGCCCCCGAGACCCGTTTCCGACAGCAATTCCGGTCTGTGAGTAGCTAGGATTGAGTATGTTTGCCCTATGGTTAGCACTTTTCATCCAGGCAGATGTGATTTCTGACGGAGTTCCGTAGCCTTCAGCTAGATTTTCACCAATCATGACATAGTCATAGCCCTGCTCTTCTGCGGTATCCCAGACCATGCGACCACTGCTGTCCATATGGGAAAGGTCCCCAAACGCCTGGATATCAGCCAGACGATCCTCGGCAATTTCAGTCAGAGCGGTATCGGTGACGAGGGGATTCAGCAATTGGCGCTCTCGAGTAGCATTAATCTGCTCGAATATGTCAGTTGGGGAATTGGCGGCGAGTACGGCGGTGGGCAGACACAGCAAAGTCAGTATGCTGAGAGCGTATACCCAGATACCGAATACCACCAGCCGGTGTTGGCGAAAATGTTTCATTGATTTGTATGTTTGTTTTTATTTCTTAGTTAGTATACCATTTTTAAACAAAAAAATCAAATGGAGGGTTTGATATCAGAATTAATAGAAGAAGGATATCTCAAGACCAAGCGGATCATTGAGGCCTTTCGCGCAATCAAGCGGGAAGACTTCTTACCAGATGATCACAAAGAGTACGCCGAGCACAATCGTCCTATTCCGATCGGGTATAATCAAACGATGTCCCAGCCACTGACTGTCGCCTTTATGCTGGAGCTGCTGCAGCCGATGCCCGGGCAGCGGATTCTCGATGTGGGCGCCGGATCGGGGTGGCAGACTGCCTTGCTCGCGCATATCGTCGGACCGGAGGGGTGGGTGTTTGGCATCGAACGCATCCCCGATCTCAAACGCATCGCGGAGAAAAACATCGCCAAATATAAATTTCACAACGTTTCACTGCATGTCGGTGATGGTACCCGGGGATATACACATGGTGCACCCTACGATGGCATCGTCGTGGCAGCTGCAGCCGAGATCGGCATCCCGGATATTCTCCTCCAGCAACTCTCGGTCGGCGGTCGGCTAGTAATCCCCGTCGGCAAATATGAGCAGGACATGGTCGTCAAGAAAAAAATATCAAAAAAAGATTTCCAGGAAGAGCGGCACCCCGGGTTTCAATTTGTCCCACTCGTGCCGTCCGCCTGGCACCAAGAAAAGTAATTACATCATGATTCGATGAATATCGTTATCTTAGCCGGAGGGGGCGGAACCAGGCTCTGGCCGGTCTCCCGGAAAAAAAATCCTAAGCAAGCCCAGCCATTCATTGGCTCGAAGACGCTCCTCCAGGTGACCTATGCGCGCCAGCGCAAGGGTTTCAAGCCGAGTGATATTTTTATTTCTTCAAACTTCTCCCAGTACAAGCTGATCCATAGCCAGCTGCCCCAGGTGCCTCGGCGGAATTTTGTACTAGAGACCGCTAAGCGTGATACCGCGCCCGCCATTGGCCTCGCCGCCACCTATATCCACAAACGCAATCCTCAGGAAATAATGATGTCGGTTGGCTCTGACCATTATATTGAAAATGAAAAAGAATACCTCCGCTTGATTCGCCTGGCAGAGCGGACTATCCGTCAGCATCCAGAGTATTCGCTGCTCATCGGCGTGCGGCCGTCATATCCCGAGACGGGATATGGGTATATCAAGATTAATAAGCTCTTCCAGCAGGTAGGGGATACCGAAATATTCTATGGCCAGCGATTTGTCGAGAAGCCAGATCTCGCGACAGCGAAGCGGTACGTGAAGCAGTGGGACTATCTCTGGAATACCAATATGTTTTGCTGGCGCGTCGATACGCTACTCGGGATGTTTCAGAAATATTTGCCACAGCACTACGCCTCACTGATGCGTATCCATGATGCCATCGGGACGAAGCGAGAACGGGCAGTGGTCACCCGCGAGTTTAAGAAAATGAAAGCCATCTCCATCGACTATGGCATCATGGAAAAGATTTCAAAACTCCTCGTCATCCCGGCCAGCTTTGACTGGGCGGATGTAGGGCACTGGCGGACAGTAAAAGATGTCCTGTCGCAGAAGGAGACCGATAATATTACTCGCGGGCTGCACATCAGCCACGATAGCAGTGGCAATCTCATCTACAGCTATACCGGACGGGTGGTTGCCACCGCTGGCCTACATGATATGATAGTTATCGATACCGATGACGCCCTCCTGGTCTGCCCGCGAGATCGTGCCCAGGATGTGAAAAAAATCGTCGAACAACTCGCCAAAAAGAAATTAGATAAGTATTTATAACTCATGCTCAAAAAAATATTCATCATCGTCCTCGTCTTAGTTGTCGCCGGTGGGATTTTGGGTGCGCTGTATTTCTGGAATCAAATAAGCTGGCCCGTCAGTGATGACGAGACCACCACACTCTTTACCGTATCTGAGGGTGAGGGGGTCAATACCATATCCCAGGCACTGTATGACGACGGTCTCATCCGCAGTATGTTTTGGTTTGAGACCTATATATGGTTCGATCGGAGTGAGAGCGGTTTCATCGCCGGAAACTATGTACTCTCTCCAAGTATGAGTACCCGCGAGATTGTCCGACTGCTCACCAGTGGCGACACCACCCCCGAGCGAACGATTACCACGATTGAGGGCTGGACCATCACGGATATTGCCGCGTATCTGAGCGAGACGGGGATTGTGAATAAAGATGAGTTTATCGAAAAAGCGTCAGTGACTGATTCCCGCACGATTATTCCTGATGTGGTCTACGCGTTCCTCGCTGACAAGCCGGCCAATCAGGGACTCGAGGGCTTCCTCTTCCCGGATACTTACCGGATCTATGATACCGCGACACCTGAGCAGATTATCAAAAAAATGCTTGATAATTTTGATGACAAATTTACCGAGGATATGTACGCTGCCGCGCTCGAGCGAGGGATGAGCGTGTACGATATCGTGACGCTTGCTTCGATCATTGAGAAAGAAGTCCGCACCGACGAGGATCGCAGGATCGCCGCTGGTATTTTTTATGACCGGATGGCTCAGGGAGTAGCGCTGCAGTCAGATGCGACCGTGAACTATGTGACGGGCAAACAAGCGCTGCAGCCAACCGCAAGTGATCTCGCGGCGGACAGTCCCTATAATACCTATAAGTACAAAGGCCTCCCGCCTGGACCAATCAGCAATCCCTCGCTCTCGTCCATCATGGCGGCGCTGCACCCCGAGCAGACCGAGTATTTCTATTTCCTGACAAAGCCTGACGGATCAACCGTCTTCAGTAAGACGTATGAGGAGCATCTCGAAAATAAGGCAACATACCTTCAGTAGTATGGCCATCAATCGGACAATTGTACTCTCACTGGGGGGGTCACTTATCATGCCGAGTGAGCGGGTCAATGTCCCATTTCTCAAGAAATTTCGTCAGCTCATTCTCGGGTATACTGTCCGCGGCTATCGGTTTATCATCGTGACGGGTGGGGGAGACACCGCGCGTCGATACCAGCGAGCAGCCCATACCGTTACTCGGGTGTCGACCGATGATCTCGACTGGATTGGCATCGCCGCAACGAAGCTTAATGCCGAGTTGGTACGGTCAGTATTTGGTAATCACGCCTATGAGCAGGTGCTGCACACACCGACCAAACGGGTCACGACGCGTAAGAAAGTATTGATTGGTTCTGGCTGGAAACCCGGCTGCTCATCTGACAAAGACGCAGTCATGTTGGCACATGCCTATGGTGCGAAGCGGGTTATCAATATGAGCAATATTCCCTATGTCTATACGGCCGACCCTCGAAAAAGTAAGTCCGCCACACCTCTCAAAGAAATGACCTGGGACGAACTCCTGCAGATTACCGGGCGGACATGGAAACCGGGCGCCCACGTGCCCTTTGATCCTGAAGCAGCGAAGATAGCGCAGCGACAGGGCATTTCTGTCATTGTGTGCAATGGTAAAAATTTAGCCAACCTTAGCCATATCATTTCCCAGCGGCCATATCGCGGGACCACCATCTCTTGACCCGGCTAGATATGCACATATCCAGCGGGGTTGACGCCTATTCACCGTTTGCTATACTCCTAACTACATAATTTCATAGCCACAGACAGTAGGTAGCCGTCCCAGAGGGGCTGTATAAAACCTACCGAGGCGCAAACCAACTGGTTTTCTCTAACTGTCTGTGGATATCCACAGATTTTTTTATCTACCCCTATGGCAAAGTCACGACAACAAAAAGAAGACGCAGTTGCCGCGCTTGAGGAAAAGTTCAAAAACTCAAAGGCGGTTGTGTTTACTAATTTTGATGGCCTGAGTGTCGCCGAAGCAGATGAAATGCGCAACGCACTTCGTGCAGCCGGTGTCGACTATATGGTGGCCAAGCGCACACTGATCGGGTTAGCACTCAAAAAAGCCGAGCTTAGCGATGTATCGATTGACGAACTCACTGGTGGGATTGGCGTCGCATTTGGGACTGAGGATGAGATCGCCCCAGCCAAAACCCTCGCTACCTTCGGCAAGAAGAGTGAGGCGCTCAAATTGGTCGGCGGTATTTTCGATGGGAAATATATTGACGCCGCGCAGGTCCAGCAGCTCGCCGCCCTGCCGTCAAAAGAAGAGCTCCTCGTGAAACTCATGTGGCTCGTGCAGTACCCGACGACTGGGTTCGTCAATGTCTTGGCTGGCTCGATGCGCAAGTTTGTGTACGCGCTCCAAGCAATCAAAGATTCAAAAGCTTAAACTTACTAATCGACTAATTATTCTATCTACCACTATGGCAGACGAAGAACAAAAGAATGATACTCCAGTCGAGGTTCCTGAGAAATTCAAAAGCCTCGTCGCGGAGATCGAAAAGATGTCAGTGATGGATTTGGCCGAATTGGTCAAAGTCCTCGAAGACAAATTTGGCGTCTCAGCCCAGGCCCCGGTCGCGGTGGCCGCCGCTGGTGCCGCGGGTGGCGGCGAAGCCGCTGTCGAGGAGAAATCCTCATTTAACATCGAACTCACCGAAGCCGGCGGTAACAAGATCGCCGTGATCAAGGCCGTGCGTGAGATTACCGAGATGGGCCTCAAGGACGCCAAAGACCTCGTCGATGGCGCTCCGAAAGTCATCAAAGAAGGTGTCGACAAAGAAGAGGCAGAGGCCATGAAGAAGAAGCTCGAAGAGGCTGGCGCGAAGGTTGAACTGAAATAGTTACTGATACAGCAGCATCAAAAAACCGCTCCCCTGTAGGGGAGCGGTTTTGGTATCTACATGGGGTTATTCTAGCGGGATGGTGTAGATAGTCGTGCCACTCAGGACATACAGGGTGTTTGCATCGACGTCGACCGCTAGGTCATTGAGGGAGCTAAAGGCAGCAGCGGTGTACTGATTAAGGAAATTGCCATCTTTATCAAAAGTGACAATGCGGTTTTGGGATGGGTCGAGGATAAATAGTCGTTCAGCATCCGGACTGGTCCAGAGTTCGCTGGCACTGGTCAGGGCTGGCTCGAGAGAGGCGAGGGACCAATCCTGTCGGTCACCCTGGAGCATTTTCGTCATGGTGCCATCGCTACGCAGGACATAGATGAAGCCATCGATAGCCAGGGACGTACCGTTTGAAAAGTTAGTATCATCTGTTTTCCAGTCAGTCGGATTTCCATATCCATTGCCCGTCCCGTTGGCACGATAGATTTGGCTATTGCCGATGTCGAGGAGGTAGTACCGGCCATCATAGACGGCCGTGTCAGCAATATTTGCTCCGTCGGCCAATGTAAATGACTGGTTCGAGAGTTTGTCTGTGGTGGTATCAAAAACATCAAGTGAATTATCAGAGGCGAGCAGAAGGAGATCGGTGCCGTCATGCGTGAGAGCAAGCCAGCTATGGCTGAGGTCAGTCTGGGGGAAGGTGACGACAGAGTTGTCAGTATGATTAATTTCGTAGATGGTCTTTGTTGCCGCGTCGTAGGTATGGAGCAAATCTCCCCGGAGGGTGAGACCGCTCGGTTTTACCGTGGCTGTCGTATCCGCGAGGTTTGCTACCACAATCGGGTCACTGATGGTGACAATATTTCTGGTCCGATCCAACTGGGTATTAATGTTTTGCTGAAGCTCAGCAATCTTTGCTTCATCTTCCTTATTACTTGCCTCGATACTGTCTAATAATAATTGGGCTTGGTCGAGCTGTTCACGGGCGCCAGTGGTATTGTCATAGGTGAGCGCCGCTTCAGCTTTCAAGATATCTTGGGATATTTCTGAGAACGCTTGTTCATTGGCAAATGACTGCTGCGTCTGGAATCGCGATGTGGCGGTTGAGTAGATACCCTGGGTCAGGAGGAAGGCGACGACGACGGCTAGGCCCACGAGTATTTTGCTGACGCGGGGGAGTCGCTGGAAACCGGTTATCGCCCGCTGTACTCGTTCACCAAACGAGCGGGGCGCTGATTTGGCAGTGGTAGCGATGTCTTTGCGTCGTTTGACCAGTGAGCCAACTCCGCGAGTTATGGCCGCTCCAGCTGAGCCAACTTTTTTTGCTACATCGACCACCGTGGTTGATTCGGTCTGCCGCTCAGCGACTGGAGCCGGCGTGGGACGATGGGCGGCTTGGTGGGCGCGGAGATCTCGCTCGAGCCGAAGCCGACGAGGGGACTGGCGAAAGAGTTTTAATTTCACCCAGTCGAAGAAGTTGCGACTGGTCTGAGCGGTGCGTTCGCGGATAAATCGACTGAGCGAGGGAGCGAGAATATTCCCTGTGTCAGCCTGTTTTTGAAGTAGGCTCTCCATGGACTCCTCAGGGCCATTATGGGTGGTTGCCGCCGACTGAGGATATGTCTGAGGAGCCTGGCGTGTGGCGCTGATTTGATCTGGGGCTGCCGCGGTATCGGCTACCACCTCAGTCATATGAGCGATGGCCATGGCAAACGTGGAACGGTTTTCGTTTTCGCTCAAGAGGGACTGGATTTGGCTCGTAGCCTGGCTGGGGTGACGGTCAATGATTGTCCGGCGGAGTTTCTCAAGTGAGAAATAATCCAGGAGGGAAGCGGTAGTGAAGACAACTGAATCATCCGTCGTGAGATCGCCACTGATGATATTTGAAAACGCCTTCAAAGGATTTACCGTATCTCGATCGGCAGCTGCTTCACCGGCAGCATTGAGGATATCCGTCATCCGATTGCCACGGATGAGGTAGGCATTGATCGAGCCTAGCGTACTGAGGTGGAGTACTCCCTTCGCGATAACGGCAGCTAACGCGTTACACCGATTGAGCCAGTCGGTATCATAATCGCCAACGAGATCAGCAATCCGCTGGTTCGTTGACTCGAGCGCTTTTTCAAACGCTTTCTCGATATGGAGATCATCGGTGCCATAGTAGCTGTGGGATAGCTCGTCCTGGATGATTTGGAGGATCTCCGCGTTATGCGCGTCAGTAGACTGTATCTCCGCAATAAAAAAAACCCGACCCAGACTTGCGGCATCGGCAGACGGGGGGTGGGCGACATAGACCGCAGCTATGCTCCGGTGGCGGTCGCGTGGTTGGATGAATAATTTACCGTAGGAGAACCCCGATTCGCTCATTGCTCCTGGCAGATTTCTTGCTCAATTAGGTCAGACATAGTATACTACATTCACTCATATTCGTAAAGAACGCTATCTCATGCTTGATCAACTTTTTGGTTCACGAACCCGGGTTAAATTGCTTCGTTTGTTTTTGACCAATCCGGAAAATGACTACTTCGTCAGGGAACTAACGCGCAAGGTGAACGAGCGGATTAACTCGGTACGACGGGAGCTCGAGAATTTGGAATCATTAGGGCTCGTGGAGTCCCACCAAAACGGCCAGAAGAAATTCTACCGAGCGAATACTAATTTTGTTCTCTTCCCAGAGCTCAAAAACCTCGTCCTCAAATCACAGATGACGCTCGAGCGCGACCTCGCGAACAGTATCAAAGCAGTGGGGCAGATTTCGTATTTGGTACTGACCGGCATCTTCACGGGCGTGCAGGATGCGCAAACTGACATTCTCATCGTCGGCAAAGTAAACCGGACGAAGCTGACTCGTCTCATCAATAAATTTCATCGGGACTTCGATAAACACATCCGCTATACAGTTATGACGCGGAAGGAATTTGACTATCGTAATTCCCTGACGGATAAATTCCTCTACCATATCCTCGAGCATCCCAAGATAGTCGTCACTGACACTATCTTTACGTCCTAATGTATGATACTGGTGATCAATACCCATGCTGGTGACCGAGTCATGGTTGCCTTAGTGTCACCGCAGGGAGAAATTATCAGGAAAAAAGATCGAGCCACGCCGCAGCGCCAGGCAACGACATTGCTGCCGAGCATCGATACTCTGCTCAAGCAAAACAAGCAGACACTCAACGACGTGCGGGGGATTGCGGTCGTGCAAGGTCCGGGTGGATTTACCGCGGTGCGTATCGGCGTGGCGACCGCGAACGCGCTGAGTTATGCGCTACAGATACCGGCGGTAGGGATCAGTACGAAAGAGTATACAGAGAGTAGCGAGCTGGCGGCGATTGCCGCGCGTAAACTTGCTCGGCGGAAGCAACCCCAGGTGATTACGCCACTCTATGACCGGCCGCCAAACATCACGAAGCCAAAACGTCGTGCTGCCCTCGGTCGTACGTGAGGCGCTGACCGAAACCAAATTGGCGCTGGACCGTCTCAATGGCTGTTTTTATTTTCCGCAGTTTCCGGAATGACACCGTAAAGACTGGAGCGGACTGGCTATGGCGCTCCAGTTTCCCGATTCGCACCGTGAGATGTGTAACTACCGACGACCGGAGTCGTAGTTCTCCTAGCAGGGCGTGAGCCGGAGGCAGGAGCTGGTGGGTCGAATTCGTCGGCTGCACGATTGTTGTTTGTTTGGTCTGGTGCTCTCCCCAGTGGGTGGTCATGCCGATCTGAAGTACCGAGCCAATCTGCTGGGTAGTCCGAATTGCAGCACTGGCAGCGTCAACGAGCTCATCGAGATGTTTACCTATCAGCGTGTCATCCTGGGTCGCGAAGGGGAATGAATAGGAACGGGTGATGGTTTTCGTCCGGCCTGGGGTGACGACGGGTCGATTATCAATGCCGTGGGCGATAGTCCACAGCCAGCGACTCTGCACACCGAAGACGTCATCGACAAATGTATTTGGCTGATTGGCGAGATCACCAATGCTACTGATGTCGTATTCGCGGAGCACCTCGGCCGTACGAGGGCCAATCGTCGGGAGGAGGGTAATGGGCAGGGGAGCGAGAAATGATTGCTCGTGGCCCCAGCCGACATAGGTCACCTGGCGGGGTTTGTGGGCCTTAGCCGCGGCCCGCGCCGTCACTTTATTACTGGCAATGCCGATAGAACAGGACACCTCGAGCTCATGGGCAATCGTTTTTTGGATTTCATAAGCAATCGATTCAGCGTTGATGAAGCGGGACTCGAAATTAATGAGCTCGACATACGCTTCGTCCAGGCTGACTGGTTCGATATGATCAGAGAACCGGGCAAGAATAGCATAGAATTCCCGAGAGAATTGCTCGTACTGGTAAAATGAACCCTCCACATAGTGGGCCTCGGGGAGGCGATGTCTCGCCTCAGGGATAGTCATACCTGATCGGACGCCTGCTGAGCGGCCGTCGTAACACACGCTAGCAACTATGTTGCGGGTATGGGGATTGCCACAGACGACGACTGGCCGATCGCGCAGCTCGGGGTGCAGGGCTCGCTCGACTGACGCAAAGAAGGCGTCAAGTGAAACAAAGGCGATAGTGCGAAATTGATTTGTTTTTTTCATAGGGAAGTATATTACCGAATAAAAACCGAAGATAAAAAGTAAAAAAATTTATATGGGGCTTTCATGCGTTAAAAAGCCAGACGCTATCATAATAAGTACAATTTGTGTTACCGGCTAGAATTTACGGATAATCCCGAGGACCTTACCCTGGACAATGACGTTTTTGGTATAGAGCGGTTTGTATTTTTTGTTGGCCGGTTGCAGTCGGATGAGATTTTTGGTCTTAAACATTTTCTTCAGGGTGGCCGTCCCATCCTCCAGCATAGCGACAATGGTGTCACCGTCTTTGGCATAGTCTGTCTTCTCGACGATAACGTAGTCACCATCAGCGATGAGACTCTCCACCATGGAGTCACCCTGGACCTTTAGGATATAGGCATTTTTACCTCGCACTAATTCTTTTGGTACGGGAATTTCTTCTTCACGATTTTCAATTGCTTCGATCGGTTGTCCGGCTGTAATGAGGCCGACCAGGGGGATCAATACCGATTCCTCAGCGGCCCGCTCTTTCTCAAGTTCAGGTATAGTAATGCCACGCGCTTCATTATCATCCCGGACGATGAAGCCGTGATCCTCTAAATACTGCAGGTGCTCATGAATAGTAGCCAGGGAAGATACGTTCAATTCCTCCGCAATTTCTGATAGAGTCGGGGCATAGCCGTATTCTGAAATATACTCTTTGAGATATTTCAGAATCTGTTGTTTTTTCTTGGGGAGGACTTTTGTCATATGTTTGTCTTTAGTTTGCTATACTATATATATGATAGAAATGATTAACATTATATTGCCGCTGGGGGTTGCCGTTATTATAATGTATGGTTTGTCGCAGCTGATTGATCGGATGGTTTTACGGAATCTCGGTCGGGGATGGTATCTGGCACTGACCTGGCCTGGGGTGGTCGTGCATGAGCTGTCTCATTTCATCGGCTGCCTCATCACCCTGACCCGCGTTACTCGGGTAGAGCTCTTTCATCCGCATGGGAATACCCTCGGGATGGTAGAGCATGTCCAGACACGGAATCCCGTGAAGAAGATCATCATCTCTATCGCGCCACTCTTTGGGGTGACGGCCGTGATCTGGCTGCTAACAAAATGGGTATTTCCGGGACTGTATCTCGAGCAAACCGAATCGCTTCGGATTGCCCTATCCGATTTTACTAGCTTTGGGCAATTCTTCAGCATTACCGGCGATTTCCTCAGGATGCTCGTTACCTCAGTGAGGGACATATTCAGCGCGATGGATTTTGGTCAGTGGCAGACATATATATTTCTCTACTTTATGCTGACATTGAGTTCCCACGCCGCTCCGTCGAGCGTGGATCTGAAGCAAACGTATGTGGGACTCGCTGGGCTAGTGGTACTATTTGTCCTCATTGGGCTGCTGGCTCGGTGGGCTGATCTGCCAGGCGTCTGGTCGCTGCTCCAGTGGGTCAGTTATCCGATAGTATTTCTTACGAATTTCCTGATGTATGGAATCGTATTCACTATACTTGCCGCCGTGCCACTCGTAGCGCTGGGTATGATTGGAAAAGTGCTGAAAAAGGGGAGTATGAGCTGAGTACCAGTATACCCGAATAAAAACCGAAAGTCAACCCTGTCAGAAATAGCGCTAGTTTTAGAGAAAATATTGGCTCCGGTAAATAATTTCTAGCGTGGTGAATATACGCTTGTGGATAACGTCTATCGACGGTTATTTTAGTATTTGTTAAATCATTGACTTATTTAACCTTATTTATCCTACCCGCATGCACCGAAAGTGTGAGGTATGAAGTGGTTGACCAAATCGTAAAAGTGGGGTAAAATGGATATGGAGGGTGAAAAGTGGATAAAAGTGGGGATAAGTCCGCAAATCTGTGGACAACCCCCATACCACTATAGCCACCCTCGCGATATTTTTTTACCCCTTTTACTAAAAGAGACACAGAAATCACATGTTTATTGGTGAATACCACCATTCGATCGATGATAAAGGGCGCCTGGCCGTTCCTTCCAAATTCAAGAAGGACCTCACGAAAGGCGCTGTTGTTACGCGTGGACTCGATAATTGTCTCTTTCTCTATACAAATGCCGAGTGGAAAGAGCTCGCCGATAAACTTGCGAAATTGCCCATTTCTAAAGCCAACACTCGTGCCTTCGCCCGGCTCATGCTTGCGGGTGCCATGGACGTGTCGTTGGACTCGCAGGGACGCATCATCCTCCCCGACTACCTCCGGCAGTACGCGGGGATGCAGAAGAAAGTCGTCATTGCTGGTCTCTACAATCGTCTCGAAATCTGGGATGAGACAGCGTGGGATCAGTACAAGACCGGGACCGAAAAACAGTCGGGAGATATCGCCGAGGCACTTGGGGAGTTAGGAGTATAGATTTTTCAACGTTCATTGAAAAATAAGTACGAATTTCCAATCTCGAAATTCGAAACAAAGTCATAAATTCAAAATAATAATGACCAAAACCGTTTTGAATTTATCTATTTGAATATTCGCATTTGTTTCGTGCTTCGAAATTCGAATTTCGGATTTATGCCCATGCACATTCCGGTTTTACTAACTGAAGTTATTGAGCAGTTACGGCCACAACCGGGACAAAACTTTATCGATGGAACCGTCGGGGGCGGGGGACACGCTAAGGCACTCTTAGAAGCCACCGCACCGGACGGACACTTACTCGCACTTGATCGTGATGACGACGCCCTGTCAGTCAGCCACGACACGCTCGCATCATTTGGCGATCGTGTCACCTACGTCCGGGAAACATTTGCCAACATCAAAACCAGCTATGACCAACACTTCAGCAACTATCCGATTCACGGTATTTTACTTGACCTTGGCCTATCTAGTATTGAGCTCGATACTCCTGACCGTGGTTTCTCATTCGGAGTAGACGCCCCGCTCGACATGCGGATGGACGACCGGCAGTCCACGACCGCTGCAGACCTCATCAATACCATGCCGGCTGAACGTTTACAAAAGGTACTCCGGGAGTATGGCAACGAACCCCTGGCGCCCGAAATCATACGAGCTCTGCTCGCCCTGCGTCAGCGAAAACAAAAAATAAAAACCACTGGGCAACTGGTGGACGTCATACTCTCGGTCTACCGAGAAAAGCTCGGCACCGACAAGGACGTGCCCTGGATCGGCGGGATCCATCCCGCGACCCGGACATTCCAGGCACTGCGCATCGCCGTGAATGACGAGTACGGTGCGCTCGAAGCGGTATTACCCCAAGCCATCGACCTGCTCACCCCAGGCGGGCGGCTGGCGGTGATCTCGTTTCACTCCGGTGAAGATCGGATGGTCAAACGGTATTTCAAACGAGAGTTCCAGGACTGTATCTGTCCGCCGGAGCTCCCCGTCTGTCAGTGCGACCACCGAGCGACGATCAAACTCATTACCAAAAAACCCGTCGTCCCTACGGCGGCAGAAATAACCAAAAACCCCCGCAGCCGAAGCGCCAAGCTCCGGGTCGTGGAAAAAATTACAAACAAATGACCAAATTCACGCGCCGTCAGGCCCAACACAAACAGCAAAAATTCGCCGAATCAGTCGCTGACCGTCTGCATCTCTCGCAGGCGCCATTGCAGCTGATATTATTTGCCGTGATTATCTTCGCGGCGCTGTCATATCTGTTCTATATCAATCAGACGGCAACGGGCGGGTTTGATATCAAGGGCATCGAGCAGAATATCACGCAGCTGGAGAAAGCAAATAAGAAACTCGAAGTCCGCGTGGCTGAACTGCAGTCTCTCTCATCGATCGAGCAGGCGAGCGCCGACCTTAACCTCGTTGCTACCTCACATATTGAGTATTTGCCAGCCGTGGGCGCGGCGGTGGCTCAGCGCTAGCCTGCCTGTTTTGGTTGGCGGCCGCAGAGTGCCATGGTATACTCAGAAAAATATTTTAGTCTAATTCTCAGGTCATCCTGACCACCGTATGGCTCGACGCGTATCTCACAATGGTCACACCC
>JAXDBW010000002.1:0-2601 GCA_034678405.1 Patescibacteria group bacterium | reverse complement strand
CTGCCTGCCATGCGGTATCTGTCTCTTGATCGCCATTATAATGCCAGCCGCCGCCTACCTGGCCATCATAGCAGCATTTTCCTGTTGTCGGGTTCTTGGTTATAATATGTGCATTGCCCCGGCCAATCACCTGAGTGAACCCTTTAGCAGCTGCCGCCAATCGTGTTTCGGTTGCTGGTTTTGCCATATTTTACTCCAACACAAACGTCATGCTGACAGTAAGATCAGAAGCGTCATCATTTGATCCACTCGCGTCTGTGATAACCTCAACAGCTTCATCATTATTGATATCATAGTTACTTGTATTGATATCAACAACAGTACTGGTCCACGTTTCAGCAACTGCGCGTCCAGCATTGGTGTTAGATGTTCCAACTGCACTTCCATTCACAGACACATTTACTATGGGCTGATTAGCACCAGTGTCGTCAGTTACGACGATATGTCGAATTCTAACAAGATACGCCTTACCTAGATCCCAGTCAATCGACAATCTGGAATCAGTTTTCAACAGGGTAGTGTTGGCAGCATCAGCGAATTTACCTGGAACAGAAACGACTAACTGCCTAACATGATGAGTTGGACACCAATACAGTGCAGTGACATCACCGCCCATCGGGGCACCAGCGAGAGTGAGTAAATTGGAAGTAATGGCAGTAACGACGCCATAATACACTGTTCCGCCGATGGTATATTTCAAACCAAATCCAACTTTGATTGTGCCGGTGACATCTGATGTCATGGTGAGCGTGGATGTGCTAGCAGGAGTCGCAGTGAAATTAGTTTCCTGAGTCCAAATGCTATAAGTGGGACCAGTGGGACCAGTGGGGCCAGTGTCACCCGTTGGGCCGGTGACGGTTGCTCCCTGAGCACCAGTCGGGCCAGTGCCACCAGTAGGGCCAGTACCACCAGTCGGGCCGGTGACGGTTGCTCCTTGAGCACCGGTTGGGCCAGTGTCACCAGTGGGGCCGGTGATGGTTGCTCCTTGAGCGCCAGTTGGACCAGTGTCACCAGTGGGGCCAGTGCCTGATGGACCGGTCGGGCCAGTAACGGTGGCTCCCTGAGCACCGGTTGGGCCAGTGTCACCAGTGGGGCCGGTGACGGTTGCTCCCTGAGCACCAGTTGGGCCAGTGCCACCAGTCGGGCCGGTGATGGTTGCTCCCTGAGCACCAGTTGGACCGGTGTCACCGGTGGGGCCAGTGGGACCAGTGGGACCAGTCGGGTCAGTAACATGCGTGTTGGTACCGGTGGATTCATCGTAATAAGAACTGCCAGCATTGCCGCTGTAGCTTCCATATATGGTCTCATTGCCGTTGCTGTCGCCGGTCAAGTGAACACCATATTCTTGCGTAGGGGGAGATTCCCTATCAAAGAATGCTCCACCGTTAATGATGTTATAATCTGAGTTATAGATAACAAGCCCAGCGCACCATTCTGTGTCTCTCCCATTACTGTCTGCTGTGAGGCCAAAGACGATACAATTGTCAGCACCATCAAGCACGAAGCCGTTTTGATAATTATCCTGGGCTTCACAGGCGAAATAAGAACCGCGGTCACCAACTACATAAAAACCACTACCGCTGGTCTGACCATTGTAGTATGCCTTGCATCCGAATGCCTTGAGATTGCCAGCGCTGATGTTGAAACCACCTGTAAGATTAACACCAGCAACGCAATCAGTAAGGATATGATCAGATCCAGCGATATTGTAACCCTCAGCGTCTCCAGACATAACCCGAACGTGTTCAAGGCGGCAGCATCGAGTGTCCCCAGAGACCACCAGGCCATTTCCTTTGCAATTGCGGATGTACAAACGATGAAGATAATGATGTGCATCGACAGACGAATACGCCGTTTCGATTTTTACCCCAATTCCGCTCGTCTGGTTGGTTTTGTTGCCATCGATGAGAAGATTGGACAGAGTGCAGCACACAACGCCAGTTCCATTGATGTAAAAGCATTCGTCATTGAGGGAATCTGCCGCAGTGATGACAACGCCTTTGTTTAGGCCAACAATTTCAACATTAGAATGATGGATATCGATTGTAGCGCTGAGAGTGTAGTTGCCGGGATGGATAAAGATCGTGATATTGTCCGCCATGACAGCGTTGATGCAATCATAAAGGCCAGTGGCGATAGCAGCGGAAGTTACGAGAGCACCGGTGCGGTCTCTGATATAAACGGTAGTGCCATCGGTATAAAGGACATAGCTGGCAGGCTCAATAGCAGAGGAGGAAGCAGATGGGCCAGTTGGGCCGGTAGGACCAGTTACGGTAGATCCATCTGCTCCAGTCGGACCCGTGCTTCCGGTCGGGCCGGTGACGGTGGAGTCAGCGCCAGTTGGGCCAGTGCTGCCGGTAGGGCCAGTGACGGTAGCTCCCTGGGCACCAGTGGGACCAGTACTGCCGGTAGGGCCGGTGACAGTCGCGCCAGTTGGGCCAGTGGGACCAGTGACGGTGGCACCAGTCGGGCCGGTCGGACCAGTGCCTGATGGACCAGTGGGGCCAGTGACGGTGGCACCGGTTGCCCCAGTTGGACCAGTAACAGTAAGTCCATCTTCACCAGTCGGGCCAGTCACAGTCGCCCCGGCTGCACCAGTGG
>JAXDBW010000001.1:0-17456 GCA_034678405.1 Patescibacteria group bacterium | reverse complement strand
TCCTGTGGATGCACCTGCCAAAGGGCAAACGCCCACACGAGCACATGACTGAAAGCCGCTCCAATGAGCAGCCACCGAGCACGCACGTCATCAAACATCCGGGGGTCGCGCCGAATAAAAATTCTCTTGACTAATGTTACTATATGCGTCGTCAGCATATCATCTATACAATTGTTGCACTGCTGTTACTTTCGATGTTTGTCATGGAGAGTACCTCATCAGTGACAGAGAGCCAAACCACCGATGAGGGTGCACACTTAGCAGCGGGGTACAGCTATCTCATCAAAAAAGATTTCCGCCTCAATCGTGAGCATCCGCCACTTATCAAACAGATGGCCGCCATTCCCCTCGTACTGCTCGGCCAGCAGGTAGAAAAACCATTTGATACTGCCGCCTGGAACAATGGCGACCAATGGGCGGTCGCGCAAGATTTGTTATACAGGAATACGGTTCCCGCAGATCGACTGCTCCTGGTCGGCCGCCTCAGTACCATGTTGCTCAGCCTTGTCTTAGGTCTGTACCTATTTAAATGGGCGCGAGAATTATTCGGCTCAGGCGTAGCGACACTCTCACTACTGCTCTATGCCTTCGCTCCGAATGTTATTGCTCATAGTCGGTATATTACCACCGATATAGCAATGACGGCATTCTTCTTTATCACCATATATTATTTCTACAAATATCTCAAGGAACCCAAGGCGCTCTATCTATGGCTGACAGCGCTATTTTTTGCGATCGCTCAAGCAAGTAAATTCTCGGCTGTACTCCTCGTTCCTATCATGCTAACGATGTATCTCCTCGCCGCGCTTCAGCAGCGATCGCCGGCAGGAAAAAATATTTTCTCTTTCAAGCGGTTTGTGATTCTCACGGCAACACTGATTATAACAACAAGCGTGTTGCTGTTCGCTGTATACGGATTTTCATTTACGAAGCCGGTCAATGACTGGACTATCAAACATCTCCTCGCGCAGCGTGCCGCCGTCATGGAATATGGAAATTATGACGCACAGCCAGCACTTGTCCAAAAAGCCATCGATCTTACTGACCCAGATACAACTACGGGTCAACGCGTCTGGTGGGTCATGGAACATGTGCCGATCCCTTTCTTCGCCTATTTTGATGGTTTGGCCTCGGTGTACACGCACAACTACTTTGGTCATACTGCCTACCTCCTCGGGCAGTATACTAAACATGGATGGTGGTACTATTTCCCACTCGCCTTCCTCGTCAAAACTCCGACTATTATCATTCTCACGCTACTCGGGGTGCTGATATGGGGAATATGGTATCTGCGTACTCACATCCGCCAGAGTAGCTCCCTGCGAAGCTTTTTCCGATCAGTCCCACTGTTTGTGTACTTCATCACCGTTCCGCCACTACTCTGGATGGGATTTAGCATGACGAGCAGTCTTAATATAGGAATGCGGCATATTCTCGTTTTGTATCCATTTATACACATTATCGTTGGGTGGGCCCTGTTCCAACTATGGCACTCGCGTCGGAGGGCGCTTCGCGCGGTCGTCCTCCTCGCACTACTCTGGTATGTCGTTTCCTCGATCTGGATATTCCCACACTATCTCGCGTATTTTAATGAGGTGAGCGGCGGACCCAATAACGGGAGTACATACTTGGTCGATTCAAACATTGACTGGGGTCAAGATGTTAAACATCTCAAATCGTACATGGAAGAGAACGACATCCCGTATGTATGTGCTGTATACTTTGGCCAAGCTAACCTTGAATATTACGGCATCGACTATCGCTATCTACCGGATCAGGCACACTTTACCAGCACGGACGACCTCAATTGTGTTGTCGCTATCAGCCTCACTGCACTCTTGTCGGAAGAAAGAGAATATCAATGGCTACTCGACTACACTCCAGATGAAAAAATTGGATACTCAATATTTATTTATGATTTTCGCAGATAAATAACTACTTTGACGTAGACCGTAATTTCTGATATAATATATGAGCGATTAGGAGGTAAAACTTCGCTCAATGCTACCAAATGAAGAAATAAAAAAAATACTCAGCCACACAGACGCCGTTACCGCCGAGCAATTAAGTCAGGCGGTAAAGAAGGCAGATGCTGAAGGGGCTGACCTCACTGGGTATCTCATTGCCAAAAATATCGTTTCGGAGAATGTTCTCTATGAAACGATAGCAAATTACTACAAAATTCCTTTTATTGACCTCCGTCGGGTGACTATCCGAAAGGACGTTTTAGCATTGATACCCGAAACCATAGTGCAAACCTACCAGATAACTGTTTTTGAAAAATCAGAGACTGAGTTGAGCGTTGCCACTACCGACCCCAAAAATCTTCAAATACTGGAATTTCTCAAAAAAAAGACTGGCTTGCGCATCAAGCTTCATGTGACCACCCCAAGCAGTATCAAGGAGATCCTCACCCAGTACCACAAAGGCCTCTCGTCTGAATTCAAAAAATTTACCCAAGACTCAAAACAAACCGGCGACCCAAAGAAAGACCTCCAGCAACTAGCCCAGGACCTCCCCATTATTCGTATCGTCGACACACTACTCGAGTACTCAATTTTTGAAGGAGCATCTGATATTCATATCGAACCAACGGAAAAAGATGTCCTGGTCCGCTATCGCGTCGATGGAATGCTGCGCGAAGCCATGCATTTGCCAAAGAATATGCTGCCTGGTATTATCGCGCGCATCAAAATACTTTCAAATCTGAAAATTGACGAACACCGTCTGCCCCAAGATGGTCGATTTATGATTACCACCTCTGACTATAAGATATCTTTTCGCGTTTCAATCATTCCGGTCTTTGATGGCGAAAAAATTGTCATGCGTTTACTTAATGAATCCGCTAAGGCACTCACGCTTGAGCAAATTGGTCTCCAGCTCAAGGCGCTCGATATCGTAAAAGAGAATACGACTAAGCCCCAGGGTATGATCCTCGTCACCGGCCCCACGGGAAGTGGTAAAACGACCACGCTCTACACCATGATGGGCATTCTCAATCGGCCTGAGGTAAATATTTCGACCGTCGAGGACCCCATCGAGTACCGCATGCCGCGCGTAAACCAAAGCCAAGTCAATCCAAAAATAGGGTTTACCTTTGCCGGGGGTCTGCGCGCCCTCCTCCGCCAAGATCCTGATATCATCATGGTTGGAGAAATTCGTGACGCAGAAACAGCCGAGATAGCGACGCACGCTGCCATGACCGGCCACCTAGTGCTCTCCACCCTCCATACCAGTGACGCTGTCACTACTCTCCCCCGCCTTGAAGAAATGGATGTCCCACGATTCTTAATCGCGTCAACTACCAATGTTGTCATCGCTCAGCGACTTGTGCGAAAAATTTGCTCTAATTGCATCCAGAGCTACACTCTGTCAAAAGAATCTATTGGCGATCTCGAGAAAAAATTTGATCTTTCAAAAATTATGAAAGTGCTTGAGGAACAGGGCATTATTCTCAGTTCCGATACGCCTATCGAATCACTTCTCTTTTATAAGGGTAAAGGATGCAAACAATGCAGCAATACTGGTTATAAAGGCCGCGTAGGCATCTTCGAAGTGCTCGATGTGACAAAAGAAATTGCCGACTCAATCCTCAATCGTGAGACAACATCAAAGCTGCAGGAGCGAGCAGAGGCACAAGGCATGCTCACCATGCTGCAGGATGGATTTATAAAAGCTAAAAACGGAGTCACCTCTATCGAAGAGATACTCCGTGCAACCCAAGAATAACCATGCCAGAATACCAATACACTGCGCGCACCCCCGAGGGGAACCTGGTCAAAGACCGAATGCGCGCTAAAAATCAAGAAGGACTCGCTGAGTACCTCCAAAACAAAGGTCTCATATTAACGCAATCAAAGGAAATCAAAGAGGGCGGGTCGACATCTTCCATTCAGGCTTTTCTCAACAAGTTTGGCGGCGTTCCGATAGTCGATAAGATTTTCTTCACCCAAAACTTATCAATCATGGTCAAGACCGGCTTCTCTCTCTCACAAGCCCTGAAGACGTTATCGGCCCAAACCTCCAATAAAAAATTTAAAGGTATCATCGATGGTATTCGTAGTGACGTCGAGAGCGGCACTTCCCTCTCGGGCGCTCTGGAACGGTATCCAAAAGTATTTCCCGAAATTTTCGTAAACATGATTTCAGCGGGTGAGGCAAGTGGTAAGCTCGATGAAATCCTGGTGACCCTCACGAATCAAATGAAGAAAGATCACAAGATAGTAAGTAAAGTTCGGTCAGCCCTGATGTACCCCTCAGTTGTGGTATTTGCGATGATAGCCATTGGCATCATCATGATGGTCACCGTTATCCCCCAGCTGCTCGGCATCTTTTCAGAATCAGATACTGAGCTGCCAGTGACCACCAAGATACTCGTCGCGTTTAGTGATATCCTGCAAAACTATATTATATATGTCATTGGCGCGCTGATTGGCTTGGTAATTGGTTTTCTCCAATTTAAAAAAACTGCAGTGGGCAAGAAGTATATTCATGCGATGATTTTACGATTTCCACTGATCTCACCAGTGGTAAAAAAGGTTAACCTGGCTCGCTTCACCCGAACGTTAAGTTCACTACTCAAAACGGATATTCCCATCGTCCAAACGATGCAAATCATCTCCAAGGTGCTCGGTAATGTTCACTACAGCAGCGCAATTCTGGAAGCCTCAGAAAAGGTAAAAAAGGGTATCAGTATTGTCAAAACATTGGAGGGACACCCCAAACTGTTTCCCCCGATAGTCACACAGATGATTAACGTCGGCGAAGAAAGCGGAACGCTGGATAGCATCACCGAAGAAATTGCTAGTTTCTATGAGGAAAACGTCGATCAAATGCTCAACAATTTATCATCTGTGATCGAACCGATTCTCATGCTTATCATCGGTGCGGTCGTCGCATTCCTTGCCTTGTCAGTATTGCAACCAATGTACGGCCTCGTTGAGGCGATTTAACATCACTTACGAATTCATGTTCACTAAAGGATTTACCATTATTGAGGCACTCGTCGCCCTCGGGCTCACGACACTACTGATCACGCTGTTTGGTGCGGCGTACGGGTCAATCACCAATAATCAATACATCGGGCATCGCGCCCTCGCTTACAATTTAGCCACCGAAGAGGTAGAAACATTGCGAACCATCGGGGCAGAAAATCTTGCCGAAGTCACCGATGCGCCATTTATCGGGGTCGCCTATAATACCGGTAAGTTTGTGGTAGCAAGCCATGCATCGGCGCCAAGTGGAGCACACGTATATGAGGCAGTACCAAATACCATAACAGGCAACGTCAGCCACCTGGCTCTGGCCCCTGATTTTGAGTATAGCGACGCCACCACGACGGCCGATCTATTTATTAGCAATAATACTGTGAGTAACTGGAAATTAGGATTGGTCAGCCGGTACCAGGACGCACAAAATTATTACGCCGCATACCTTACCGCAACAGCCGTTACACTGATTAAAGTGGTTGACGGAACTACAACTACACTGGATACAGCGGCTGGCACATTCAGTGTGGATACATGGTATTCTCTCAGTCTCGATCTGACTGGGAGCGACATCACGGTATCGGTAGACAGCAACCCCCTCCTAAGTGCAATTGACACTGCTATTCCCGAGGGACGAATCGGACTATATGGTGAAAATGGTGTGCATGGATATTTCGATGATCTCAGTATTACAACATCGGGAACGCAGACATGGGATTTTGATTCAACAGCCCCCGGAGTCGTCCCCGGCGATTGGAAACGTTTCGGCATTAATGACTTGCCCGGAGGAACGGCTACCGTTACTCTGTCAAACGTCGAAGCGGGATTTAATACACTGAAGCAGGTCACTGCCCGAGTACAGTGGGACGAGCGTGACACGACGAAATCAGTCGAGATAACCTCCTATATTACTAATCGTCCCTAGCCCCCTATGTCTATCCAAGAAGTACTCGTCTCTGTTACTGTTATTGTCATCATTATTGCTATCGTCGGTGCAACATACATAACCTATACAAATGTCATTCGTATCCAGCTGGCGTATAATGATCTCACCATTAACCTCAATACCGCCCAGGACCACCTCGTTGAGAGCATTCGAAACGCAAATCAAATTGTCCCCAGCTATACTATCAATGGTACTGAATACACGACTGACTTTGATACTATCGTCATCAGGATACCAAGCATTGATGGCAGCAATACCATTATTAACAATGTATACGATTATCAAGTTTTCTTCCGCGATCCGGGTGATGCCACTCTGCTCCGCACCGACTTGGTGGCGGGCGCGGGCAGTACCCGTACCAGCGGCGTGAGCACGATAGCCACCGATCTTTCTGGACTCGTGTTTAACTATAACAGCACAACCCCAACCGACGTTACCAAAGTTGAAATGATCATCGATACACAGCGGACAGTAAGCGCGCAAACTCTTGAGCGCGTTGGCCAAACAACTATTAATTTGCGAAATCACTAGTCTATGCAGCGACACCAATCAGGACAAACAATGGTAATGATTATAATATTTTTGGGTATATTCCTGATTTTTGGTTCATCGTTAATTGCCTACACGGACTCGGCCCGCCGAGCGGTCCAGACACGGTACTCACACGAACGCGCTCTCCAGATAGCAGAAGCCGGCATCTCGCAGGCCATTTGGTGCCTAAATAACTCAAGCGAATGCGACCCGGGGTATGCCGGAGAAACGAAGAGTGTCGGCGACGGCTCTTTTACCACCACCCTCTCCACCGTCGGGACTGACTATATTGTCACCTCTACTGGTACCGTTGGGCCATATACAAAAACACTGCGGGCAACTATTTCGCAGACGGTCACCAGCTCAGAAGCATCTTTTTTTTACGGCGTGCAGGTAGGAGCTGGCGGACTCGTAATGCAAAATAATAGCTTCGTGGATGGTAATATTTATTCAAATGGATCAATCGACGCGGGCAACGGTGCGTATGTTACCGGCGACGTCTATGTCGCTGGCGGCACAGCCCTGACTGCCGATCAGCAGCAACTAACTCAAAGTACGGAGTTCAACTTTGGTGATATCAGCAGTCGTGAAGATATTGCACAAAGCTTCAAGCCAAGCGTTACTGAAGTGATCAACTACGCGAGTTTTTACCTCAAAAAGGTAGGTAGCCCGGCAAACATATTAGTATACGTCACCGAAGATAATGGTGGCGAACCATCCACCACTCCCCTCGCCACTGGCACCCTCAATGCTTCCTCGGTCACCAGTAGCTTTGGATGGGTAGACGTTTCATTTAACAGCAACCCGGAATTAACAGCCAATCAGACATACTGGTTGGTACTGGATGTAAATAAAGATCAAAGTAGCAAATACTATATTATCGGTAAAAATACCGCTGCCGGATACGGTAATGGCGTTGGACTCTATGATAACGACTGGAACTCCGGCGGCTGGTCTTCTGCGAGTGGTGATTTTACATTTCAAACCTGGATGGGTGGCATTGTCACGTACATCAACGGGCTGACTGTTGGGGTAACTGGCCACAACTGTACCGACGCCCACTACGCTACGCATCACGGAGATGCTCATGCCCATCAAGTACTCAATAGCACGGTCGAGTGTGACGCTTTCTATGCTACTGATCCTGGGGATATATCCGGCTCGACAGTGGGACGCAATAAAATTCCTGACAGTGAAGACCCCGCTCCAGAAGCAATGCCCATTTCTGACGGGCAAATAACAGACTGGCAGGCGGCTGCATCCAAAGGTGATTCCATAGCAGGCGACTATAATCTCACTCTTAGACAATCAGACAGCTTGGGTCCCGCACGAATAACTGGTAATATGACAGTGAGCAATGGTTCGTCTTTGACGCTCACTGGCACAATTTGGGTAGAAGGTGATATTTTGTTCGAAAATAACGCTACTATTTCACTAGATCCTGGATATGGATCTACCAGCGGCATTATTGTCACCGATGGCCAAATAATAGTACGCAATAACGTCATTTTTAATGGCTCAGGTGCGGACGGCAGTTATATACTCGCTCTCACCACTAATAATTCAGTGAGTGACTCGAGTCCGGCGATTGATATTAATAATAATGCGGAAACGGTCATATTCTATGCCAGTAACGGCATGATCAAAGTAGCAAATAATGCCGTGCTCAAGGAGGCGACGGGTTATAAATTGGAGCTTTCAAACGGCGCCTCAGTTTCTTACGAATCTGGTTTAGCTAACGCTAACTTTGCCAATGGTCCCGGTGGTATCTGGGCCACAGAAGAAAGCACATGGCAAGAACTCTAACTAATATGTCACTTTTTAACTACAATCAATTCAGGGATCTTATCGGAGTTGATATTAGTGACTCAAAAATTCGCTACATCCAATTTCAGAAGAAAGGAAAAGAGAAATACCACATCACGGCCTTCAATGAAACTTCGCTTGAGTCGGGACTCATTCAGTCAGGGACTGTATCTGACATCGATACAGTAGTACATATCGTGACAGAGCTTGTCGCGAAGCCACAGTTTGGAAAATTGCAAACCAAATTCGTTAACTTTTCCGTCCCGGAAAAGCGCTCATTTGTTAAGGTAGTATCAATCCCTCAGGTTCCAGAAAACGAACGGCCCGGGGCAGTGCGGTGGGCAATCGAGCAAAACATCCCTGTCAGCATCCAGGAAATGAACTATGACTGGTACGAAGTGACGCCACCGAATCAAGCCAAGCAAGAAGATAAGATACATTGTATGGTTGCGGTGACGCCCCAGTCAATCGTGAATACCTACACGGACATCATTAAACAGGCGGGGCTTGAGCCCGTATCATGTGAAAATGAATCAGTCGCCATTACCCGTTCACTCGTACCAATAGACACTCCTCCCGAACGATCTACCATGGTCGTCGATCTCGGTCGGAGCCGTACCAATATAATGATATACAATAACGGCGCGATTCAGTTTTCCTCAACTATTGAGGTAAGTGGCAATGAAATGACCCGGGCAGTAGCCAAACAATTATCTCTTTCTTTTGACGACGCTGAAAAAATAAAGATACTCTATGGCCTCGACTACCGTAAGGGTAAAGGAAAAATAAAGGCCGTGCTTGAGCCACTCATGATGCAGCTGGTCAGCAGGCTGCGGGAGTATATACAGTACTACAACGAATACATGCAAGACAAGAAAGCTATTACCGAACTTGTATTAACAGGCAATGTAAGCAAATTGCACGGGGTACAGGAATTTTTTAATAAACAGCTTGGCCTCCCGATTAAAGAAGGTGATGCATATACAAATATCCGCGTTGCTAACGCCACGCGTCCCGATATCAGCAAACTCAATACTTCATCATATACCACAGCAATTGGTTTAGCTCTAAAGAAAATAGAATGAATCTATACAAAGGTATAAATCTATTGTCGGCTAGCCAAAAACGTGTCATTACTCGTGAACGCTATAATTATATTACAAAAAATGCTTCTTTTGTAATAGTCAGCCTACTCGTAATTATTACTCTTTCACTGTATTTCTCGCAGATGCTACTCGTCGGCCAATCAGAAAATCTGCAACAGCAAATAGATGATGAATTGGCACTCAAAGGCGACAGTCGAATTACTACTATCAATGATGCGACAAATGAACTAAATGCTACTATCGCGTCCGTCAGCGTTATTCAGGCAAACTATATACAGTGGACCTCCTTCTTTGTTACCTTTGCTGATTTGGTACCCCCTGGCATTCGGATAAATTCACTTAATATTGATACCGACGATTTATCGGCCACACTTTCTGGCACAGCAACTACCCGCGAAACCTACCAAGCCTTTCTTGCCGCTCTCGAAACGAGCACTCTTTTTACCAGCGTTAACTCTCCAATCTCAAATTTGATACAAAAAGAAAATATTTCGTTCACCATAACTGCTCAACTGGCTGACGAACTATATGAATAAGCTGAAAGAATATAAAATTGTTTTTATTATTGCTGGCAGCGTGTTAACCGCGACACTCGCTCTATTTGTATTTGTTATAGTTCCAACATATAGTACTGTGACTGAAACCGCTGCGGCGATACATGATAATCGTGTCCAACTAGAAATTCTCCGTCTCGAGCGAGAGAATATTGAACAAACCCAAAAGGAATACTCTGCCATTCGGGAAAATATTGAGGAGCTTGATAAAATATTTGTTGCCCCCGATGACGTACTGGGAGTTATCTCAGCATTAGAAAACGTTGCAGCTGAAAATAACATAACCCAAGAACTTGCCTTGCTTGGTGAGCCGACAAAAAGCATGATCGGAATGAAATTAACAATCTCCTGTCCATGGAATCAATGCCTGGAGTATCTCTCTCTCCTTGAGCAACTCGATATTTACCTCACTCTTACTGATCCATCCGTTATTCGCGCTGGGGACAAAGTTACATTTACCTTTAATGCTGCTGCCCACACCAATGAATAAGCTACGTCTCACTACCCTACTGACTACCCTATCCCACTGGTTTAAACGGCGGATTGCTATTGTAGTAAACTGCATTGCTCTGATTGTCCTCCTCTGGCTTGGTACTGTAATTTACCAGAATGTCTACCAAACAACTATATCACCTGAACCAATCGACCAATCTGAAATTATTGCACGTCGCAAAAAGATACAAACGAGCCAGTTTGAAACCGCATTAGAAAGGATCAAAATCAAAGAACAAAGCACCCCAGTTTCTGAAATAGAAAGCTCCCCAGACCCATTTAACTAAGCACTTGACAGCCCTGCGCGTCCACGATATAGTCTCAAATACATATTAATTTCTTTCTGACAATTATTCATCTATGGCACACGTAAAAGGAACTGGTACAACCTCCCTCGGCCGCGATAGTAAAGGCCAACGACTCGGCGTGAAACTCTTTGCTGGACAAACCGCAAAAGCCGGTAGCATTATTGTACGCCAGCGTGGTCTTCAGTTTCGTCCAGGCGCAAATGTCCGACGCTCCAAAGACAATACCCTTTTTGCTGAAGTGACTGGGATAGTAAGCTTCCGTAAACGCAAAGTTAAACGATTTAACGGCCAGCTAAAAGAAGCGCAATTCGTAAATGTAAAGCCCAACTAGCGAACCCTCCTGTATGCGGAACCTAAAAACCCCGGCGAACCGGGGTTTTATATTTACAGACTATGCTTTACGCACGCTTTAATGAAGTCACGAAATAGCGGATGTGGTCGGAGTGGTCGTGATTTGAATTCTGGATGAAACTGCACCCCCACAAACCATGGGTGACTGGGGTTTTCGACTATTTCCACCAGCATGCCGTCGGGGCTGGTGCCGGCAATTTTTAATCCGGCTGACTCAAGCTGCTCACGATACTGGTTATTATATTCATACCGATGTCGGTGTCGTTCGGCAATACGCTCTCGATCGTATGATCGATAACTGTGCGTCCCCTTAATCAGCTTACAGTCCCAGCTCCCGAGTCGCATACTTGCTCCATAATCATCTTTCAGGAGTTTCTTTTCTTGGTCGGGCATGATGTGGATAACTGGATGCGGTGTTTTGCTATCGAATTCTGTACTATTGGCGTTTCTGAGCTTAGCAACATGCCGGGCGAATTCAATCGTAGCTATCTGCATGCCGAGGCATAGGCCAAGATACGGGATATTTTGCTCCCGGGCAAATCGTGCCGCTGCAATTTTCCCTTCCGTGCCACGATTACCAAAACCACCTGGAATTAATATCCCTTGGGCTGTTCGTAATTTACTCCACTCCTTACGATCTTTCTGCTCGAGCTTTTCAGCATCAGCCCATTCTACTTTCAGTTTGGCATTATTTGCGGCTGCGGCTGCTTTGAGAGCTTCAATAATACTAATATATGCATCTCCGTGCTCAGTATATTTACCAACCATGGTTACCTGTATTTTATGCTTACCATTCTTTATTTTTTTCACCAGCTGCTTCCAGGGCTGGAGGTCGGGCTGCCGTTTACGGATGCCGATATGTTTAAAGATTATCTCCGAGATGTGATATTTTTCGAAATTTACCGGGACTTCATAAATTGACTTTATGGTGGGAGCGGGAATCACTGCTTCGATTGGCACGTCACAGAATTGAGATATTTTTTCGAGATGATCCTTTGTCACTGGGTAGTCAGCGCGAGCTAAAATAATATCTGGAACAATCCCCGCACCACGCAACTCACGGACTGACATTTGAATTGGCTTTGTCTTCAGTTCATGGGACGTCTTTATATACGGTAAGAGGGCGACATGGACATATAAGACCCGTTCATAGCCAAGCTCGTGGCGCATCTGACGCGCCGCCTCGAGATACGGCTGACCTTCGATATCACCCACCGTACCACCAATTTCCATCATGAGGAAATCTGCTCCAGTTTTTTCGGCAGCTTCGTACGCTCGCTCTTTAATTTTATTAGTGATGTGTGGAACGATCTGAATAGTTTTGCCGAGGTACTTACCTTTGCGCTCTTCATCAAGGAGCTCCTGGTAGATTTGACCGGTGGTTGTGTTACTCAGCTTGCTCAAATTTTCATCAAAGAAACGCTCATAGTGACCGAGGTCGAGATCTGTCTCGGTTCCGTCATCCAGCACAAACACTTCCCCGTGCTGATAGGGACTCATGGTCCCCGGGTCGACGTTGAGGTATGGGTCAAATTTAATGGTGAAGACCTTGAAATTGCAAGCGCGGAGTATAGCTCCAATCGAAGCGGCAGCAATACCTTTGCCGAGTCCAGAGACTACCCCACCAGTGACAAAGATATACTTACAATTTGTGTTGGTCATGTTTGTATATTGACTGTTATGATTATTTCTTTGTTTCCCACGGTGATTGGCACCCTTGCTTCCCCTACCTGCTTGAGTGGATGCTGTATACCCACTGCGTCGGCTGAGATACCGCAGCCGCATTGCTCCTGAATAGCCGTGGCTATGTCTTGTCTGCTCACACCCTGGAATAACGTTCCTGCGGGACTAGCTTTGCGTCGGATTGTCAGAGAAGCCCGGGAGAGTATTTTAGCAATTTCCTCTAGCCGCCCCGCCTCACCTTGCTGCTTCTTCTCTAATGCGTCCTGCTGAGCTGTAAATCTCTGGCGTGCCTCCGGAGTGGCTATTTGCGCCAGCCGCTTCGGTAATAAAAAATTCCGTGCATACCCCTCCGCTACATGCTTAACTTCGCCCCGACGGCCGCTCCCGGGTACATCCTGTAAAAATATAACGTCCATACGTTTCTGGATCTCATTGTACTACAAAATCTCAAAACCCTCAAATGGCTCTCCGGCTGGGCGTATCTCTACATTCATGTCTGAGATGCTGCTTGAGCCCGGACCGCGGGAGATCCACTTTCTGAGGCCTTCCAAACGCTCTGGAGAGCCCTGCAAGACTATTTCGACTGTGCCATTAGGAAGGTTTCGAGCATATCCCCGTATATCCTCGGCTTCGGCCCGAGCCTTGACGCTAGCACGGAAAAACACCCCCTGTACCTTACCAGAGACTACTATATGCATCTCCCGTGACATACTTATTCGCTCGGGGTCAATAGTTGGAGGGCGCGATCAAGCTGTGGGTCACGATCATTATTGTAATCCTCATCCGTAAGCGGGACCACTTCATCCGGTGTAATACCGTGCTCGTTAATCGAATTGCCGAGGGGGGTGAGCCACCTCGAAACGGTTAGCTTGAGCGAGGAGCCGTCACCGAACTGCTCATAGTCCTGCACTGACCCTTTGCCAAATGTTTGCTCTCCCACTATAGTCGCGCGATTGTAGTCCTGAAGTGCACCGGCGAGAATTTCTGAGGCTGAAGCGCTCCCGCCATTGACGAGTACTACAACTGGTATGTCTTCAAATATGGTATTACTCGAGGCGGGATACTCTTTACGCTGTCCTCCACCTTCTTCAATAACAACAGTTTTGTCATTATCTAGAAACGCACCAGCGATGTCAATTACTGAATCGAGGTATCCACCAGGGTTATTACGAACATCAATAATCATCCCTCTTGGGTTTTTGAGCAGAATGTCTTTTGCCAGTGAACGGAAAACGGTACTGGTGTCACTGTTGAAGTGGTTAATCTCAACGTACGCAATCTCATTATCCAACATTTTCCAGGTCACACTATCCACCTCAATAACATCTCGGGTAATGGTAACATCATGTGGTTCGCGTTCACCGTCACTGACGACAGTCAGCACCACGTCGGTTCCTTTTTCTCCGCGGATCATGGCCACGGCCGATTCGAGACTCATCCCACTTGTATCAGTAGTATCGATGGCGAGAACTCTATCACTCGCCCGCAAACCAGCTTGTGCGGCCGGGGAATCCGGCAGTGGGGCGATGATTGTAATCTGGTTATTCTTTATTCCGATCTCAGCGCCAATTCCTTCAAAGCTGCCATTTAACTCTTTATTAAACTCCGTTGTTTCCGTAGGGTCGAGGAAACGAGAATACGGGTCGTGCAACCCCGCAACCAACCCCTTGAGCGCTCCATACAAGAGTGCCTCTGGATCGCTGGGCGTGTCAACATACCGGTCCTCAATTGTATTCCAAACTTGCTCAAATAGCGCCGGGTCTACTTGATGATCCTGCATTGACCGCTCAATGACCTGAATGACATCAGTAAATGATAAGTTCCCACTTGGGTTTGAAGATGTGGTTGCGGTAACCCCCAGAAAATATCCAAAAATGAGGCTACCAAAAACAACTAGTAAAAAAACGATGCCGAGCCCGAAGCGGAGCCCATAATTGTGTTTTCTTTCATTCATGCTGGTGGTTCAGTTACCCGTGTAATACGCGCCCCAAGTGCGGATAGTCGTTCAGGTAGCTGTTCGTATCCGCGATCAATCAGCTCGGATTGGCTAATAATGCTCTCTCCTCTGGCGATAATTGCAGCAATCAGGAGTGTGGCCCCAGCGCGGAGATCAAAACTAGTGATTTCCTTACCATAGAGCGGGGTTGGGCCCTGTACTACCGCTTGATGAGGGTTGGTAATGGTTATATCAGCACCCATTTTGCTCAGTTCTTTTGTATATCCGAGTCGGCCGTCAAATAATGTTTCAAAAATAGTGCTCGTGCCTTCTGCTTGCGTGAGAAGTACGGAGAATGGTGCCTGAAGATCAGTAGGAAAGCCAGGATATGGCCGGGTATCGATAGCAACGGGGCGAAACATGGTGGTTGGCGTAACGTGTAGCGCTTTATCTTTTTTGATTTCAAAAGTGACATTGGCATCGCGCAGCTTTTGCAGCACGAGGTCTAGATGATCGGGGACGACATTATGAATTGTCACGCGACCACGGCTGACAGCAGCAGCGACGGCCAGCGTCCCCGCCTCAATTCGATCAGGCATGACAGTATATTCAGCACCATGTAGCTTCTTCACCCCGGTCACTGTAATAACAGATGTCCCTGCCCCTTGGATTGACGCGCCCATCGCATTTAGTAGATTTGCTAAATCGGCGATTTCTGGCTCAGCTGCCGCTAGTCGTATCTGAGTTGTTCCTTCGGCCAAAACAGCCGCCATGAGCACGTTTTCAGTGGCGGTCACACTCATCTCTGGTAATATGACAGTAGACCCAATTAACTTTCGCGCGGTGAAGGTGTACAGCTCGTCTTCTTGGGTAACCGCGACACCGAGCTGTTCTAACCCACGAATATGGGTGTCTATTGGGCGAGCGCCAATAAGACAGCCACCGGGCTGGGCCATGGTGACAGTGCCAAAACGAGCTACCAGCGGACCGATGATAACAACAGACCCACGGAGGTGTTTTACCAACTGCACATCTGGCTTTGCCTCAGTCACACCGCTACCAGTAATGGTCATTGTGTGATCAGCGTATTCCACCGCGGCTCCCAGTGACTCAATAATTTTTTGCATCGCTTGGATATCTCTGATCGCTGGAACATTATGGAGTACAACGGTCTCATCGGTCAGTAAGGCAGCCGCAAGCATCTTAAGTGCCGCGTTTTTTGCCCCGCCTACCATAATATCCCCTTCAAGTGAGGTGCCCCCCTCTATCCGTAATTGAGCCATGTCGGTAGTGAAAAACTAAATATTTATGCACCGGTATTATATATAAGCTGAGCTAAATACGCAATCGCGGTAGACGCGTATCAGATAAGTCGCTATACTTATGGGTGATATGCGACTTCGTTACCGCCGAGTCTATTTTATCCTTATGGTCATACTTTTTAGCGTGATCGCATTTGGGGTAATCGCCTACTCACTAGGGTGGCGGTATAGCACAAGTGGTTATGGATTTCAAAAAGTTGGTTCAATAACCGTCAGCACCCAACCCCGAGATGCCTCTATTTTTGTCGATGGCCAATTATTCAGCAAAACTACTCCTGCGACAATAAATAACCTCCTGGCGCAGACATACCAGATTACCATACATAAAGATGGGTACTACGACTGGTCTCGAGCAATACCGGCACATCAGGACAAGGTCAGCCGCATTCCAGAAATTACTCTCCTCAAAAAACAAAGCACGCTGGATCCATCTATACTCGGCTCCTTCACTAATGTTGCTATTGCTCCAAGCCAGGAACGGTTTATAGCTACCACCAACCAAACAATTGCCCTCTATACGCTGATCCAGCCACAGCCAGTCTGGAACATGCCAGTCGATCAGTACCCAACCGATGTCCTCTGGTCACCCGATGAACAATATGTGCTCGTCTCCTTTTCATCAAGTCCTGCAATACTATTGACGGCGGAAAACGGACGCAGTATATCAGTTGCTGATATCACACCGGCCAGTTTCCTGAAAATGTATTGGTCTGCGCCTGAATCTGATATACTCTACGGCCAAACCGAAGATAGCCTACTCCGCATAAATATTTTTCAGCGAACTGTAACACCTGCAAATAACCTGAGTCTCGAGTACTATGCCGATGACATGCTTATCTATCGTTCAGCTGAAAAACTTGGGATATATAATGCAATTGGACAACTCCAATCATCCTTACCGATTCCACGTACCCACACTATTTCAGTTAACGTAAAAAATAAAACCACCTACCTGATCATAGACCAGACCGAAGAGACCCTCTTTGCCTATGACCCGAGCAGCCATGCATACCAGCAAGCCCCTGAGCGGGTACAGCAGGCTGAGTGGTCACCAAATAACACTCACCTCCTCTTGCGTAACGCGCATGAGATATGGCACCTTGACCTCTCAGAAGAGAGTCGGGAGCTCATCATCCGTACTTCAGAAGACATATCTCAAGCAGCATGGCTGATGGACAGTGAGTATGTCATCTATCAAACGGAAGGGCGTCTTACCATCACTGAAACACAAGGCCCTGAACGAAATGAATACACTCTCACTCCTGGATCGCTCGCGCAGTGGGCTGTCCTGCCGCTCCATCACTCAGTCCTACTCAGAGGTACTGACGGGATTTCGATATTGTCGTTGTAGTTTTTTGATTGGTTTTTTTTATAAAACAAATTTACAGCGTAGAGTAAATTAAAAAAAAAAACCCCCCCCACCCCCCCCCCAA